>NZ_JAVDVV010000022.1:0-88031 GCF_031457035.1 Methylobacterium sp. BE186
CGGGTCCGCCGCGGCATGGTTGCCGATGACCGGCGCGTCCTGGACCATGCTCTGAGCCCGGGCGGAGGGCAGGCCCGAGCCGACGAGGGGCAGCGTGGCGGCGCCCGCGGCGAAGGTCCGTCTGGTGACATCCATGGCCGTCTCCTGAGAATCCCGCACCGGCCGGCGCCTCCCGGAAAAATCACCATCCCTCTATGACGCGCGCCCGATGTAGCCCCTCGTCGCTCCAGGTGCGATCGGGCCGGCTTCGCGAGCCGTCAGCACGACGAGGGCATACTTCGAGAGCCACATCGGATCGCGGCGCATGGCAGCATACCGTGTCTGAGCAAGGCAGCTTGACCGAATGGGACCGCGGCCCGGCTTCGGCCTGGCAGCGCACCGTATGTCTGACGTTCGAAAAAGGCTCGCCCTATCAGGCAGTTCCACGCGTCGATCTACCGTATCCCGCATACGCCGAACGGTCTTCTGAACGGCGAAAGCGCTGACGTTTCATGCGCCTTTGGAACATCAATCACAAAGCCTGCCTGAGGATGCCACAGGCCGGACCAGGACGTCTGCCGAGCCTAAGGTGCTGCCCCAAAAGCCGCAGCACGCTGTCGGCCGGGGCTGTGTGGAAAATCGGTGATCTGGTCGGATCCGGCATTCAGGCCAGGGCTGCCGATGGCCAGCGATATCGAGGCGCCGACCGCAGCGATGAGGCGGCGCGAGCCGCACAGGATGAGTGGTGGGTCGCCCAGCGGCAGGGGGCCATGAGCAGCATCTGCCAAGGCTGTTGATCTGCGCAGAGGCGTCGCTCAGAGAACAGGGTCGGCGGGCTGGTTCGGCCTGCGGACGCTGGCCGTGCCGCCCAACTGGCCACCGCGGCTACAATTTCAGGTAAATTTCCAACATCCTGAAGTCCGGTCCGTCCAAAGCGGTACCATCCGAAAGATGAGAGCGCGCGAGTGATCGTGCCGCGACATCCGGTTAGGTTTTCGGCTTGTGAAATGGAGGCATACGTCCGGTTTCAGACCGGTCCTTCTACTGCCACGCCTCCGCCTGATTTCGACATCACGAAGTTCGAGGGTGAGCATCATGCCTTCCCGATCGTTCTCGCCCAAATTGCCGGCCGGAGATCTCCCCCAGCTATGTCTCCGGCCGGTGTACCTTGCTGATGCCTGAAGCATTTCGGCGCCTTCTCGATGCATGAAAGGCGAACGACTCTCCTTCGCGCAACACTCACGTAACATGAACTCAGCCGCCAGACTTGCCGATCGGCGCCGTGGCGTGCAAACTTCGTTCTCAAGCTTTCCCGACTGGTCCTCTGGATTGCTGAAAGCAAACTTGCCCTGCGAGCTCTGCGGCTCGCAGGGTTTTTCCATGATGTGGACTTGCGAGCCGGCCGTTACCATTTCGCAACACGGAAGCGGGTGTGCCTATACTTAAGTGGTGGTACGCGTTTTACCAAAGCCTGCCCATTGCGCGGCGGCACTAGGCAGGCAGGGCGCGCCTCGAAAGGCTGACCGGACTTCCAACCAGGAAGCGAGGACCACATGATCAGAAAATTGCTTTTCACCAGCGCGGCCACGGCAGCCCTGATGGGTGCCGCCGCCGCCGCCGACCTCCCCCGCCGCGAAGCTCCCCCGCCGGTGTTCACGCCGGTCCCGGTCTTCACCTGGACGGGCTTCTACGCCGGTTTCAACGCGGGTTACGCCTTCGACGCCAGCTCGCGCAGAAATGGCCCCTTCATCGTGAACCTGCCCGCCGGCAGCCCGCTGGTCGTCGGGCCGCTTGCCCCGTCGCAGGTCGTGTTCGGCGGCCGCAACTCCCTCGATGGATTCAGCGGCGGTGGCCAGATCGGCTACAATTACCAGTTTACGCCGGGCTCGGGCGCGGTGGTCGGCATCGAGGCTGACGCGCAATACGTCGACTTCGGCCGCAACCGCAACCGCTTCGCGCTGACCCCCGGCTTCGCACCGGCTCCCAACATCGCGTTTGTCAACCCGGTCGGCTTGGCCAGCCTCGACTTCTTCGGCACGGTGCGCGGCCGCCTCGGCTATGCCTGGGATCGCACCCTGATCTACGGCACCGGCGGCTTCGCCTACGGCTCGGGCAGCGACGAACTCCGCTTCGGCGGCTTCCGCGGCAACGACGACTTCCGCACCGGCTGGACCGCCGGCGGCGGCGTCGAGTACGCGCTGTCGGCCGATAGCTGGCTGAACTTCTTCCGCGCGTCGGCCGTGACGTTCCGGGTGGAGGGTCTGTACGTGAACCTGGAGCGCAACAACCGCAATAACGGCGTGTTCGCGTTCAACACCGCGACCGGTGCCACCGCTGTCCTGGCGCCCGGCGTCATCGCGCGCAACAACCCGCTCGAGTTTGCGGTGGTGCGGGCCGGCGTGAACTACAAGTTCGGCACGTACTAATCTCGACAACGACACTGAAGTTTGGCCGAGCGTCCCCGGCATCCGATCATCTGGCCGCTTCGTCAAACGGCGCCTCGGGAGAGATCCCGGGGCGCTTGTTTGTGGCCGGGAAATCCGAGATCCGCAGGACGGCTCAGCCCGCAGCGGTCTTCTTGACCGGTCTGATGGGGCTGCCCGAGCGGAATGATCCGGCCCCTGCCCAATGGGGCCGGTGGATTCCGCCGCGTCCCACGCCCGCGGGGTTTCCTTGCCCACAGCGGGAGCCGCATCCTCCACGGCGAGGCCCCTCTCTGCATGCAAGCTCCCCGCAGGAGGGAGGCTGCAGATTTAGAGAGCCGCTGGATTCACCGGGGCGGTGCGGCCGCATCAGGCATCACCGTCAATCTGGCAAGCGCCTGCATGCGGGCGACCTCGGTGGCGTAGGGCCTCGCCTGGCGCGGCTGCGCGCCTGATGGAGGGCATGCCCGAAAGGAAAGCGACCGATCGTGTGCGCCTGGGCAGGACGTGTCGGCCCGCAGCGGCTCCAACCACTCGTTCAAGGGTGCTCACGGAGTCCGCGCGAGGTTAAACTGTCATTAGACTGCTCCCATCAAAAGATGCCGCGCAGTTAAAATCGTGTTGGTCTGATGCAAAATTGATAATCGGTGTGCGTTATCGTACGACTTTAACCCTTGATAATCGGCGATGTTTGCGCAAGCTAAGCCGTATCGCATTGGTTTCTGGAGGCATGGCAATGCCTGGGACTTGGCGGAACCTTAGCGTCGGAATCGCTTGCGCCGCAGGAATACTTGTAACATCGGATGCACGGGCGGCCGAGGGGGCCCAGGGCGTCTACGTGCTGGGCAATCGCGGCCCGCTCGCGGGCGTGACGCCGCCGCCAGGCTTCTACTTCGAGAATGAAACCTACTACTATTCGGGCAACCTCGGGGGTGGACGCACCTTCCAGAGCGGCGGTGTCGTCGCGGCGAACGTCAAGCTCGACCTCAGCGCGAACTTCATCACGCCGATCTGGGTCACCCCGGTCGAGATCTTCGGCGGCAATCTCGGCTTCTCCCTGACCATCCCGTTCGGCACGCCCAACGTGAGCGCTGCGACCGTCCTGTTCTCGCCGCGCATCGATCGCATCATCGCCGGGCGCGAGCATGACGCCGTCTTCAACGTCGGCGACATCTATCTCGCCTCGTTCGTCGGCTGGCATTCCGGCAATTTCCACTGGAGCGGCACACTCCTCGGTGTCGTGCCGTCCGGCTCCTACGAGACCGGCCAGCTGTCCAACATCTCGCTGAACCGCCCGGCGCTCGATCTCAGCGGCGCGCTCACCTACCTCGATCCCGCCCTGGGCTATGAGCTCTCGGTGGCCCCCGGCATCACCTTCAACTGGATCAACCCGGCGACCCAGTACCTCACCGGCACCGAGTTCCATCTGGAATGGTCGGCCTCGAAGTATCTGAGCAAGGAGTTGTCGATCGGTCTCGTCGGCTACTACTACAACCAGCTCACCGGCGACAGCGGCCCCGGTGACCGGATCGGTCCGTTCAAGGGACGGGTTACCTCGCTCGGCGGTCAGGTCGGCTACACCTTCAAGCTGGGCGAGATCCCGGTCTCCACCAACGTCCGTTTCTTCCGCGAATTCGACGTCAGGAACCGGTTCACGGGCACGGCCGCCTACCTGACGATTTCGGCGCCACTCTGGGTCGCACCGCCGAAGCCAGCCGCCGAACCGAAGGTGGTCGTGGCGAAGAGCTGAGACGAGAGCCGTCCGTCATCCCTCTCTGTTGGCTGCGATGTGTCAGCACATGGGACACGGCAATACACAGCTGGACTTCCCGAACCTGAAGCACAGAAGCAGCGGCAGAGGGCACGCGGACCTGAAGCGCGGCGCTCGGTATAGGGCTGGTCCGGCCTCTGTGCGACGGCTGAACCGGCCGATTACTGGCAGGGCCGCGACGTTCAGGAGAGGCGTGGCGCAGGCAAAGTCAGGATGCGCCAGTCTCTCCTCTTCTTCCGGATTGGCGCGCCCATCATGGACGGATGACGCGCACGATTCTGCGGGAGCCCAGGTCAAGGACGACGGCCTTGTCGTCCGGGGAGATGAAGTAGCCGTAGTAGCCAACGGGATTCAGCCCAGGGACGGCGACGTTCTGGAACGAGCCGATCTGGACCCAGTCCGGCACCGAGCTTCCGACGCCGACCCTGCGCCCGCGCCCATTGGCTTCGGTGTAGCGAGGTCCGGATTCGAACAAGGTCTGGACAGTGGCAGGTTGGTTGCCGGACATGAGGATACCCTCATCGGCAAGGTGCGGATTGACGCGGATCGCCAGCGGCTGTGCCACTGCCGCGGAATACGCCAGCACGACCGCCGTCGTGAGGCCGATGCCGACGATCCAACATGTCTTATGCAGTGCGGAGGATGACATTGTCGTCTCCCATGATTTAATCTTGCAGGCAGAGATATGCCTGCAGAGTAGCCGTTATGGCTGTTCTCAATACAATTGCTTGATCAGTCGGGACAGGTTGTCTCAACAAATCCAGGCGACAGCTCCGAAAAGGTCAGACAAGTCTGCCCGGAGCGGATAGCCGACCTCGGAATGGTGCCGCAGAGGAAGTGTTAGAATGGCCCAGGTTTCCTCGTGCGAGGCGCCCGGCCGCAGCGCCCCTGCACCAGGAACAACCGGCCTTCTCCCAGGGTTGAAACCGTACTCCTGGATCTGTGCTCGTCTGCGTCGTCCCGATGTTCCGCAGCTCCAGCAGCGGAATATGGGGAAATACATGGTCCCGCCATGGCAGGTCCGAGGGAAACTGTGCGCCATCGGCTTGGCGCTGGTCACGCTCTTCGTCAGCCTCGCCTCGATGGCCACTCGTGCCGAAGCCCAGGAGCAGACTGGATCCTGCATCGATTCTTCGCTTTCCGCTCGAGCCGTCGTCAGCGTCGCGCGATACTTCAACGAGCCTCTGCGTGAGGGTAACGGTGAAGTCGTCGGAGAGCAGGCGACCGCATGGTTCTACACCTCGCCCCGGCTGCTGGTGACCGCCGCCCATTTCGCGAACGATTTCCCTGACGGGGCATGGCAGGACGTTGAGTTGCGGCAGGCCGCCCGCGAGGGGCAGGTGGAGATCGCGACGCGGGTCCGGCTACGTGTGGCTGTCAAGGGCAGGATCTCCGAAGGGCCTCGGCGCGGACCAGGACCCACCGGCTTGGCGGACGACGTGGCCATCATGGAACTGCAAGATCCCTTCCCGAATGCGACCGTGCTCGACGTCCAATCGACGGCCCCCACCCCAGATGCATCCGTCATGGTCGTAGGCTACCCGGACGGACGGATGCAGGTTGCGCGCGGCATCGTTCGGCGCGTCAGCGACGCGGTGGGCCGGTACGCTGGCTTGGCTCTTGTCGAAGTTCAGGGAGCCAACCGCCTCCTTCTCAACGCAGGCGCCTCCGGGGCGCCAGTGCTCGACTGCGCGAAGGGCGCGGTCGTCGCGGTGCTCAATGGTCTCCTGACAAGCCCCTCTCTACCGTTCCTTCCGCCCCAATACGCGGTTGTCCCAACCCCGTGGGGCAGCCCGACCAACACGGCCGTCCCAGCCTCGGCATTGGCCGCCATCCGGACCTGCATTCCATAGGACGTCCCTGGCCTAGGGGCTTGGCCACTCTCAGGAACAGGCGCACCCAACACCCCAAACGCCGCCGCGCCGCGCATGAGGGTCGGGCCCTCGGCAGACCCATTGGCCGACCCACGGCGCGCCCCGCCGCGCAGGTCACGCCTGGGCCAGCGCTGGGGACATGGCGCTTCGGCGGCCGCAGGAACGCCGAGCTACGGGGCTGGCCGGCTCATTGGGCCTCGCGGGCGGCACGCGGCATCGGCCTTGCCGCGGCCCTCGACCCGCTCTCCGGCACTTGATCGTGCACGCACCACGTGAGCGACTTACGCCGACCGGCTACCGCCCAAAAGCACCGATGCACCGATGGCCAGCACTGGGTCGAGGACAGCAAACGTCACCAGCAGGTGAGGGAACGCTCCGGAAGCGGCCAGGGGCAGGAGAACAGCCGGAGCGAGAACCAATCGGTCGACGACGGACGCGGCAACAATCGGCCGCGCTCCCTCCGCGGGCGAATTTTCCCCCTGGAAGGATTCAGTCGAATCTCATGGGAATGTCGCTCAAGGCCGAGCCGTCTAGACGAAGCGGAGGGCCAGCCCACGGGCTCAGTTCCGCGACAGCCACCAATCCGTCGCTGACGTAGCGGTTCACGGTGCCGATCGACAGTCGCTCGCCAGGGAAATGATAGCGCACCGGTGCGATCACTCCGTGCTCCGTCAGCTCTCGGATGAGGAACTCACGCTCCGCGTTGGTGTCCGCGTCTGTCGCGTGGGTGATTTGGAAGCTGAGGCGCGTCAGGGAGATGCCGACATCTTTGGTCGCGGCACCAATCCACAGGACACGCTCCGCGCCCGCTGGCCGGCTCGACGCGAGCCAGAAGGCTGCGGTGTCGAGGGTGATCTCCGCGCGCTCAACCGGGAGGCCCCAGAAGCGAACGTGGTGGCGCTTGCGCGGGCTGTCGTCGATCGACCTCTGGAAGCCGACGTCCTGCCCCCGGTTGAACAGGTAGAGTGTGCTGAAGGGGGCATCCGGATAGGGACGGTTCAGGACGAAGGCACGCGCCATCTTCCACGCGCTGCCTACGCCGAGCGGATCAGCCTGGGTCCAACCGATTTGGAGGAAAGCGCGGCGCAACTCGTCGAAGGAGCCGATCAGGGCCAGGTTGACGGGATCGCCGGGCAGGCCATCGCCGGTAAGCGTGTAGGACGGGACTTGGCCCCGGTTGAGGATGTACGCGCCGAGCCTGATCGCGCGCGGCAGGATCAGGTAGGCAGCGGCGGCGTAGGTGGATGCCAGCGCCAGGACGAGCGGAAGGCGCCGATCGGCGACATCATAGAACAGCACCAAGATCAGCCAGACTGTCACCAGTCCCAGAACCGCAATCAGCAGGCGCTGACCCAGCAGCTTCAGACGTTGCACGGGGCAGCTCCTCCGAACGCCAACCTCCGCCTGTGTTTAACTGGCTTGTTTCAGTCCGCCGCCCGTCCGGATCCTGCATCAGGGGCGGTGAACGCCGGCAAATGCTAACGCAGGAATGCTTTTCATCTCGTCGGCGTAGCGTTCAGCTGCCAGGAAGTCGCGGCTCTGGCGGATCTCCGCACGACGTGAATGGCCGAGACGCAGCTTCCTGGAGGTTCGCAAGCGGTCGCGGAGGACGTCGGCGGCTTGGCGCACGTCCTCCGCTGCCACATCTGAGCGTTACTTCGCTATCGCCGTCCTGGCGGCCTGGATCTTTGCCTTGACTGCCTCAAGGTTGAAACTCGCGCCCTTCTGCATCGGTGGGAACTCGACGGCGGTCATGGCGAGCTTCTCCACCTCCTGCTGGACGAAGACGTAGCGCCAGAACTCGTACAGGAACCAGCTCATGTAGTTCTGCGCCCCGGCCTTGGTCCCCTCGTCCGGCCAGCCCGTGCGCTCGAAGGGATCGAGCCGCAGGTTGGTTATGTAGGGTATGTCGGGCTTGGACTTGTCTCCCACCCATCCGCGGGGCTGGTCGATGAAGCGGTACTTGTAATCGCCGATCCGGACGGCTCCCAACTCGCTCTCACCGAAATACCAGATTTCGTTGCGCTTCGACGGGCCCTTGCCCGTGATCATGTCCAGCTGATTGTAGCCGTCCAGGTGCACCTTGTAGGTCCGGTCGCCGATCTGCTTGCCCTTCTTCAGCTCCTCGGTGATATCCGGGTTGCCCGCTGCTGCGACGAGCGTCGCAAACCAGTCGAGACCGGAGATGACGCCGTTCTCGACCGTACCGGCTGGAACCTTGCCAGGCCAGCGGATCATGGCCGGCGCGCGGAAGCCACCTTCCATGACCGTGCCCTTGGACTGTGCGAAGGGTGTCTGCCCGCCGTCCGGCCAGGTGAACACCTCCGTGCCGTTGTCCGTCGTGAAGACCACGATGGTGTTGTTGTCGATTCCTAAGTCCGTCAGCTTCTTCATCACCGCGCCGACGACGTCGTCGAGCTGGGCCATGCCGGCTTCCTGGATGCTCCAGCCATTCTGGGAGTTGCGCATGCCCTGGTACTTCGGTGACAGGTGCGTGGTGACGTGCATGCGGGTCGGGTTGAGCCAGACGAAGAACGGCTTGCCGTCGGCCTTGGCCTTGTCGATGAAGGCGAGCGCCAGGTCGCGGATCTCCTCGTCCACAGTCTCCATCCGCTTCGGGTAAAGCGTCCCGGCATCCTCAATGCGCTGCTTGCCGATTCTGCCCCAGCGCGGGTCTTCGGCGGGATCGTCGACGCTGGTCGCCCACGAATGAACCATGTTGCGTGGGCCGACCCTGTTCACCAGCTCCTGCGGATAGGCGGGATGAGCCGGGTCCTCCATCGCGTCGAGGTGATAGAGATAGCCGAAGAACTCGTCGAAGCCGTGCACCGTCGGCAGGAACTCGTTCTTGTCGCCGAGGTGGTTCTTGCCGAATTGGCCGGTGGCGTAGCCCATGCCCTTCAGCGCAGTGGCAATGGTCACGGCCTCTGCCGGAATGCCGATGGCGGCGCCAGCCTGACCGACCGTGGTCATGCCGGTGCGGATCGGCAGCTCGCCGGTGATGAAGGCCGCGCGCCCCGCCGTGCAGCTCGCCTCCGCGTAGTAGTCGGTGAACAGCATGCCCTCGCTGGCGATCCGGTCCAGATTGGGCGTCCGTCCTGCCATCATGCCGCGGTGATAGGCGCCGATGTTCCAGATGCCGATGTCGTCGCCCATGATGACGAGGATGTTCGGTTTCTGCCCGGCCGCCGGTTGCTGTTGGGATTGTGACTGGGCCTGTGCGGGCGTGGTCGGGGCGTTCGAGACCAGCGCGGCAGCTGCGAGGGCCGACGTCCCGGTGAGAAGCATGTTACGGCGGCTCAGCCCGCCATCTGCTTGCAGGTTCGCTGAATTCTCTTCGCAGGCACGGTCATGATTCATGATCGCCTCCTCTCACGCGCGATGCACCGGAAGCCGATGTGACTGGTGGAGCTGTCGACCGGCTGCGGGTGGCGCGCGGCCGGGCGGTAGCGGCGGCAGTAATTCGGAGCGCAGAGATGTGAGCCGCCCTTCAGGACGCGGCGGGGAATGCGAATCGCGGGCAGGCAGGGGTCGTAGCTGCCTGACTCGCCCCCGCCCCGAGGATTCTCCGGAACGCAGCAGGCCTTGGACGAATTCGCCGAGTGCTGCGGGGCGAAAAAGTCGGCTGTCCATTCCCAAACGTTGCCGATCATGTCGTGCAGGCCGTAGCCGTTCGGCGGGAAGGCCGTGACCGGCGAGGTCCGCTCGTAGCCGTCCTCGGCGCGGTTCTCGTGCGGGAAGGCGCCCTGCCAGGTGTTGGCCATGTGCCGCCCGCCTGGCATGAACGTCTCGCCCCAGGCGAACTCGGCCCCGTCGAGGCCGCCGCGCGCGGCATACTCCCACTCTGCCTCCGTTGGCAGTTCCTTGCCGGCCCAAGCCGCATAGGCCTCCGCATCGGCGTAGGCGATGTGCACCACCGGATGCTCGTCGAGCCCGGCGATGGAGGAGCCTGGGCCGGAGGGACGCCGCCAGTGGGCGCCGAACTTGAAGCGCCACCACGAGCTCCAGTCGCGCAGGTCAACCATGCCTTTTGGCGGCCTGAACACCAGAGAGCCAGGCTGCAGCATGTGCGGCAGCGCGCCCGGATAGTCCTTCGGGTTGGGCTGCCGCTCGGCCAGAGTGACGTAGCCGGTATCACGCACGAAGGCCCGGAACTGCGCGTTTGTGACGGGCGTTCGGTCGATCCAGAAGCCGTCGACGCACACGCGATGGACCGGCGCCTCCTCCGGGTAGTGCCGATCCGAACCCATTCGGAAGGTCCCGCCGGGCACGAAGACCATGCCCGGAGACGGATCGGACAACATGGCGCGCCAGCTGAGGACAGGAGCGCTCGGCATCGCGCGCTCCTTACGCGGGCCAGGCAGGATGCGCTCCTTACGCGGGCCAATGAGGATGCCCGCTGGAGGCTTGCAGCGCGCAGCAGCGTATCAAGTCTGCGCAAGGCAGCTTGACCGAATGGGACCGCGGGCCGGTTTCGGCCCGGAAGCGCACGGTTTCGATTGGGCTCGCTCGGATGGACCGTCCGATGAGCCTGCGCGCCCCGTTCCGCACAGGTCGGCCGACATACCAGGACGCCGGATACGCTTTGCTTTAGACCCTCCCGAAGCCCCCGCTTGCGACGACCAGTCCAAGGACGGCACAGGCCGATGCGGGACGTCTGTTTAGCCCGGCGGCCCGCCCGAAAGCCGCCGTTCAGATTTCGGCCAAAATGGTTGGCTGTTGAGGCGGTCCTTGGCCTTCACCCAGTCCTGTGGCGATCCCAAGTCGCCGATCAATGCGCAGCGACAGGCCGCGCCGCAGTCTCATCGGAGATGCCGACTTTGGCCCAGACATAGAACGCGAGCAGCGCCACCGGCAGCCCGAGCAGGGACGTCCCGACGAAGAACCAGGTGAAGCCCGTCCGCTCGATCACGAAACCCGAAAAGCCTGCCAAGACGCTCCCCGGGAAGGCGCAGAGCGACGTCATCAGTCCGAACTGGCTCGCCGCATGCTCGGGCGAGGAGAGCGTCGACATGTACGTGATCAGCACCACTGACGCGAAGGCGTAGGCGAAGCCGTCGATGCCGACGGTGACTGCGAAGGTCCAGAAGGCCGTCCCACCGTCGCCTCCGTGGGCTGCAAGGTAGGCGAGGCTGAGATGAGAGGCCGAGCCGGCAACCGTGCCGATCAGGAGGCTCGGCAGCATGCCGATCCGCGGGATGAGGGCACCCGCGAGAAAAGTGCCGCCGAGCGCGATCCAGAAGCCGAAGAGCTTGGTGACGGTCGCGATATCGGTGTTCGAGAAGCCCTGGTGCTTGAACAGCGGCACCGCCATCGCGCTCGCGACGTAGCCCGGCATCCGGAAGCCGGCAATGAGCAGCAGGATGACCGGTGCCGCGGGGCCGAGCCGGGTCAGAAGCTCACGGATCGGTGCCCACACGGTCTCGACGAGTCCGGCTCGGGCAAGGTGAGAGGGGAGCAGGTCTGAAGGTGGCTCGGGGGCGAGTACGGCCGCAAGCATGCCCGGCAGCATCAGGCCGCCCATGCAGAGATAGGCGCCGCGCCAGCCGATCCGGTCAGCCAGGAACAGGGCGCCGGCTCCAGCCGCGAGGTTGCCGACGCGCCAGCCGATCTCGGTCCAAGACGACAGGACCGCCTGCTTCTCGGGAGGCCGGACGCTGGTGATGCGCCATCCGTCGATGACCAAGTCCAGCGTGGCTCCGGCAAACCCCAGGGCCAGCGAGAACACGATCGTCCACGCGAGCTGATGCGCGGGATCGCCGAACGCGATTCCGGCGAGAGCTGCCATGACGCCGAGCTGCGCGACGATGATCCAGGCCCGCCGGCGGCCGAGGAGGCGCCCGAGTACGGGCGGATCGTACCGGTCCAAGAACGGTGCCCACAGGAACTTGAACTTGTAGGCGAGGGTCAGTTCGCTCAGGAGCCCTATCGTCGCGATCGAGATCCCGATGTCGGACAGCCAGGCCGACTGAGTGGCGTAGACGAGGAGGAAGGGGATGCCGGACGTGAAACCGAGGCCGAGGGCCGGTGCGATCCGCCGATCCGTGAACAGCGCCGACCAGAAGGGTGTCGGTTCTGGTCGCGCCACAGCCGTTGATGTCATGCGCGGTTTTCTCCGCTCCCGCCGGCGCACGACGGACCAGGGTAGGCGCAAGCCCATGAACCAGGTTGCGTGTGCGGTCGTTCCCGAGTGCACGGACTCGTTAGGACAGCCGCGGTCGGCAATGGCGTCGCCTCCATACTCACACCGCCGGCATCGGCTGCCACGTTTCTCAGGGTGTGGCTCAGACTGCGGTATGTCCGCCGACCGGCGTATGCGGTGCCTGATCCAAACGGGACCAATGGCTTCATTTTGGATGCTGACCACATGACTGATGATAGCCAGTCGGGGTCGCACTGGCGAAAGGCAGTCGTTCAACTCCTGGCGCTCGCGGCACGACCCGTACGCAGGGCGCAAGGACGGAGCGGAACTGCCATAGAAGCCTATCGAGGATATGGCACGAGCGAGGAGATTTTCCTCATTGGACGGGTGTTCCGGCAGTCGCACTCCGACCGGACGGAACGCGAAGACGATGTGCGTGCCAGCCTGCGCAACATCGCGCACCGCATCCGCCGTCGCAAAGTCACCGGAGCTCTCGTGACTGCTCGCATTGGCGGCACGCAGACTCGCGTAACGACTGACCGCGACGGCTATTTCCGTCTTCACCTGCGCCCGCACGATGTGCCATCCAGCAACTCCGCTTGGCACTCAGTCGACCTGACGCTCGATGCCGACCCGCCGGTACGCGCACAGGCACAGGTCTACATCCCGCCGACCCGCTGCCGCTTTGTCGTCATCAGCGACATCGACGACACGATCATGCACACGGGGGTTGCCAACAAGCTCAAGATGCTCTGGCGCCTGTTTGTGGCCGACGCAGAGAGCCGTGTTGCGTTCCCCGGTGCGGCCGCACTGTGTCGAGCGCTCCATGCCGGCGTGACCGGCGATGAAGCCAATCCCATGCTCTACGTGTCTCGCGCCCCATGGGGCATCTACGACATGCTCGAGGAGTTCTTCCGGCAGCACGCGATCCCGGTCGGACCAGTGCTGTTCTTACGGGAGTGGGGCCTGTCCTGGCGGCACCCGCTGCCGCGAAGAGCGGAGGATCACAAGCGCGAGCTCATCAGCCACATGCTGGCGCTCTACCGGGACCTGCCTTTCGTGCTGATCGGCGACAGCGGCCAACACGACCCGGAGGTGTACGCTCAGGTCGTGGCGGACCATCCAGGCCGCGTGCTCGCCGTCTATATCCGCAACGTTTCACGAGACGCGCGTCGCGTTGCCGAAATCGAGCGCCTCGCCGCTACGGTTGCTGCGGCCGGTAGCAGCCTTGTTTTAGCCGCCGACAGCGCCGCTATGGCCAAGCATGCCGCCGGTCTCGGCCTGATCGCGCCCGAAGGTGGTCAAGCGGTCTCAGCCGAGCGGGCGGCTGCCAGCACTGCCGAGATGGTGGCCAAGACCCAGCAGATCGTTGGACCAACGGCCGCAGCAACCTCGCAGAAGGTGGCCGACGGGGAACTGAAGAGCGTCCTTGAGGAAGGATCGGACACGCCGCTGAATGTCGTCGTTGAGCCGGCCAACCGGGGCGGGTTGAGCACACCCTCGGATGCGAACTGAGCGTTAGCATGGGGCGCCCGACGCGATCTCGAACCCGTCCCCTTCGGTTCCGGCGCAGCGTCGTGCGGGATCTGCGCAACCGGATCCGGTTCGCCCTCGTCGGGCTGCTGATCCTGGTCGGATTGCACGTCGTCTCGATGGTCGCCTTCGAGCATCTGGGGCTCGGTGAGGCGATTTGGCTGACCTTCACCACCATCACGACGACGGGCTACGGCGACTACTCCGCCAAGACGACGGCGGGTCGCGCCTCCACCATCGTGCTGATCTACCTGAGCGGCATCTTCCTGCTGACGCAGGCGGCCAGCGCCTTCTTCGAGTTCAGGATCCTGCGCCGCGAGCGCAAGCGCCGTGGCGAGTGGAGATGGGACATGCGTGACCACATCGTCTTTGTGAATGCGCCGGCAGACGAGCCGGGCGACTACCTGCGCCGCCTCCTCGACCAGCTTCACCGCTCGCACGCCCATTTCGCCGCCGTACCCTCCCTGATCCTGACCGAAGCCTTCCCCGACGGTCTTCCACCGGACCTCGAGGACGATCCGCTCATCGTCCAGCTCAAGGGTCGGTTCGACGATCCGGCCGCTCTGGAAGCGGCAGGGGTCGACCAGGCTCAGGTGCTCGTCATTCTCGCCGAGAACGAAGGAGACCGCCTGTCAGACAGCCGCACGTTCGACATCATCCATCGTTTGCGCGAGCGGGGCATCACGGCGCGCATCATCGCGGAGTGCGTGGACGACTTGAACCGCGAGCGTCTCAAGCGCGCTGGCGCGTCGGCGATCGTCAGGCCGCTGCGGGGCTACCCCGAGATGATCGTCCGCGCGATCGTCGCGCCGGGAACGGAGTGGATCATCGAGCGCCTGTTCTCCAGCGAGGGTGACGAGTGCCTCCGGTTTGATGTCGCGGTTGATGGTCTGACGTGGTCGAGCGTGGTCACGGCCGTGCTCGAGGCGAATTACGGCACGCCAGTCGGCTACGCGGACGGGCAGGGCCAACTCCACAGCAACCCCCCACCCCAGGCGCCGATCGCCGCAACAGCGCTGTTCATCCTCGTCGACGAGACCCAGAAGCCGACGAACGGCGCACTCCAAAGGCTTCTCAAGGGGTAGCGAGGCGCGCTTCTGCGGGCGGGGTGTTGTATGCCAAGCCCGTCTGACGACGGGGCCCTCACGTTGACCGAACGAACCCTTGTGCTCGTGCGCCACGGGCAAAGCACTGATAACGAGCGCAACCTGTTCTCCGGGTTGCGAAATCCGGATCTGACCGACCGAGGCGTAGCCGAAGCCGTGCAGGCTGGCCGCCAGTTGAAAGGCCTTGGCTTCGTCTTCGATCTCGCTTTCACCAGCGAGCTGATCCGCGCACAGCGCACCCTGACCTTCATGCTGGCAGAACTCGGGCAAACCTCTCTGAACGTTGAGAAAACCGAAGCACTGAACGAGCGCGATTACGGCGAGTTGGCTGGCTTGAACAAGCAGGAAGCGCGCGATCGGTGGAGTTCGCAGCAGGTCCAGCTATGGCGGAAATCCTATGACGCTGTTCCCCCGGGCGGCGAGAGCCTAGTTATGACCGCGGAACGACTTGTGCCGTACTATGTGCGGGAGATTGAGCCGCAGGTGCGAGCGGGCAAGCGGACGCTCGTGGTGGCTCACGGCAATTCGCTGCGGGCTCTTGTCATGCACTTGGATGGCCTGAGTGCTCAGGAGGTGGTGGATGTGCACCTCGCGACGAGCCAGAAGCTCGTGTACCGCTTCGATGAGCATGGCGCGGTGACCAAAAAGCAGTCGATCTTGGTTGATATTTGACAGAATTGATGCCGCGCCTCCCTAGCCAGGACGAGCTTCCGGCGCGAGACGCTACCGTCCAAGTGCTCTCGGCATCCGCTTGGAGGCGGAGGTTGCAAGCCTGGGACAGCAAGGCACCATCCGGCGTGCAGGCATCGTGACGAGCGCAGGCTTGATCGGGAAGCCGCTCGGCAAGGACTCGTTAACCATAAGCCCGTAGCGAGGCTCCACGGGCTGCCGGTTCCGTCTCAACACCGGGGCAGTCTCAATCCCAAGGCGATCCAGGCGCAGCCGCGCGTGGGTCGCCTTTTGTCGTCTGGTGCGGCTTCAGTCGGGCCGAACGACGAAGCGCCGTGCCTCGCCTGCAGGGAAGCCAAGAGGCGCTGCGGTGATGTTACGGATCAGTCCTCGTCATCAGGATCACCCGTCCCGTCTCGCCGATCGCGTCGCATGTCGCGGCGCATCTCCTCGCGCTCGACATCGCGCTCACCGCGCAGCCGCAGAACCTACTCGCCCGCCTCCTTCAGGACGCCATCCGCAGCCAGGAGCGAGACGCCAGCGAAGTCGCCCCGCTGCCACGCGCGTCGAACCCGACACGTCAGGTCGCGACCGGCGACCATGAGGTCGAAATATTCGGGCAGGCGAAAGCGACGCGCCACGCTGAGCTTGGCCCCGCTGACCGAGATGTCCCGGATCACGCATGGGATCTGCTCGCCATCCTCCAGCACGATGGTGGCCAGTCGCATCGTGATGTGACGCTTGCCGGTGAGCCTCTTCTCCGCAGTCGCGGGCGTGCTCGGGCTCTCGTTCGTGTCGGGCATCGGAAGGCTGAGACGGAGCGGTGGGCGCGGTTTGCGGCAAATGATCTGAGCCGGCGCCTTCTACCGGAGGAGGGTTGCGAGCGGGTGAAGCCATCCGCGTGCGCGGTTCCCCGGATCCTAACCGGGTGGGGAAGTGTCGAGGGTTCACGGTCCTCCCCAGCTACGCGCGCCAAGCCTTCCGTCGGGCCTGCCGGCCGATCCGAATCCGAGCTTCGGCCGACGGATCGACCGAACCACGAGGTCGGACCGCCCAGCACCAGCCGGGCGGCCTTCCTCCTGCTTGTCGCGCTACCGAGGACGTGAGGTTCGGCTAGGCTGCCGCACTGTCGTCAGCATCGAGGATCGTCTCCAAGTCCCCTGTGAGCGCTTCCAATTGCTCCGCGGTGCCGACGATCTTGAACTTGGTGCCGTCCTCGGCTTCGACGGCGATCTCGACGTGATCGCCCACCTTCGCGGCCAGAGCCTGTGCGAGCTTGTAGGTCGTTGCCATGAGATCTCCTGTGTGAGGTTGCGGGCAACGTCACAGGCGCGACTTGGTCCCCGCGACAGAAGCTCTCACGTCTGCGTCGCTCCTGCAGACAACCCGGCGGCATGATTTCGCCCGAGAGACTGTGACCGGCATCACGGAAGCTTCCCGGCGAACAGCGCATGGCGTGCGTGCTCAACCACACGGAGCACGCCCATGAGAGTCCAGCAGCTTGTCAGCGCCTTCAGCCTCACTGTGGTGGCGTTCGTCGCCCTCCTGGCTGCCTCGCTCGTGGGGCAGGCCTATCTCCCCGCCGACGCGGTAGCCGAACACGTTCAGGCCGCGAGCCCGGTTCAATCCGCCTCGCCCATCCGCACTCGCCGCCTTCGCGCGGCACTGATGACATGCCGGTCGGATCTGCAGGCGGCGAGGGTGTCCGTTCGCGACAAGTGATCTGATACAGACTGACCGCCACAGAGGATGGGGGATCTGGCGGGGAGCGAAACGCCCGGTTTGGTCTCCCCGTGGCAGCTGGCGCGTAGATGCAAAGGCTCGCACAGCGGGCCTTGCTCGACCAGCGAACGTGCCGAGCCGAGGAACCAAAAAATAACACAGATTAATCCACACCTACCTGGCTTAAGCTGCCGGCTAAGCACTAAAGGGTTCAGCGACGGAGGGACGGGCGATGTTCAGCCACGACCAACAGGTGCGCTACACGTTTCTGGTCTATGATCCGCCTGCAGCTGGCCTACCGTGGCTCTCGGTCTGCATCGACCCGGATGGGACGGTCCGGGGGGCAGAGACCTTCGACACCCTGGCTGATGCGCAGGCGCGGACCGCAGAGTGCGCGGAACTCTTTGTCAGGATGAGCCAACCAGGCGCAGAGCCCCACTTCCAGCGGACTACCCGTTTGCACTGAGGGTCTGGATTCGAGAGCCGAGACAGGACCGCGCTGATGCGATCAGGCACTGTCCACTTTCCCGACCATCTCTCCCACAAGCGTCCTTCCGCTTCCGGCCACTATCGGTCGCTCAAGCCCGTCCGCGAGCTATTCGCCTCAGCTCGCCCGGTTCGCCGCGGCGGGCTTCTTCACGCAACCCACCTGACGCCGCCGGCACAAGGGAGGCGGACGTCACGGCAAACCTAGCTAGCGTACAGCGGGTCGCCGGTTATGTGTTGCTCCGTGGTGTGGCAGCCTCCGGTACCGGCGGTTACGAGCTTGAGGCACCGGCACCACCTGACGGTCTGTGATAGCGGAGCCGTCATGAGCCGCGACGACGCGGCGAGCCTGCTCGATGGTCATGCCGCACACCGTCATCCCTTGAAGAGTGCCCAGGGCGCGGTTGTATTCAGGAAGATTGGGGCATCCGGCAAAGCCAAACGCCCAGGCTGTGGTAGGTGCTGCAAGCGAGGTCACCAGCGCGAGTACGGCAGGACCGCTCTTGAACGACATAGCCGATGCTCCTTGCGGTTGACGCTGGCGCACCCACTGAGAACATTCTACAGCGAAGCGGACGTCAGCAAAAAGCAAGTACAAGATCCGGCAGAGGTTGCGCTGAGGCATGAACCTGAGCCCCGCAGAACCTGCGCTTACTTGTGGCCGGGCTCCTGAACCGAAAGGACCGCTTTCAGCCAAACCCGGCCAGCAGCTATGCGCGCATCCCGGCCATTCGGTCGATCCGGGGCAACATCCCGAAAGCAGTCATTTCTGCAGCCCAGCTCACACCCTTTAGTGAATTTCTGGATGGTGCAGCGGGTTGTGAAGTGACGCTATTCCTACGAGACCGACGCCGGAATTCTGGTCGGCTTCTTGTGGGTATGGACTTGGCACAGGGTTACCGGGTGGCAGCGGGCTGGAATGTCCAGCGCCTGCTCCGAACACGAGGTTGCCGTCCGCGTCGATCGTCGCCAGCGCGGGAGCCGTGGTATTGGTTTGCGGAGGTTGCACCGCGATCTGCGGCAAGGCATTCGTCGAATGCGCTGCTGAATGCGACACCGCTATGTCTGCCGACTTGCCAGGCGCAGTTTCGGGAACTTGGTGAAGCATGTCTGCCGCCCGGCCGTTCTCGGTGGCACCCTCGGCTTTCGTCTGCGACAGGTCGCTCGCTTCAGTTGATTCAGATTGCGGGACAGCCTCGCCTGACGTTGGCGATCTAGGCTCCGTCTGCGTTGCATGCTCCTCCACACCGGTCAGCTTCGTAGTGCCGGAGGTGTCCGCCCCGTTCGCCGGCTGCATGACCTGACTTGGCGGCACATGGCTCGCCTCGGCGGTGATGCTGGAGGTCTCCGCCGCGTCCGATGCCTTCGTGGCCTGACCGGGTGGTACGAGGCTCGCCGCGACTGCCGTACTGGAGGTGTCCGCCGCGTCCGCCGGCTGCATGACCTGACCCGGCGGCACATGACTCACTGCGACTGACGTACTGGAGGTGTCCGCCGCGTCCGCCGGCTGCATGACCTGACCTGGCGGCACATGGCTCGCCTCGGCTGCCGTGCTGGAGGTGTCCCCCACGTCCGGTGCCTTCGTGGCCTGACCTGGCGGCGCATGGCTCACCGCAACTGCCGGACTGGAGGTGTCGGCCACGTCCTGTGCCTTCGTGGCCTGACCGGGTGGTACGAGGCTCACCGCCACTGGGGTGCTGGAGGTGTCGGCCACGTCCGCCCACTTCTTGGCCTGCCCAGTCGGAGCGTGGCTCGACTCGGCTGTCGTGCCGGAGGTGTCGGCCAGGTCCGACGCCTTCGTGGCCTGCCCAGACGGCACATGGCTCGCCTCGGCTGCCGTGTTGGTATCGGCCTTCTTGCCTGAGCCCGACTTGTCCTGCGACGACAAGCTCTCCGACGAGCTGGGTGTGTCGCCGCCCCGTTTCGCCTCGATCCTGGCCTCTGCCGCACCATCGCCGCCTCCGGCCTCGGCAGGAGGTGGGTCAGCAGGTGAGTGCGAGGCTGTGGCTGGCTTGGAGTGGGCCTCGCGGCGATGCGGAGCGCTCGCGCCATCGGGGTCTGTCTGGCTTTGCCGGTGCGCGCCCGCGAGCTTCAGCGGGTCCGGTCCTTCCAGCTCAGGCTCAGCCTGTTTTGCGGGAGTGACGCCAGCGCGCTCGGAGTTCGAGGGTATTCCGCCCCCGGACCTCCGAGGCTCGGCGTCCATGCCGAAGACGCTTGCCTGTATCGCCCCCGCCTCTACGCGCGCGCTGCCGGCCGCGCAGGCGAGGGGAGATGGCATATCACCCTGGGTCGCCTGCGACGCGAGCGAATGGCCTGGCTCAGTCGCGAAAAGAGCCGGATCCTGCGGCTGATCCAATTCCTCCGCCGCGGCGGCCTGAGCGACAAACATCATCGCTGCGAATAGGACGGCCTCAATCTGCCGGCGTTGGCCGTCGCTGCTCGAGGCGTCGCTTCCACTTCGGGATGCCTGTTGCAGGGGCACCTCGATCTGGGTGGCGTGACCGCCTCCAACAATAGGCGATACCGGCACGAGGGTGATGCGCCCGGTGGTGTCGAGATCACCGGCGAAAGCGTCTTCGGAGTAGAGGGTCAGGGCCGCCGCCGCGACGAGGGCCGCCAGCAGAGCCGCCGGGTGGACCGCGAACGTGGTGCCGGCGCCCCGCCGCCGAATCGGCAGCAGCTCCGGGTTCTGGGCCGCGATCTCGTCGAGGAGGGTGCGGAAGTCGCCCCCCCGCATCGTGTGGTCCAAGACCTCGGATGCCACCACGTAGCTGCCGTCGATCCGGGCGAAGTGCATGATGGCGTCGCCGTCGGGGCGGCAGAAGACGAACCAGGGATCGGCCTCGTCGCTCAAGCCCTGCTCGCTGGTGATCCGCATCCCAGCCCGGATCAGCGCGTCCTCGACCCGATAGAACTCGGCAAGTTCCTGCGGGGACCACGCGCCCTGGGTCGTTGAAGCAGGCCGGAAGAAGGAGATCACCTCGCCCATCGCCACGCTACTCCGAAAGCCTGGTCAGCCTCGTGGCCAATCAATCGTGCGGCGGTGCCCGGCCGGCGCCCGGGACCTTCGTGCCGAGCCGAGGCTGGCGCTCATGGAGCGTGCATTTTATCGCATCGAAGAAGGAGGTGAACATATCGTCGGGCACCGTGCGCTCTCCGACCAAGACCACCCTAAGCATCGGCCGCATCGACGGGTGATGTAGACAGGAATCTAGGCAATCCTGTATGGACGTCACTCTATCGATTGAAGCTTCGCGTCTCGAGCAGAAGGCGCCTCATCGTGTACGCTCATCATCAGCACCTGGATTCGGAGGAAGTCCGGGGATTGCGCCGGGAAGGCGGACGGTACCTGAAGGAGCTGCGCGAGGCGCGCGGCCTCTCCCAGCGGCAGCTCGCGCAGTTGGTCGGCGCCGATTACTACACGTTCATCTCGCAGCTCGAGACGGGCCGCGGCCGCATCCCGCCCGACCGCTACCGGGCCTGGGCCCAGGCGCTGGGCGTCGATGTCCGGCACTTCGTGCAGACGCTCATGCGCTTCTACGACCCGATGACCTACGACATCCTGTTTAGCGCGGGGCTGCCCGTTCGAGGCTGACCGACGGCAACAGGGGTGCGCGTCGATGGCAATCCGGGCAGGGACCGGGCCCTGTCGTGGACGAGCGGGCGCTAGCCCAGGGACGTGTGCAGCAGAACACAGGTGTCGACGAGCGTGAGCACAAGTCCGACCTGAGCCAATAGACCTTGTTATAAAGGCACGCTCCACGAGACGGCCTGTCTCTTTCCGCACAGGTTGCCTGACATTCTGGAACGGCGGAAGCGCTGAAGTTTCAAGCCCTGTCGGAACTTCGCTTGTGAAGGCTTGCCTTAGGAATGGCATTGGCCGAAGTGGGACGTCGCCTTCGCCCTGTGGCTTGCCCGAAAGCCGACCTTCTATTTGCGGCCAATGCGAGCCGTTCCGATTTGCGCCCATTCTCGTCACACAAGCGAGCGGAGCTGCCTCTGTGACGCGGTCATTGCTGCGGATCTACTACGGGGTTGTCGACGTCGTCGGCTCCTGTGTTGCCGCGATGAATTCGGCTGACGTCGGCGTCGACGCTCCCTGTGAGCCTGCCTTGGTCGTCGGCGCCCTGACACAGACCGGATGGCCGAGGTAGGAGCGTGGAAGTCTGCGACCTCTAATCCTGCGAGCAAGCCTGACCCTCCATGAATTTCCGAAGGACCGCTGCTCGCGCCGGGGCAGCATGTGCGCCTTCAGCCGGCTTGTTTCGATCCCTCCGCCACAAGCCAGTCGACCAGCGCCAGGAGCGAAGGCGTCTTGTCCGTGTCGGAAGGTATGAGTGCGACGTAGCCAGGGCGCGCTACGCGGATTTCCGGGAAGGGCGCGACGAGACGGCCCGCCGTGATGCTGCGGTCGAGAATCGGGAACGGCCCTATGCCGAGACCGAGGCCGTCCTCGACTGCCTGGAGCGTCACGAAGAAATGGTCGAACACGCGCCGCCGCGTCGCCGGGCCGTCTGAGAGGCCCGCCGCCGACAGCCAATCGGCCCAGTCGTTCGGCCGCGTCTCGGTGGCCAGCAAGGCGTGCCGTCCGAGGTCGGCTGGCACTGCGAGCGCGCGGCGCGCCAGCAGGGCTGGGCTCGCGATCAGGGTGTCGGCCTCGTCGAGGAACGGCACGGCGCGCTGATACGGCCAGGGACCCGCCCCGCGCCGGATCGCGAGGTCGAAGCCGCCGCGCAGCTCCTGGTGCAGCGTCGTGGTGGTGGTGACGCTCACATCCGCCTCGGGGCGCGCCATCCGGAACGCGTCGAGGCGCGGGATCAGCCAGCGCATCGCGAAGGTCGAGGGCGCACTAACGCGCAGCACACGGCGCGCCTCCGGGCGACCGCAGGCCTCGGCCGCGGCCATGACCCGGTCGAACGACAGGCTGACCTCGGCCGCGAAGGCGCGGGCGGCGGGCGTGGCGGCCATCCGGCGCCCGACCCGCACGAAGAGCCGCTGCCCGAACCAATCCTCCAGGGCGCCGATCTGCCGGCTCACGGCGCCGTGGGTCAGGCCGAGCTCGGCGCCCGCCTGCGTGAAGCTCCCGGTGCGCGCGGCGACCTCGAAGACCCGCAGGGCGTTGAGCGGCGGCAGACGGCGCATACGATGCCTCGATCCGTGAGGAAAACGCACGGCACTCGCGACGAGATAGGTGCTTTTCGCGCAGAACGCACGGGTCTAGGGCCGCGGCTGCATCGTCGTCCGATCATCCTCACGAGGAATGCCGTGCCGCTGGCCCTTCCGCAGACCGTCCCGAGCGCCGTGACCGACGGCGCGCGGCGACCGCGCCGCGCGCTGCTCGGCGCATGCCTCGCCCACGTCCTGCACGACGGCTACACCGACCTGCTCTACGTCCTGCTGCCGGTCTGGCAGGCGCAGTTCGGCCTCTCCTATGCGGGCTTGGCCCTGATGCGCTGCTTCTACTATGGGACGATGGGCGGCCTTCAGGTGCCGGCCGACCGCCTCGCCGCCGGGCTGACGAACCGGGCCGCCCTGGCGCTGTCGACGCTCATCGCCGCGGCGGGCTTCCTGATCATGGGCCTGACGGACAGCCTGTTCGGGCTGTGCGCCGGGCTCGTCCTCTCAGGCGTCGGGTCGAGCCTCCAGCATCCCCGCGCCTCGCTCCTCGTCTCGGAGGCCTACGGCGCGGACGCGCGCGGGCCACTCGGAATCTACAATTTCGCGGGTGATCTGGGTAAGGCCGTGTTCCCGGTGGCGGTGGCGCTGCTCCTCGGGGTGATCGCCTGGCGCCCGATCGCCGGCCTGATGGCCCTCGTGGGCCTCGTCGCAGCCGCCGCCCTGCTCCCGATCGTGCCCCGCGGGCGCCCGCCGCGGGCCGCAGCGGCGACGGCGGGGGGTGCTTCGCGCGGCGACCGCTCCGGCTTCCGCCTGCTCCTCGCCATCGGCGCGCTCGATACCGCGACCCGCATGGGCTATCTGCTGTTCCTGCCCTTTCTGATCCACGCGAAGGGCGGCGCGCAGACGGCCGTGGGGGTGAGCCTCGCCCTGATCTTCTCCGGCGGCGCGCTCGGCAAGGCCTGCTGCGGCTGGCTCGGGGAGCGGTTCGGCGTGGTACCGAGCGTGGTCGCGACCGAGACAGCGACGGCGCTCCTGATGGTGGCGACGCTCGCGCTGCCCCTCGGCCCCTGCTTCCTGCTGCTGCCTGTCCTCGGCCTCGTGCTGAACGGCACCTCCTCGGTCCTGTACGGGACGGTGCCGGAGCTGGCGCCCGCGGGCGGGGCCGGCCGAGCCTTCGCCCTGTTCTACACGGCGGTGATCGGCTCAGGGGGCCTCGCGCCGATCGCCTACGGCGTGCTCGGCGACCGGCTGGGCGAGAACACGGGCGTGGCCGCCGCCGCTCTGACGGCGCTCGCGACGGTTCCGCTGGTGCTCGGCCTGCGCACCAGATTGGGTGAGGGTACGGTGCGGCATCGCCATCGCGAGCTACCTGTCCTCACCGACGATCGGGGCTAGCGAGGCTATCCCCGAAGTCCCGCGTGACCCGAGGCAGAAACGCGCCAGCCTCGATTGCACCTGCGACGTGCTCGCGTCCGAGTCGTCAGGATCGCCGAGCCGGCCATACCGTCCCATCAAGGCTGGACGTGGAAGTGACCTCAGCAAAAGGTAGAGGCAAAGGACCGGCCTGCCCGTTCCTCAGCCCGACCCGCTCCCCCGTGACGGAGCGTGCCAGAACGCACTCCTGGACGCGTGCGCGCAACTGACGGGCGTATCCTTCTCGCGATGACGATCGAACCGGGAGCGAGCCTTCAGTAGCGGAGCCCCTGGACGGAGAGGCGCACCCATGATGACACGTCGAAGCTTGAACCATGCCCTTTTCGCGACCGCAGCGGCGCTTCTGCTCGCCGGCACGGCGTCGAGCCAGGAGCTACCCAGGGCACGCAATATCGTGCTCGTGCACGGGCTCTTCGCCGACGGGTCGTGCTGGTCGGAGGTCATTCCGAAGCTGCAGGCGGCAGGCCTGAACGTCACCTCCGTGCAGAACCCGCTCACCACCTTCGAGGAGGCGGTCGCCTCCGCGCAACGCGTGCTGGCCCGGCAGGAAGGGCCGACCGTGCTCGTGGGCCATTCCTTCTCCGGCATGATCGTGACGGAAGCCGGTGTCGACCCCAAGGTCAGTGCACTCGTCTACGTCGCGGCACGGGCGCCGGAGGCCGGTGAGGATTACACGGCGCTTGCCAAGACCTATCCGACGCCGCCGGCCTCGGCCGGGATCGTGTTCGACGGCGACGAGGGGCGTCTCAGCGAGGCGGCCTTCCTGAGGGACTTCGCTGGCGACCTACCCCCGGAAAGGGCCAAGGTGCTGTTTGCCGTCCAGCAGCCCTTCCGCAAGACCCTGCTGACGGGCAAGACAACCCAGGCAGCCTGGCGGTCCAAGCCGAGCTTCTACGCCGTCTCGACTGAAGACCGGACGATCAACCCGGATCTCGAACGCTTCATGGCCAAGCGCATGAACGCGAAGACGGTCGAGTTGAAGGCAAGCCATCTGTCCCTGATCTCGCAGCCGCAAGCCATTGCGGACCTCATCCTAGAGGCTGCCGGCCAGAGGTAAGGGCGACCCGTAAGGATCGGTCCCCAGGCCAATCGCACGCACCCGCGCCATCAAGGCCACCGCACGGTCCGGCGCGACGCCCCCTTTCCCGCGCGCAAACGCAGAGCGTGCTGGTTGGATCTCGACGTGGTGCGTTTCCCGCCTTGGAGCAGACGTTCGGAGCTGAAACGCGGAAGGTCCGGAAAGGGTCACTTCACGGCATCCACCTGTGCTGCGCCGAACGTCCGCTTCCCCATACCGTCTGCCCCGAAGCGGAGGGGCCGCCATCGGCCACCTATGGACCGTCTCTTCGCGCTCATTGCCGTCGTCCAGCCGATCCGGACCGCTTCTCGAAGCGGTCACTGCGGCGGGGCATCAGAGCTCGTGGAATCCCCGGCTTTCACAAGCCAACATCTGGGCGAGGGCCTGCTCAACGGAAAACGGATCGGGGTCCGTATCGGAAGCTCGGCGCCCTGCATCACGTCCTTCAATCAAGATATGGCCCCGAATACCGAAACCGACATACGGCGATCATTGCGCGTAGCGGGTAAAAACGAGATCTTCTGCTGCCTTTGTTTGAGTGTGGCAGGGGAAGCACGTCTTCATCAAAGCCTCACTGCGGTTGGCCTTGCCTCCTTCAAACTGGCCGTACCCCCAGCCGCCTGTTTCGATGTACTTCTTCGTATCCTTGACACTGATCTGGAGGTTGGTGGAGGCGCCTGGAACGAAGGATTGTTCTCGCCCGAATGCTGCGTTGTTTTCCTGTGACGGCACATGCTTCCAGGCCAGTCTCGCGATGACCGTCCCATCGGGGAAGGGCCGAATCCCTTCTCGAAATGCTCTGATCGCAATGTCATTGCCGAGAACGGCACGAAGGTCATCCAGGTCGCCCGCTTCATGAGCAACGCTGATCAGCCGCCAGTCGCGGTAGCCAGCAGGCACCTCGACACCAAAAATCGGGGAGGTCTCGGCATCACTGCCTCCGACCAAGTTTGACATGAAGGGTAAGAAGCACGCTGCCGCAGCGATGGCGGACAAGCGGATGTAGGCCAGATTCATCAAATCCTCCCCGCAACAGCGATTGCTCTTCGACTCTACTTACAGACACCTATTTCATTCTCTTGCAAAAGACAGTTTGCTAGCCGTTCCCAATATTCAAATTTACTGAGAAAGCCCGATGCCTCGGTTTTCGCCAGCCTGCCGATGAAAGGCTTGATTTCCCGCGGGTGCCACAGGAGAGCTCGCGGCGCGAACCCGAACTGCGCTTTGGCCCGGCGGTTGGAAGCTCCCGTTAGGCGCGCGTGGTAGGAGACAGCCTCCTTGCCAGTCAGCTTCAGCGCTTCCTCAATCGTCACGCGGCCCGCGACCATCGGAGCCACTCGTCCAGTCCGATGCGGCCGAGGCGAGCCTCGCCCAGCGGCACGAGAGAGTGCTCCTCGACGCGTCCGCCGAAGTAGCGGGCCTCAGGATCGCGCACGACCTCGCGCGGATCGCAGACCGCCTTCAGGTAGCGGGCGACGATCTCGTCGAACGGTGCCCGTTCCGGGCCGGCGATCTCGATGATGCCGCTCCTCGGCTCGGCGAGCGCCGCATCGGCGACGAAGGCGGCAACGTCGTCCGCCGCGATCGGCTGGAACAGGCCGGGCGAAAGCCTGACCACGTCGCCATCCGCGCTCGAAGCGGCGATGGCGCCGAGGAACTCCAGGAACTGGGTCGCGCGGACGATGGTGTAGGGGATGCCGGCGCTCTCGATCAGCGTCTCCTGCGCGACCTTCGCGCGGAAGTAGTCGTTCTCAGGCGTCCGCTCGATTCCGACGATCGATAGCGCGACATGGTGCCGAACGCCGGCTGCGGCCTCGGCTGCGAGAAGGTTGCGGCTGGCGGTTTCGAAGAACTCCAGCACTGCCCGGCCCTCGAACGAGGGCGAGTTGGCGAGGTCGATCACCACCTGCGCGCCGGCCATGGCCTCGTCGAGCCCCTCGCCGGTGATGATGTTGACGCCGGCCTTCGGCGAGGCGGCGACGACCTCATGACTGTGCTGCCGCAGGATCGCGACAGCCTTCGAGCCGATCAGGCCGGTGCCGCCGATGACGACGATCTTCATGATCCACCTCCCTGTCGACGACTGGAGGACGTTGACTACTCTCTTTCCAAGGGATGAGTCGCTGGCGTCACCTTGCTGCGATCCTGAACCGATCCTGGCGCCTTGGCCAACGCCTCGCCAGTGACTGTCGTCAACCGTGCCAGCCCATTGCCGAGTGATCCGACCGAACCAGCAGCCTGCTTTCTACAAGATCGACAGATGTGTTGCGCGAACTCATGCCATACGACGTGACCCGTGAGTGTTCGACACATCTCGGCAGCAAATAATATCTATTTCGGCAGTCAAGGTTTCGACGTGATATCTGTGTGGCTATCAATGAAAAAGCGGTGCTCGCGGGTGCATCATTGGGCCAATGGCTGCAGGGCCAAGATGGCCGCTTTCATCACAGCCGCGCCTCGTTCGAGATCGCCGCTGATGCGGTAGCTCGAACGCAGTGATCGGCCACCACGGTGTGGTCCGAGTTCAAGGTTTGGGGCACGGTTGGCCGCTCGGCCACGGGGGGCCTAGCCGGCGCGTCGGGCCAAACGGTGAAAGCCGGCCTGAACACCTCCAGCGCTGGAGGCCGATATGCGCGCACTTCGCCGTCAGCGATCTCGGGATCAGACCGCCCAAGAGCCTCGGCGTACGCGGCGTGCTGCTCCTGAAGTTCCAGCCCTTGGACGGACCCGAGGTCCCGCCCGATGCCGCGCCTCGGGACCTTCACGAGGTTGGGCCACCGACGCTCCCGCTCCTCCGCCGTCTGGAACTGCTGCCGAGGGTCTCCCTCGCGGCGTTCCGCCTCGTCCTCCGAGAGCAGAGCCGTGAGCCAGTCCTGCGCGATCTCGGCAGGGGAGGGCATGACGGCCGAGCCCGGGGCCACCTTCATGGGCTCGCCGCGCTTGGCCCGCTCGGCGGCCTCAAAGTCTGCAGAGAATCGTGGGAGGAGCCTAGCGAGCGCATTCTTGGCTGCGGAGTAGTCAGAGGTGCGGAGGCTCTGCCAGAAGCACAATGATTTCTGAAGCTTGAGCCGACCCAGCGGCTTAAAGCCAACTGGCGCTCCCAAGGGGAATCGAACCCCTGTTTTCGCCGTGAGAGGGCGACGTCCTAGACCGCTAGACGATGGGAGCTTTCCGGTCGGGAGGCGTTCGTATAGCGACGTGCCGGCGCGGGCACAAGGGCCGTCGGGAGCCTTTTTCGCTGCGCGGGTATCGGGTGGGGACGAGCGTTGCAGGACAGGATGGACGAGACCGGGGAACGCGTGGCCGTCGTCGCGCAGGAGGAGGGGGGGCGCCTCGACAAGGCCCTCGCGGCGGCCTTTCCGGACCTGTCGCGCTCGCGCCTGCAGGATCTCGTGCGCGCGGGCCACGTGCGGCGGGACGGCGAGACGGTGCGGGACCCCGCCCACAAGGTCGCGCCGGGCGCCCGCCTCTCCGTCACGGTGCCCGAGGCGTCGGCGCCCGAGCCGGCGGCCGAGCCCTTCGCCCTGGCGATCGTCCACGAGGACGACGACCTCATCGTGATCGACAAGCCGGCCGGGCTCGTCGTGCACCCCGCGCCGGGCCACGAGGGCGGCACCCTGGTCAACGGCCTCATCGCCCATTGCGGGGAGAGCCTCTCGGGCATCGGCGGCGTGCGCCGGCCCGGCATCGTGCACCGCCTCGACAAGGACACGAGCGGCCTCCTCGTCGTGGCGAAGAACGATCTCGCCCATCGCGGCCTCACCGCGCAATTCGCCGATCACGGGCGCAGCGGGCCGCTGGAGCGGGCCTACAAGGCGCTCGTCTGGGGTGCGCCCGAGCCCCGCAACGGCACGATCGAGGCGAATCTCGCCCGCAGCCAGCGCAACCGCGAGAAGATCGCCGTTGTGCGGGCGGGCGAGGGGCGGCACGCGATCACGCATTACCGCACCGAGGGCCTGCTCGGCCCCGAGGTCGCGCTGCTCGCCTGCCGGCTGGAGACCGGGCGCACGCACCAGATCCGGGTCCATCTCAGCCATCGCGGCCACCCGCTTCTCGGCGACGCGGTCTACGGCAGCGCCTTCAAGACGAAGGCGGCCCGGCTCCCCGAGCCCGCCCAGGCCGCGCTCGCGGCGCTGGACCGGCAGGCGCTGCACGCGGGGCTCCTCGGCTTCGCCCATCCGCGCACGGGCGAGGCCCTGCGTTTCGAGAGCCCGCTGCCCGCGGACATGGCCGCCCTCGTGCGCGCCCTTGGCGGCAGGCCGTAACCCGTAGGTCGGGCGCGCGAAGAGCGGTCGGAGATCGAGGGTGTGGCGGGTCCGGCACAGTCAAGGCTTTGGCGGGATCGGGTGCGCCATCACACCTCGACCCGCGACCAATCGTGCGAGGATCGACCCATAGGCCCGTTCGTGCGTTGACCACGACGTTCGCGCCGCGGACCCGCTACCGGATCGGGGATTTCCACAGTACAGATGGGAATTCGGACGACCGGCTCAAGGAGCGGTCGACCGCGCCATCGTCCGCCCACCATTGGGGGACAGTCCAAGGAGGTATGCCATGGCAGGCGCATTGCCGGTGCTCGCCAACGAGGGTGGCCTTTCGCGCTACCTCGATGAAATCCGCAAGTTCCCGATGCTGGAGCCGACGGAGGAGTTCACCCTCGCCAAGAGTTGGCGTGACCACGGGGACCGCGAGGCGGCCCACCGGCTGGTCACCTCGCACCTGCGCCTCGTCGCCAAGATCGCCATGGGCTACCGGGGCTACGGCCTGCCGATCGGCGAGGTCGTGTCCGAGGGCAATGTCGGCCTGATGCAGGCGGTCAAGCGCTTCGACCCCGACAAGGGCTTCCGGCTGGCCACCTACGCCATGTGGTGGATCAAGGCCGCGATCCAGGAATACATCCTGCGCTCGTGGTCGCTCGTGAAGATGGGCACCACGGCCAACCAGAAGAAGCTGTTCTTCAACCTGCGCAAGGCCAAGGGCCGCATCTCGGCCCTCGACGAGGGGGATCTGCGCCCCGATCAGGTCCAGCAGATCGCGACCCGCCTCGGCGTGCCGGAGCAGGACGTGATCGACATGAACCGGCGCCTGTCCGGCGACACCTCGCTCAACGCGCCCCTGCGCGAGGAGGGCGAGGGCGAGTGGCAGGACTGGCTCGTCGACAACAGCCCGAGCCAGGAGACCGTGCTCGCCCGCGAGGAGGAGGGGCAGAACCGCCTCTCGGCGCTGCGCGACGCGCTCTCCGTCCTCAACCCGCGCGAGCGGCGCATCTTCGAGGCGCGCCGCCTCGCCGACGATCCGATCACGCTGGAGGATCTCTCCGGCGAGTTCGGCGTCTCGCGCGAGCGCGTCCGCCAGATCGAGGTCCGCGCCTTCGAGAAGGTGCAGGAGGCGGTCAAGAAGAACCTCGCCGTGCGCGAGCTGCCGCGGACCGGCGCCGGGGCCTGAGGCCCCGGGCGGGCCTCGTTCTCGGGAGAGGGGGCCGCCGGCCTCGGCCGCCCCGTCAGCGCCTCATCGCCACTGCTCGAAGGCGCGCTGCAGCGCGTAGGCGCCGGAATTGCCCTTCTCGAAGGTGATCACGGCGCGCTGGCCGCTCGCGTATTTGACGGCGAGGTCGAACCAGTTCCGGTGGAGCAGCAGGTCGGTGTTGCGGTCGACGTCGTTGCGCAGCGACGACAGGCCGATCAGGAACAGGTTCTCGCGCACCCGCACCGGCAGGCCGGAGAGCGGCGAGCCGCGGGCCGCCTCCTCGTCCTTGGCCTGGAGGAGGCCGATATCCTGAACCGAGCGCCGCTCGCCGCCGGGCCCGCTCGGGGTGAAGGCGAGCTTGATCGTGTGCGAGGCGGGCAGCGTCGCGTCGAGGTTGCGCTGCAGGGTGGCGACCACGGTCAGGCCGGCCTCGGGGAAGTCCAGGGTCGCGACCACCGCCGTCTCCAGCGGCTGGCCCTGCTCGCCGCTCACCGATTCGAGGCGCCAGACCACCCGGCCCGTCGTCGAGCTGGGCTGCGCGTTCTGGCCCGCCGTGTTCTCCTCGATCAGCGTGGCGCGCTGGGCCACCGCGAGATCCGCCTGGCTCGGGGCGGGGGCGGGCGGCGCCTCGGCCTGCTGCGCCGCGCCCTGCTGCGCGGGCTGGGCGGGCTCGCCACCGACCCGGTCCGCGAATTTCTGGTCGCTGCCGTCGGCCGGGGCGCTGGTCTCGGCCTCCGTCTGCTGGAGGTCGGCGGGCCGGTCGCGCAGCAGGTAGGCGGCCACGGCGATGAGGCCGATCACCAGGGCGAGCACCGCGCCCACGAAGGCGTTGCGCAGCAGGGTCGAGCGGCCGGCGCGGGGCGACACCACGTCGATCCGCGGCCGCTGGCGCCCGCCCGCGGCGTCGGCGCGGGCCGGGACGATCTCGGTTTCCCCCTCCGGCCCGCGCTCGGCCGCGGCCTCGGGCGCCTCCGGAACGGGCTCCTCGACGGCGGCGGGCTTGGCCCGGCGCGCCGCGATGGCCACAGCCGGCGCCTCGCGCACCGGCTCGGGCTCCGGCCGGGGAGGGAGGCCGCCGAGATCGGGCGGCGAGGCCGGGGGCAGGGATGGGCCGGCCGAGGGGCCGGCCCCGGCGGGTTCCGCCTCCACGAAGACGGGCGGCGCCGGCTGTCGCGGGGGCTCGGCCTCGAACAGCCCGTCCTCCGGGTTCGGGTCGGGCCGGGCGGGCTCGACGAAGGGCGCCGCCTTCGCGACTTCGGGCTTCGCGGTTTCGGGCTTCGCGATGTCGGGCTTCGGGGGGTCGGATCTGACCGGCTCCGGCCGCGGCTCCGGCGCAGGGCGCGGGGGCGGGGCGGGTTCCGGCAGGGCGGAGGCCGGGCTCGGGTCGTTCGCGGGCGCGGGCGCGGGTAGGGGCGCGCCGCCGTAATCCACCTCCAGCCGCTCGATCGCGGCGTCGAGGGCCTTGCTCTCGAGGTCGATGTCGTCGGGCGAGAGCGGCGGCTCCAGGGAGCGGAGCTGGCCGATCAGGGCGCCGCGCGCGCGGTCGTAGACCGCCTTGCGCATGGCGGGCGAGCGGTCGGGCAGGGCGTCGAGCGCCCGCGCCAGCAACGGATAGTAGTCGGCCATCGTGCCCGGATCCGCCCTCTCGCCGTCCTCTTGCCGTCGCGCTCCCGCGCCGCCCGTGCCGGCTCGAGCCGACCGGCCGTGCCCGGGCTCAGTCCTCGAACGGGTTGTGCATCAGGATGGTGTCGTCGCGCTCGGGCGAGGTCGAGAGCAGGGCGACGGGCGCCCCGATCAATTCCTCGATCCGCCGCACGTACTTGATCGCCTGGGCCGGCAGGTCCGCCCAGGAGCGGGCGCCGGCGGTGGTGCCGCTCCAGCCCGGAATCGTCTCGTAGACCGGGGTGACGCGCGCCTGCGACCCCTGGCTCGCCGGCAGGTGGTCGAGGCGGGCGCCGTCGATCTCGTAGCCCGTGCAGACGCGGATCTCCTCGAACCCGTCGAGCACGTCGAGCTTCGTCAGCGCGATGCCGTCGATGCCGGAGGTCTGCACCGTCTGGCGCACGAGGGCCGCGTCGAACCAGCCGCAGCGGCGCTTGCGCCCCGTCACCGTGCCGAATTCGTGGCCGCGCTCGCCGATGCGCTCGCCGACCGCGTCGTGCAGCTCGGTCGGGAACGGGCCCTCGCCGACGCGGGTCGTGTAGGCCTTGGCGATGCCGAGCACGTAGCCGATCGCCCCCGGCCCGAGGCCGGAACCCGTCGCGGCCTGCCCCGCCACGGTGTTGGAGGAGGTGACGAACGGGTAGGTGCCGTGGTCGACGTCGAGGAGCGCGCCCTGCGCGCCCTCGAACAGGATGCGCTTGCCGCCGCGCCGCGCCTCGTCGAGGAGGTGCCAGACCGTGTCCTGGTAGGGGAGCACCCGGTCGGCGATGCCCGCGAGTTCCGCGTAGATCGCGTCGGGCGAGAATTCGGGCAGGCCGAAGCCGCGGCGCAGGGCGTTGTGGTGGGCAAGCAGCCGCTCGATCTTGGGGCCCAGCGTGTCGAGTTCCGACAGGTCCATCAGGCGGATCGCGCGGCGCCCCACCTTGTCCTCGTAGGCCGGGCCGATGCCGCGCTTCGTCGTGCCGATCTTGGTGCCCGGCGCCCCGTCCTCGCGCAGGGCGTCGAGTTCCCGGTGCAGGGAGAGGATGAGCGTGGCGTTGTCGGCGATGCGCAGGTTCTCGCGGCTCACCCGCACGCCCTGCGCGGTGATCCGGTCGATCTCGGCGACGAGGGCGTAGGGGTCGAGCACGACGCCGTTGCCGATCACGCCGAGCGTGTCGGGGCGCACCACGCCGGAGGGCAGCAGGGAGAGCTTGTAGACCGCCTCGCCGATCACCAGCGTGTGGCCGGCATTGTGGCCGCCCTGGAAGCGGACGACGATGTCGGCCTGCTCCGACAGCCAGTCGACGATCTTGCCTTTGCCTTCGTCGCCCCACTGGGCGCCTACGACGACGACGTTCGCCATGCGCTCAAAACCCGTACCGTTTCGCAAGGACGGGCTCCGGGCCGAGGGCCTCCGGTAACCCGTTGTCGGTAGGGTCTTTCCGCGATCCGGCCCGGGAAATCAAGCAAAGCGCCTGCAACCCGGCCAGACGGACGGGGACGACGTCCCCCCCGCGCCGGGCCGCGAGGCGTCCTATTTCGCCTCGGTGTTCGGCTGCTGGCCGGGCAGCTCGCCCGGCTTGATCACCGGCATCGTGCCCGCGTTCGGCTCCGGCGGCTTCACCACCATGCCGGGGGCGGCGTTGCCCGGCGGCTTGATGACGCCGTCATTCTTCTCGAGCTTGTCGCTCAGGGTCCCGTTCGTGCTCGAGCCGTCGTCCGGCCGCACCTTCTCGGGCGGGGTCTGGCTCTGGGCGGGCAGGTTCGGGTCGGTGTCGCGGCCCTTCAGGGGCGCATCGGGTTGCTGCGCGAGGGCCGCGCCGGCCGTGAGGCCGAGGGCGAGCAGGGCCAGCCCGGGGATCAGCTTCGGCATCGTTTCCTCTCTCGGAGAGTCTCGAGTTCCGAGAGGAACCGTTGCCCCTCCGATCCGTTCCTGCCGCCGCGGGGCCGGGCTCTTCACGATTCGAGGGCCATCGCGAGATAGAGTTCGCGCAGCCGCCGCGTCCGCGGGCCTGGCCGGCCCTCGCCGACCGGGCGCCCGTCGATCGCGACGACCGGCATCACGAAGGCCGAGGCGCTGGTGTAGAAGGCTTCCGCCGCCGCGTAGGCCTCCTCGACGGAGAAGGGCCGCTCCTCGATTCGCAGGCCCTCCTCCGCGGCGAGCCGCAGCACCGCCTTGCGGGTGATGCCGGGCAGGATCGCCGTCGAGAGCGGCCGGGTCACGATGCGCTCGTCCGCGGTGAGGATGAAGGCGGTCGAGGAGGAGCCCTCGGTGACGGCCCCGTCCTCGACCATCCAGGCCTCGGCGACGCCGGCGGCCGCCGCCGCCTGCTTGGCGAGAACCTGCGCCAGCAGCGCCACCGACTTGATGTCGCGCCGCTTCCAGCGCAGATCCTCCACGGTCACCACCTTCGCGCCCGCCTCGGCCAGCGGGTTGTCCCGGACCGCCTTCCCTTGCGTGAACATGACGACGGTCGGCGGCGTGCCGGGCGCCGGGAAGGCGAAGTCGCGCTCGGCGACGCCCCGCGTCACCTGCATGTAGACGAGGCCCTCGCCGACCGCGTTGCGGGCGACGAGCTCCGTCTCGAGCCGCGTCCATTCCTCCGCCGTGTAGGGGTTGGCGATGCCGATCTCGGAGAGGGAGCGGTCGAGCCGGGCGAGATGGGCGGCGTTGTCGACGAGCCGCCCCTCCAGCACCGCCGAGACCTCGTAGATCCCGTCCGCGAACAGGAAGCCCCGGTCCATGATCGGGACGCGCGCCTCCTCGAAGGGGACGAAGCGTCCATCGAGATACACGGTGCGGGACATGGGCTCTCCTCGGCTGCGGGCGCCCCTTCCAAGCATCGGCACGCCGCCGCCCGCAAGTGGCTCAACGACAGGGCAGGGTGCAGGATTCGTGCAGGGCGCCCCACCTCTCGCGTTCGGGAGAGGTCGAGTCCGCGGGACGCGGGCCGGGTGAGGGATCAGGGCCTTCCGGAGAGGGCGCATCCCTCACCCCAACCCTCTCCCGAACGGGAGAGGGGGCGCGGGGCGATCAGGCTGATCGGTCGGCCGCGGTCGATGCCGGCTCACAGCCCCGCCTGAGCGAGGCCGCCCGGCTCGTGGATCGGGCAGCCATTGTGCTCGGCGCGGAAGCCGGAGGATTTCGGGTAGACGGCGCGGCGCGCCCGCATGATCGAGCCGAGCGGCTGGTGCGCGGCGAGCCCGTGCCACGGGCTGAAGGCGAAGCCGTCGTCGATCGCCTTCACCTTGCCCTCGCTCCAGGCGTCCTGCCGGGGGACGGTGATGCGGGCCACCGCCCGGTAGGGGCTCTCCTCCTCCGGCCAGGGCACCGAGGCGTCCTCGATCGGCATCGTCTCCCGGTTCGTCCAGAGCTGCGCCCGCAGCTCCCAGACGCCCTCGTGCTCCGCGAAGAAGGCGGAGACGGCCTCGCGCAGGCCGTTGGGCTTCCCGTTGACGTTGAGCGCGGCGTTGGTCAGCGCGGTCAGTTCGGGAGAGACGGGCGCCACCGCGACCTTCGCCACGTAGTCGCCCCAGCGCACCGGGACCTGGCTGTAGAAGGTCTCGCCGAGGATGTGCGTCTCCGGGTGGCCGCCGAGCGCGATCACCGTCGGGCTCTTGGTGCCCAGCGCCTCCAGCACCGTCTCGACGCCGCGCAGCGTCGCGGAGAAGGCCTTCTTGAAGATCTGCGGCGTGTCGGTCGTCGCCGCGAGCAGCTTCAGGCTCTTGAGGAAGGCCTTGCCGTCCGGCGCCACGAAGGCGGGCGCGTTCGCCATCACGAAATCCTGGGTCGCGCCGTCGGCACCCGGCAGGCGCTCGCCCTCGACGCCGAGGATCTTGACCGCGAGGCCACGGGGCGTCGAGACGCTGTCGTCGAGGATGTCGCCGGGGTTGGTCGAGAGGCGCAGCACGACGTCGTGCGTGCCGGGCTTCGCGAAGAGCCCCTGCGCGAGCGCCGGATCGAGGCCGGGCAGCACCTCCAGCCGGCCGGTGAGGAGGCCGTGGCCCTTCGCGTGCACGCCGCGCACGGCGTGTCCGTAATCCTTGAGCGTGGTGCCCTGGATCTTGGCGAAGGTGGCGATCATCCCCTCGTGCGTCTCCGCCTCGTCGGGCGCGGGCGTCTCGACGGACGGGGCGAAGGGGATCGGCTGGGCATGCGGCACGGGTTGGCTCCTCGGCGAGGAAGACGGTCTCGGTTGCAAGCTCAACGGTAGTGCGTGAGCCCCGTTCCGCCCGCCCGCTCATGGGGGGGCGAGAGAGCGGCTTCGCGCCGACGCAGACGCCGCTCGGCGCGCGCGATGTAGTCGCGCGTCGCCGGCACCACGTCGTTGCGGCGGGCGAGGAGGATCTGGAACACGACCGCGTCCTCGTGCCGGAAGGCGGCCTCGGCCGCCGCGAGATACCAGTCCCACATCCGGCAGAAGCGGGCGTCGTAGAGGCGCTCGGCCTCCGCCCGCCGGGCGAGGAAGCGGGTGCGCCAGTCCCGCAGGGTCGCGGCGTAGTGCAGGCGCAGCACCTCGACGTCGTTGACGACGAGGCCCGAAGCCTCGATCGCCGGCACCATCTCCGAGAGCGTCGGCAGGTGGCCGCCGGGGAAGATGTAGCGGGTGATCCAGGGGTTCGTGGCCGCGGGCCGCCCCGTGCGGCCGATCGTGTGCAGGAGCATCACCCCGTCCTCGGCGAGGCGCTCCCGGCAGATCTGGAAGAAGGGGCCGTAATGGGCCGGCCCCACATGCTCGAACATGCCGACCGACACGATGCGGTCGAAGCTGCCGCGCACCGTCCGGTAATCCTCGAGCGCGAACTGCACCTGCTCCTCGAGCCCCCGCGCCAGGGCGCGCCCGCGCGCCGCCGCGTGCTGCTCGGCCGAGAGGGTGATGCCGCGCACCGTGGCGCAGCCCGCCACCTCGGCGAGGTAGAGCCCGAGCCCGCCCCAGCCGCAGCCGATGTCGAGCACCCGGTGGCCCGGGCCCGCCATGACCTTCGCGGCGATGTGGCGCTTCTTGGCGGCCTGCGCGGCGTCGAGGTCGATCCCGGGCGCCGCGTAATAGGCGCAGGAATATTGCCAATCCGCGTCGAGGAAGAGGCCGTAGAGCCGCCCGTCGAGGTCGTAGTGCCGGGCGACGTTGTGCCGGGCCCGCTCCGGGCCGTTGCGGTCGAGGAGGCGGCGCAGGAGGGCCCGCGCTAGCCCGTGCCCGCGCAGGGGCGGGAAGGGCGGCGAGCCGTGGTTGGCCGCGAGCAGGACCGCCATCAGGTCGGGCAGCGTCCCGTCCTCGATGGTGAGCCGCCCGTCCGTGAAGAGCTCGCCGAGCCGCAATTCCGGGTCGAGCAGGGCGGCGCGCTCGGCCGCCGCGTCGCGGAAGCGGATCGCGACTTCGGGACCGCGCCCGTCGCCCGCGTCGAAGCGGTAGCCGCTCGCCGTCGTCACGGTGAGCCGGCCGCTGAGGCCGCTCATCCCGAAGGCCCACTCTAGAATCCGGTCGAGCAGCACGCCGCAACCTCTAGATGCAGGACTTGTGTCCGCCCGTAGAGGTCGTCCGTCACGGCGTGGCCGTCAAGCGGTCACGCTCGGCTCGGTCCGGTTTGCGCCCGCTTCGTCGGGTTCGGACGGAGCGCGCGTCAGGCCTGCCCGCCGAACACCCGCTCGAAGATCGTGTCCACGTGCTTGAAGTGGTAGGCGAGGTCGAAGCATTCCTCGATCTGCTCCGGGCGCAGCGCCGCGGTGACCTCCGGGTCCGCCTTGAGCAGGGTCAGGAAGTCGCCCTCGCCGCGCCAGACCGGCATCGCGTTGCGCTGGACGAGGCGGTAGGAATCCTCCCGCGACAGCCCGGCCTGGGTCAGCGCCAGCAACACCCGCTGCGAGTGGACGAGCCCGCCGAGACGGTCGAGGTTCTTCTGCATGTTGGCGGGGTAGATCAGCAGCTTGTCGACGACGCCGGTCAGCCGCGCCAGGGCGAAATCGAGGGTGATCGTGGCGTCCGGCCCGATCATCCGCTCGACGGAGGAGTGCGAGATGTCCCGCTCGTGCCAGAGCGCGACGTTCTCCATCGCGGGCAGCGCGTAGGCCCGCACCATGCGGGCGAGGCCGGTCATGTTCTCGGTCAGAACCGGGTTGCGCTTGTGCGGCATCGCCGAGGAGCCCTTCTGCCCCTCGGAAAAGAATTCCTCGGCCTCCAGCACCTCGGTGCGCTGCAGGTGCCGGATCTCGATCGAGAGGCGCTCCACGGAGGAGGCGACGACGCCGAGGGTGGCGAAGAACATGGCGTGCCGGTCGCGCGGGATCACCTGCGTCGAGACGGGCTCCGGCGTCAGGCCCATCTGCTTGGCGACGTATGCCTCCACCCGCGGATCGATGTTGGCGAAGGTGCCGACCGCGCCCGAGATCGCGCAGGTGGCGACCTCCTCGCGGGCCGCGACGAGGCGGGCGCGGGCCCGCTCGAACTCGGCATAGGCCTGGGCGAGCTTGAGGCCGAAGGTGACGGGCTCGGCGTGGATGCCGTGCGAGCGGCCGATCGTCGGCGTGAGCCGGTGCTCGAAGGCGCGGCGCTTGAGGGCGGCGAGCAGCGCGTCGACGTCGGCGATCAGAATGTCGGCCGCGCGCACGAGCTGCACGTTGAGGCAGGTGTCGAGCACGTCCGACGAGGTCATGCCCTGGTGGACGAAGCGCGCCTCGGGTCCGACGATCTCGGCCAGATGCGTCAGGAAGGCGATCACGTCGTGCTTCGTCACCGCCTCGATGGCGTCGATGCGGGCGACGTCGAAGACCGCGTCGCGGCCCTTCTCCCAGACCCTCTCGGCGGCCTCCCGCGGCACGACGCCGATCTCGGCGAGCGCGGTGGTGGCGTGCGCCTCGATCTCGAACCAGATCCGGAAGCGGGTTTCCGGCGACCAGATCGCGGTCATCGCGGGGCGGCTGTAGCGGGGGATCATGCGTGACGCTTCCTGCGGGGCCGCCCGCCGCGCGCCGGCCGTTCACCGGCCCCGGGGCTTCGTGCGGGCTGACGGGCGTTGGCTATTCAATGCGCCGGGGGAAGGCAAGGCGTCCGTGGGCCGGCAGGGTCCTCTTGCAGGACCCGCTCGCCGGACCTTGCAGCCCGTTCCAGTCACGTGAGCAAGCAAAGCCGAAGATCAGCAAATGTTATCGTCAATGGATGGTACGGAATTGAACTGCGAAGCGAAACGTATTTTCGACATAAATACGCACCCCAATCGAGGATGATCAGCGCGGTTGCGTTGGAGTTGGCTGGTCGAGTGCGTGCAATGACAGGTGGAGTATCCGTGATGGCATCCAGCGCACCGGCCGTATGGGCGGCGGGGTTCGTCTGCCTCCTCGGCATCTCGACGGCGGAGGCGGCCCATTGCCGATCGGGCCAATATTATCGTCCCTCCCGCGGGATCTGCGTCTCGGAGCGGGCCTTCCGCCGGGACGTGCAGCGGGCGGGCTTCCACGCGGCGCGCGGCGGGCGCCGCCTCGCGCGGCACAGGCGCGGCGTGCGGGTCGTGGTCGTGGAGCGGGAGGTCCCGGTCTATATCGAGCGCGTCGTCCGGCGGGAGAAGCCCGCCCCCGTCGCGCTCGCCAGCGCCGACCCGGACATCCTGCCGGTGACGACCGGCTCGGTCGCCCCCGCGCCGGCACCCGCGCAGGAGCCGGAGCCGGCGCTCGCGGTGCCGCTTCCCTACGTGACGGGGGGCTTGCACTCGCTGAGCCCGCTGCCGCCGAAGGCGCGGGGCTGGGAGTGGCAGCGCTGAGGGCTCAGCGGAGGGCGGCCGCCTGCTCGGCGGCCCGCAGCACGTCGATGGAGCGCCACGGCTTCTGCAGGTAGGTCGCGCCGGCGGGCAGGTGCTCGATCCGGTCGCCCGGGTCGCCGGAGGTCAGGAGCAGCTTGATCCAGGGCCAGCGGGTGCTCACCGCCCGGGCGAGGTCGACCCCGTCGAGGATGCAGGGCAGCCGCACGTCCGCGAAGATCAGGGCCACCTCGTCGGCATGGGCGCGCAGGTGGTGCAGGGCCTCCTCGCCGCTATCCGCCTCGATCACCCGGAGCTCCGTCTCCTCCAGGACCGCGGCGGCGAGGGTGCGCAGCGTTCGATCGTCCTCGACGACGAGAGCGGTCCGTGCAGGGGGCGTCGCCTGTCCCATTCACCTCTCCCTTGTTGCCGCGGCCCGGGCAGCTGCCCGGACGCCGACGGTCGAGGCGCGCGATGATGCGGCGGGGCGGCCCCGGGCACCGTAGGTAACCACGGCGCACCCGTCTGGTTCAATCCCCGCCCGCCGGGCTCAATCCTCGGGGAGGGGCTCCTTGCCCGTCGGCTCCGGCTCCTCGCCGGGGGCGGCCCGGGGCGCCGGGATCCGGCCGGGGGGCGCCTTCGCGGCCTGGGCGTCGGCGGGGGCGGCGGAGGGCGGGCGCGCCGGCCCGGCAATGTCCTCGGGCCGGCGCAGGTCGATCGTCTCGGTCTGGGGCGCGGCGACCCGGTAGCCGAGGGCGCCCGCGGTGCCCGCGAGGTCCCGGGCGGCCGCGCGCCCGCTCTCGAGCCCGTGGCAGACCGCGAAGTAGGTCGCGGCGACGTTGGCGTAGCGGCGCACGGTCTCGCGGGAATCCTGGGTCGCGAAGGGCGCGAGCAGGATGCCCACCGTGCGCCCCTGCTTCTCGGCGACGAGCGCGGGCCGGGTCGGCGAGCAATAGACGTAGCCCGTCTCCTCGGTGCGGGGCTCGCGCCCGCTCGGGCTCGCGTGGAAGGTCTTGAAGCGGGTCCGCTTGAGGGTGCCCTCCGGGTCCGTCCGCACGGTCTCGACGGCCAGGATCGCGAACTCGTCGCAGCCGTCCGGCTGGCAGAGGCCGCGGACGAGGTCGGCCCGGTTGTACTCCTGGCGGGCCTTGTCCGGCGCCCTGTCCTGCGGCTTGTCCTGCGCCTGGGCCGCGCCGGTGAGCAGCAGGCCGGCGAGAAGGGTCGCGATCCGCATGTCGTCTCTCCATCCCCCGGCCGGTCGGTTAGGGAGAGAGTTTGTCAGTCGCGAGGCAGCCTAGCCCGAGGCAGCCTCACCCGAGGGCCGAAGGGCTCAGCCGCGCCGGTCCCGCGCCTCGCGGGCGGCGCTGATTGCGGTCGCCGGCGGGGCGCTCGCGAGAGCGGGCGCGTTGTCGAGGCCGCCGAGGGCGGCGGCGACGTGCAGGCCGAGGACGGGGACGAAGACGAGCCCCATCATGAAGACGATGATGAGGGCGATGCTCCGGTCGCGCGAGGTGCGGGAGGCGGCCTTGGGCGCGCGCCGGGTGCGGGTCTTGAGGGTCGTCATGGCTCACCTCGTTCGAACGGCCGCCGGGGGCCGTTCGCGGGCGAGCCCGATCAAGCGATCAGGCGCGGGTCTCGCGGGCGGCCGAAGGCGGCACGAACCATCGACTACTGTCGCTGGGCATGGGGTTTGCAGGTTCCAGTGGGGTCGCGGTTCTGCCTCGGGCAGGATCTCGCGACTGCGACGGACATGATGCAGCACAATGGTTTCGTCAACCCTAAGACGGTGCGCGGAAGGCGCGATCGCGGCATGAGCGGGCCGGGACTCTCGGGGGCGTGGCAATGCTTCCACAGGTCATGCCGCGCCCGCCCGTTCGTGGTAAGCCTCGCCCTCCCGGAGACGATGCGTGTGAGGAGGCGGCGATGACTCCCCTTTCGGCTCTCCAAGCCCCGGTCGATCACGAGGTCCTGCTCGGCGAGATCCAGCACGTCCTCGCGGCCCTCGCCGATGTCGAGACGGATTTCGCGGTGGCCTGCGAGGAGGCGAGCGAGGCGGCGGCGGTCGCGCAGCCCGGGGCCGCGCCACGGGGGCGGCCGGACCTGCAGCGCCTGGAGGCGGAGCGGCAGCGCCGCCGGGAGCCGCTGATCCGGCGGCTCGACAGCCTCGACCGCGCCTGCCGGGCGCTGTTTCCGGCCAATGCCTGCTGAGGGCGGCCAAGCCGCCGGGGCCTGCTGAGGGCGATCAGCCCGCCGGGGCCTGCTGAGGCCGGTCAGGCCGCCGGGGATGTCGGGTGCGGGGCGGGATCGGCCAGCCCGCTCGCGCAGAGGAGTTCGGCGATCTGCTGCGGCTCGATCGGCTTCTCGCAATGGCGCAGCCCGCCGTAGCGCGGAGGCAGCGTCCCCGCGCTGTAGCCCGTCGCGAACAGGAACGGCACGCCGCGCGCGATCAGGGCGTCGGCGACCGGAAACGCCATCTCGCCGCGCAGGTTGATGTCGAGCACCGCCGCGTCGAGGGCCGGCGTCGCCGCGATCAGCGTGAGCGCCTCGGTGACGCTGGGGACCGGCCCGACGATCTCCGCGCCGCTCGCCGCGAAGTGGCGCTGCAGGTCGGAGGCGAGGAAGTAATCGTCCTCGACGAGCAGCACGACGCGGCCTTTCAGGTGCCCCGTCTCCGGCTCCCCCGTCTCCGGCTCCCCCGACTCCTCCTGCCCCGTCTCCTGCGGCATGTCACGACCCCGTCGGTGCGGCGCTCCGACGGGAGGTCTCGCATGGCCCGGCCCGGGCTGCCTTCAGTTAGGTTAGAGCGCGCCCGTTCCGGGATCACGCCTGCGCGATCACGCGGACCCGCTGCCTCCGCGGCTCGGCCTCGATCTCCGCCCGCCCGGCCCGGTCCGGGCCGAGGAGGGGCGCGGCGTGCGGCAGGGGGCGGGCCGCCGGGCGGGGCGTCGCCGCGACGAGGATCGGCCGGCGCGCCGCGCGGGGCTGCTCGATCGGCCGGGCATGGGCCGCCATGAAGGCCGAGAGCTTCGGGGCGATCTCCGCGCGGAAGCGCGAGCCGTTGAAGATGCCGTAATGCCCGGCGCCGGGCTGCAGGTGATAGGCTTTCTTCGCCTCCGGCAGGTTCCCCGCCAGGTCGAGCACCGCCCGGGTCTGGCCGACGCCGGTGATGTCGTCCTTCTCGCCCTCGACGGCCATGATCGCGCAGCGGCGGATCGCGGCGAGGTCGACCGGCCGGCCGCGATGCATCATGCGGCCGCGCGGCAGGTCGTGCGTGATGAAGACGCGCTCGATCGTTTGCAGGTAGAACTCGGCGGTGAGGTCCATCACCGCGAGATACTCGTCGTAGAAGCTGCGGTGCTTGGCGGCCGAGTCGCCGTCGCCCTCGACGAGGTGGTTGAACATGTCCCAATGCGCCGAGAGGTGGCGGTCGAGGTTCATGCTCACGAAGCCGGTCAGCTGCAGGAAGCCGGGATAGACCGAGCGGCCCTGGCCCGCATGCCCCCACGGCACGGTGTGGATGCAGTGCCGCTCGAACCAGGGCAGGCCGCGCTCCGAGGCGAGGCGGTTCACCGCGGTCGGCGAGACGCGGGTGTCGATGGGGCCGCCGATGAGGGTGGCGGTCTGCGGGATGCGCGGATGGTCCTCGGCCTCCATCCGGGCGATGGCGGCGAGCACCGGCACCGAGGGCTGGCAGACGGCCGCGACGTTGAGGTCGGGGCCGAGCGCCGAGAACATGGCGATGCAGTAATCGACGTAATCGTCGAGGTCGAACCGCCCCGCCGACAGCGGCACCTCCTTGGCGTCGAGCCAGTCGGTGATGAAGACCTGGTGCGTCTCGAGGAAGGCCTCGACGGTGCCGCGCAGCAGCGTGGCGTAGTGGCCCGACATCGGCGCGACGAGGAGCAGCTTCGGCTTGGTTGAGCGCGCCTCCGGAGCAATCTCGCCGAAGGCGACCACCCGGCAGAACGGACGCTCCCAGACGACGCGCTCGGGCACGCCGAGATCGAAGATGGGTTTGGCGTAGGTGCGGGTGGCGCGCTCGAAGATCTCGCAGGACGCCGCCATCATGCGGCTGCCCGGCGCGGCGGCGAACGGGTTGAACGGATTTTCGCACGCGAGCTTTACAGCATCGGCCGCGATCCGCGCCGGCGCAAGCATCAGGTTACACGTGTCGCGTGTGAAATACAGCAAAGCGTGCGCTCCCTAGAACAGCACGCTTTTGCCGCTGTCCTTATTTCATCTTGGGGACGACCAACGCACGTGGGTGATGATGGGTTGCTCGCGAAAAGAAGCCGGCTGTTGATGGCGTCCCCAGCGCGCGGCCCGGCAAGGGCTCGAAAAGCGCCCTCAAGCCGCCCGGCGGCGGGCCGTGGCGCCGAGGGGCCCGGCATGCAGCCGGTCGATCAGCGCGGCCATCTCGTGGCTGAGGGGGGCGTGGTGCACGGGTGGCAACGCGTCGCAGAGCAGGGGGGCGAGGCCCTTCACGACGCCGCGCAGGGCGGCCGCTTCGAGGGGGCGCAGGTCCGGACGGGGGAATGAGGTCGGCATGGTGGTCCTCTCTCGTGGTCCCGGTCCGCCCATGCGCTCACGCTCAAGCGGGCGAAATGTGGCGGATGCAAGCTGTGCTGTTGATTCGTGCTCGCCTGTGGCCTGCCGGTCACAGGTGGTCCGACGCGCCCCGACGGCCGTCCCGCCGCGTCATCGAGCGCGCGGAATGTTGCTCGTCAGCCACATCCAGACATATCCGGAAACACACTGGAAGAATTCCAGGATGAATGTCGGGCCAGGATTCGTATTGCTGCGGATCACCTTAGCATTCTGATTAAATTCCTTCTTAGAATTCCTTCAAACAAGCAAGGAGTGATTTGCCGCGCACGACGGCTTGCTCGCGCAATCGTCTCGATTACAGCGCCTCGCATCACCGCACGCCGAGACGTGCGGACGTCTTGAGAAAAACAGGGCGCAACGAGGGCGGGATCGGATGAGACATACCACTGAAGCCTGCGTCGTCGGCATCCTTCTCGCCGGGACCGCCCTGAGCCCCGCGGCTCTGGCTCAGCCCGTTCCCGGCGGCGAGGGCGTCACCCTCGATCAGCTCAGCGTCGAGGGCCAGCGCGGCAATACGGTCGGCTACCTGACGAAGCGGAGTTCGACGGCGACGAAGACCGACACGCCGCTCCTCGACACGCCGCAATCCGTCACCGTGGTGACGCAGCAGCAGATCCGCGATCAGGGCTTCCAGAGCATCAACGAGGCGATCCGCTACGTGCCGGGCGTGATCCCGCACCAGGGCGAGGGCAACCGCGACGACGTCGTCATCCGCGGCCAGCGCTCGAACGCGGATTTCTTCGTCAACGGCATCCGCGACGACGTCCAGTATTTCCGCGACCTCTACAACACCCAGCGGATCGAGGTGCTGAAGGGGCCGAACGCGATGATCTTCGGCCGCGGCGGCGGCGGCGGCATCATCAACCGCGTCCTCAAGGAGGCGGATGGCGTGCCGATTCGCGAGGTGCTCGTCCAGGGCGGCCAGTACGGGAACAAGCGCGTCGCGATCGACGCGGGCGACCGGGTCAGCGACAGCGTCTTCTTCCGCCTCAACGGCGTCTTCGAGGACACGGCGACCTATCGCGACTTCGTCGACATCCGCCGCTACGGCGTCAACCCGACGATGACCTTCCTGCTCGGGCCGGCGACGACCCTGAAGCTCTCCTACGAGTACTTCCACGACGACCGGACCACGGACCGCGGCATCCCCTCGCAATTCGGCCGGCCCTACCGCTACCGCGAGAACACCGCGACCTTCTTCGGCAATCCGGACCTGAACCGGGCCAGGGTCGACGCCAACATCGCCACCGCCGTGCTCGACCACCAGTTCGAATCCGGCGTGCAGATGCACAGCCAGCTCCGCTTCGCCGATTACCAGAAGTTCTATCAGAACGTCTTCCCCGGCGGGGCGGTGAACGCCGCCGGCACGCAGGTCAACTTGTCCGCCTACAACAACGAGACCGACCGGACGAATTATTTCAGCCAGAACGACTTCACCTACAAGTTCGAGACCGGCCCGCTGCGCCACACCCTGCTCGGCGGCGTCGAGCTCGGCTACCAGCAGGGCCTCTCCTACCGGCAGGACGGGTTCTTCAACACGACGGGGACGCAGACCCTGGTGGTGAACCCGCTGAGCCCCGTGAGCCGCGTCGGCGTCACCTTCCGCAACATCCCGTCGGGCGCCAACAGCCTCTACGATCTCGGCCTCGCCGCCCTCTACGCGCAGGACCAGATCGAGGTGAACGAGCACCTGCAATTCATCGGCGGCCTGCGCTACGACCATTTCGACTTCGCCTCCCGCGACCGGCGCAGCAACGCCACGATCGGCCGCGTCGACGACCTCCTGTCCCCGCGCGCGGGCGTCGTCGTGAAGCCCTTCGAGAACCTCGCCTTCTACGGCAGCTACAGCGTGTCCTACCTGCCGTCGGCGGGCGACCAGTTCAGCGCGCTCAGCGCCGGCACGGCGATCGCGCAGCCGGAGAAGTTCGAGAATGCCGAGATCGGCGTGAAGTACGACGTCAACCCGTCCTTCCAGCTCACGGGCGCGCTGTACAACCTCGACCGCACGAACCAGCGGCTGGCCGATCCGAACCGGCCGGGCTTCTTCCTCCTGTCCGGCCGCACCAACACGCAAGGGGCGGAGATCGGCGCGAACGGCTACGTCACCGATTGGTGGCAGGTGGCGGGCGGCTACGCCTTCACGGATGCGCGCATCGCGAGCGACGTGTCGACCACGATCGTGGCCGGCAACACGGTCGGCCTCGTGCCCTTCAACACCTTCACCCTGTGGAACAAGTTCGACGTGACGGAGCGCTTCTCCTTCGGCGTCGGCTTCATCAACCAGACCCACACCTTCGCGTCCTCGGACAACACGGTGCGTCTGCCGAGCTTCTCCCGGGTCGACCTCGGCCTGTTCTACCGGGTGAGCGACACGGTGCGGGCGCAGCTCAACATCGAGAACCTGTTCGACCGCCGCTACATCGCCACCGCCGACGGCAACAACAACATCACGCCGGGCGCGCCGCGGCTGATCCGCGTGCAGTTGATCGCGCAGTTCTGAGGGACGGGCCGCGTCGTCCCGGGGCGCGCGGCCTACTCCACCCGGGCCCAGCCCTGCGCCAGCAGGCGCTCCTGGGGCAGGAAGCGGGCCTTGTAGTCCATCTTGCGGGAGCCTTCGACCCAGTAGCCGAGATAGAGGTAGGGCAGGCCGAGAGCCCGCGCCCGCAGGATGTGGTCGAGGATCATGTAGGTCCCGAGCGAGCGCGCGGCCGCCTCGGGATCGTAGAACGAGTAGACCATCGACAGGCCGTCGGCGAGGACGTCGGTCAGGCAGAGGGCGAGGGGCGAGCCCGCCCCGCGGCCGTTGATCGCCGTGTCCGGCCCGCGGCGGCGGTAGGTCACGAGATGCGTGTCGACGTGGCTGTCCTCGATCATCATGGCGTAGTCGAGCACGGTCATGTCGACCATGCCGCCGTCGCCGTGGCGGGCGTCGAGATAGCGGCGGAACAGGGCGTACTGCTCCGAGGCCGGCCGGTTCGCCTCCGGGCTGCCGACGAGGTCGGCGTTGCGGGCGAGGATGCGGCGCTGGCTCGCCGTCGGCCGGAAATCGTCCACCACCACCCGCACCGAGATGCAGGCCCGGCAGGTCTCGCAGGCCGGCCGGTAGGCGATGGTCTGCGAGCGGCGGAAGCCCCCCTGCGTCAGGATCTCGTTGAGGTCGCGGGCGCGCCGCCCGACGAGGTGGGTGAAAACCTTCCGCTCTTCCTGCCCCGGCAGGTAGGGGCAGGGGGAGGGGGCCGTGAGATAGAATTGGGGAGTATCGCGCGGGTGGCTCGTCACGCTTCAGGTCGCCCTCGAGGCCGGCGGCGCGCGCCGCGCCGCCGCGTTTGAGTTTAGCGTCGATGGGGCGCCGCTCAACAGCCTCGTTTGCCGCGCGGCGAGGATTTCAACGTCGGGAATCGGACCGTTCAGGCCGCCCGCACCACGGCGAGGCCGAGGATGAGGTCGTGCCCGAGGCGACGGTCGCTGCGCACCACCCCGAACAGCACGTCCACGCACCAGAGCAGGAAGGTCGAGAGCGCCACGTAGAACAGCAGCGCGTGCACCGCGGCCGTGATCATGTCGACCGGGCGCCCGCTCTCGGTGGCGACGCGCAGGCCCATCATGCGCATCCCGATCGTGCTCTGCTTCGCGCCGCCGACCGTGATCATGCTGTAGAGCACCCCGCTCGCGGGCATGATCGCGAACAACGTCCACCCCAGCCCAAACGTGATCACTCCGATCACCGCGATCGCGATCCAGAGCAGGGTCGAGAAGCCGAGGATGAACAGGATGTCGAGCAGGTAGGCGACGAAGCGCGCCCCGAGGCTGCCGCGCAGGGCGGGCAGGGTCATCGGGGCATTGTAGCCGGGCGCGTCGAGGCGCTCGGCGTAACCGGGCGGGGGATTGAGCATGGCCGCGTCCTCACGGGGCGAGACGATCGCCCCCGATGAGGTAGGAAGCGGAATCCTCCCGCTCAAGGTCGGACCGCCCTCAGCCGGGCTCCTGTTCGATCACGCCCCGCCAGCCGAGCCCCTGATAGGTCTCGTAGCCGGGCGTGGCGTGGAAGGCGACGAGGCGCCCGCCCGCATCGACATAGGCGCCGTGCGTGGCCCCCTCCGTGCGCAGCGGGTAGCGCTCCGACAGGAGGCCCTTGCCCTTCGAGCAGGCGAGAACGCGGTTCTCCGCGTCGAGGAGCAGCACCCGGCTGCGCGCCCGCTCGTCGGCGGCGAGCCGCACGCCCTCCACCACGGCCCGCGCCTGAGGCTCCCAGTCGAAATGGATCGCGAGGTAGCCGAGGGGGCGCCCCATCGCCTCGCCCCCCTCGCGCACCGAGGCCGCGTAGGTCGCGGTCTGGGCGCCGCCGAGCCCCGCCGAGCGGCCGACATCGGCCACCGCGAACTCGTCCCCGCAGGTGAGGCGGCGGGCCCGCTCGAACCAGGGCTCGGCCCGCACGTCGCGCCCGCGCACGTCGAAACGGTCGGGCCGCCCGTTGGCGATCACCCGGCCATCCAGGCCGCACAGCCAGAGATCGAGATAGACCGTGTAGGAGGAGAGGATGACGCCGAGCCGCCGGCTCGCGAAGGCTCTCGCCTCCTCGGTCGGGTCCGCGGCGCAATCGACGACGGCGGCGTCGGTCGCCCACCAGCGCACGTCGCAGGTGCGCTCGTAGAGATTGCGGTCGATGATCTCGATCGCGTTGAGGGCGAGATCGACGCAGCGCGCCGACCGCGCCTCGGCGGCGAGCCGGCCCACCGCCTCCGTGAGCGTGGCCACGCCCTCGCCGAGGGAGGTGCCGAGCCGCGCCGTCAGCCCGTCGATCTCGCCCGCGACGCCGCGGACCTCTTGCGCCACGACCGAGAAGCCGGCCCCGTGGGAGCCCGCATGCGCCGCCTCGATCAGCGCGTTCATCGCGAGCAGATGCATGCGCCGCGTGATGTTTCGGATCGATCCGATGCTGGTCGAGGTCGAGATTTTCAGGGCGCTGGTCGAGCGATCGACGAGCGTCGTCAGGTTTTCCGGTCCGGCTGACAGCTCGGCATTGCTCATTTTCTGCTTAATCCAGCGGACGATGAGCGATATTTGATCGCTTTCGTACGAACAGATTCTTAATGCAGTGCAGCATCCGTGCACCAATTTTTCGCACTGCGATAGAATCTCATGACACTTACGACGGCAGGTTGTCGCTCGATCAGGCTTCGGCGCTCAATTCCGGCGCAGGGCTTCTCCCGGGTCCGCGGCCTCGGCGTCCGGCGTGTCGAGGTAGTAGCGCTTGAGGAGATACAGAGCGGCGCCGTTCAGGGCCGTGCCGTCATGCGTGACGGCGATCAGCTCCGCGCCCGCGTTGAAGCGGCAGAGGGCGGTGTGGGGCCGCGGTCCGGTCGCGTAGTCGACGCGCACGCTGTCGGGGGCGGGGCCGGCGCCCACCCGCAGGATCCTCATGTCCGTCTCGCCCGGCACCAGCGCCGGCACGGCGCGCCGGCAGAGGGTGATGCGCTGGTGCTGCACCGCGCTCTCGCAGGCGGCGAGGCTGAGGAGAAATCCGCCGAGCGCGCCGGCGAGCAGAAGCCCGCGGGCGCCGAGCCGCGTCACGCCCCGGCGCGCAGGCGCTCGGCGATGCGCGGGGCGTAGTAGGTCAGCACCCCGTCGGCGCCCGCGCGCTTGAAGGCGAGCAGGCTCTCCGCCATCGCGCGCTCGCCGTCGAGCCAGCCGTTGCGGGCCGCGGCCTCGATCATCGCGTACTCGCCCGACACTTGGTAGGCGAAGGTCGGCACCGCGAACTCGTCCTTCACCCGGCGGATGATGTCGAGATAGGGCAGGCCCGGCTTCACCATCACGGAATCCGCCCCCTCGGCGAGGTCGAGGGCGACCTCGCGCAGGGCTTCGGCGCCGTTGCCCGGATCCATCTGGTAGGTGCGCTTGTCGCCCACCAGCGCCGCCTGCGTGCCGATCGCGTCGCGGAAGGGCCCGTAGAAGGCGCTCGCGTATTTCGCCGCGTAGGCCATGATCTGGACGTCGCGGAAGCCGGCCCTGTCGAGCCCGGTCCGGATCGCGCCGACGCGGCCGTCCATCATGTCGGAGGGGGCGATGATGTCGGTGCCGGCCTCGGCCTGGATCAGGCTCTGCTCCACGAGGAGCGCCACCGTCTCGTCGTTGAGGATGGCGCCCTCCTCCAAGAGCCCGTCATGGCCGTGGCTCGTGTAGGGGTCGAGGGCGACGTCGGTCATGACGCCGATCTCGGGAACCGCCGCTTTCACCGCCCGCACAGCCCGGCAGACGAGGTTGTTGCGGTTGAGCGCCTCCGAGCCCGTGGGATCGCGCAACTCCTTCTCCGTGTACGGAAAGAAGGAGATCGCCGGGATACCGAGCCGGGCCGCGCGCTCGGCATCGCGCACGACCTCGTCCACGCTCAGGCGCTCGACGCCGGGCATCGAGGCGATGGGCTCCCGGCGGCCGCTGCCCTCGATCAGGAAGAGCGGCCAGATCAGGTCGTCCACGGTGAGCGTATGCTCGCGCACGAGGCGGCGGGACCATTCGGCCTTGCGGTTGCGGCGCGGGCGCTGGGTGATCGTCAGGCTCTCGCCGCGCCCGCCTTCCCGGGCGGTCTCCACCGCGAGCGGTCGCGGCTGGGGCGTATCGTTCGATCGGTTCTGCGACATGGCTGGGCTTGTTCTTCCGTGGCGCCGCGGCAGGCCCGGGGCCACCGCGAGCCCGGGCCTATCACTTCGCGATTTGGCGGGGAACCCGGCTCTCCGTGGGCTCGGTTGACGCGGGCCGTCTCGTCGGAGTCTAAGCGTCGCGCATGGGAGACCCGCAGAGCATGACGAGCGAGGCCGGAGGCGAGATCCTGTTCGAGCGGCGCGGCCCCCTCGGTCTCGTCACCCTCAACCGGCCGAAGGCGCTCAACGCCCTGTCCCTGCCGATGATCCGCGCGATGCACGCGCAGCTCCGCGCCTGGGAGGAGGATGATTCCGTCAGCCGTGTCGCGGTCCGCGGTGCGGGCGGGCGCGCCTTCTGCGCGGGCGGCGACATCCGCCGGATCTACGAGGTTGCGCGGGCCGGGGACGAGGCGGAACTCTACGCCATCTGGGCGGGCGAGTACGGGCTCGTCGCCTATGTGGGCCGCTACCCGAAGCCGTACCTCTCGCTCATCGACGGGATCGTGATGGGCGGCGGCGTCGGGATCTCGCTTCACGGCGACTACCGGGTCGCGGGCGCGAACTACGCCTTCGCCATGCCGGAGGTCGGGATCGGCTTCTTCCCCGATGTCGGGATGACGCATTCGCTGCCGCGCCTGCCCGGGCGCACGGGCTCCTACCTCGCGCTGACGGGCGCCCGCATCGGCGCCGGTGACGCCCTCGCGGTCGGGCTCGCCACGCATCATGTGCCCGCCTCCGCGTTCGACGCGCTTCTCGACCGGCTGTCCGACGGCGTGGCCGTGGCCGACGCGATCGAGGCGTACGCCGCGCCAGCGCCTCAGGCCGGCCCGCTCGTTGCGCAACGGGCGGATATCGACGCCTGCTTCGAGGCCGAATCGGTCCCCGAGATCCTGGCCCGGCTCGACGCGCGGGCCGAGGCCGGCTCCGCCTTCGCGGCGGAGACGGCGGCGCTCCTGCGCACGCGCTCGCCGACCAGCCTCTGCATCGCCCGCGAGCAGATGCGGCGGGGACCGAATCTCAGCCTCGCCGAGGCCATCCTCGCCGAGTACCGCCTCGTCACCCGCCTGATGGAGGGCACGGACTTCTTCGAGGGGGTGCGGTCCGTGATCGTCGACAAGGACAGCAAGCCCGCTTGGCGGCCTGCCCGCCTCGAGGACGTTGATCTCGATGCCGTTCGGGCGGCCTTCGGGCCGTCGGGCCGGCCCGAGCCGCGGTTCGCCTGAGATGCGCGGGCCGGGACGCCTCGGTCGCGCCGCGGTCGGGGACCTGTCGGGCGACCGGATCGAGCGGGGGGCGAGCGCGCCGCGCACGACCTGGGACACGATCCTCATCTGGTTCATGCGCATCACCGCGCTGCTCTGGCTCGCCAAGGGCGTCCATGCCTGGGCGACCATCCTCGACGTGGTGCCCGGCGCCAGAGCCTTCGAGACCGAGCCGGTCGGCCGGCAGGCGGTGATCGTCTATCTCGCGGTGATCGACCTGACGGCCGCGGTCGGGCTCTGGCTGACCAGCGCCTGGGGCGGCGTGATCTGGCTGCTCGCGGCGACGTCCGCGCTGACGCTCGCGGTGCTCACACCGCAGCTTCTGCCCGCGCCTCTGCCGCTTCTGATCGCGCAGGCAAGTATTGTTGCAGTTTACTTTGCATTATCCTGGTTCGCGGCCCGCGAGGGCCGGTAAATGGAAGGTTGACGGGACTGTTTCAGTTTGCATTTACCCAGAGAAGTAAATCGCGAATTCATCCTGTCGCTTAAATCGCCTTTCATTCCCGACCCATACGTTGAGCCCATAAGCGGCGCCGAACCTCGCGGCGGCCGGCACAACGAACCGGGTGAGGCACACGATGAAGAACCAGGCCATCAAGGTTGTCGAAACCACCTCCGCCCCCGACGCCTCCGTGGCGAGCGGCTCGTACCTCGAGGCGCTGCACCTCGTGGAGCGCCTGCACCGGCGCCTGCTCGACGTCATCAAGGACGAGTTCGAGCGTCGCGGGCGCGAGGACGTCAACAGCGTCCAGGCCCTGCTCCTCTACAATATCGGCGACAAGGAGCTGACCGCGAGCGAGCTGCGGACCAAGGGCTACTATCTCGGCTCGAACGTGTCCTACAACGTTAAGAAGCTCGTCGAAGCGGGCTACCTGCACCACGCCCGCTCGAAGACTGACCGGCGCTCGGTGCGCATCAGCCTCACCGACAAGGGACGGCAGGTGCACGAGATCATCCAGGGCCTCTACGACAAGCATGCCCGCACGATCCAGCCGATCGGCGGCATCTCGGACGACGATTTCGGACGGCTCAACCTTGCGCTCGGCCGGCTGGAGCGCTTCTGGACGGACCAGATCCGCTACCGCCTCTGACGGCGGGCCGGCTGCGGCCGGAGGGCACATCCCCTGGCGGGAAGGCCGCTGCTCCGCTCCTGCACGGTGAGGCGGCTGCGCGATCTGCGGAGATCATGTTGCCGGCCCACCACGGGCGCAGGGTCGACATCCGAATCAGGTCACACACGACAACAGCCGGGATGCCCTTCGCGGGGCGCCCGGCTGTCGCGCATCGTGCATGTCCGGTGCGCGCGAGCCGGGCGGATCGGAGACCACTTCCCGCGCTCGGGTCCAACAAAAGGAAAGGGCGCCGCTTCCCGAGGGAAACGGCGCCCGAAGCCGGTTCGCTGAAGCGACCGTCAGCTTAGTGGAAGGTGTCGATCTCAGCCGACTCGTAGCTGGTGACTTCCATGCCGACGCAGACTTCCTGGACGATGGGGGCGGACCACTTCATGATGGATCTCCTGTTGGATTGACGGGAAGGACTTGAAACACGCTCGGCTCGTCAGAGCCGCACGAAGCCTTAGTGGAAGGTGTCGATCTCAGCCGACTCGTAGCTGGTGACTTCCATGCCGACGCAGACTTCCTGGACGATGGGGGCGGACCACTTCATGGCGTTTCTCCAAGGTTAAGCTTCAGTTTCGAAGGAGTGCTCGGTTCATCCGAGCCATCAACACCTTAGTGGAAGGTGTCGATCTCGGCGGACTCGTAGCTGGTGACCTCCATGCCGACGCAGACTTCCTGAACGACGGGGGCGGACCACTTCATGACGTGTCTCCTTCGCTTTCGATGAAGGGAACATAGGCGATGTGTTGGGCGCAATACAAGTGGGCCCTACACTTATATTTCTCATAGGAAGGGGGAGGCGACCGGATCCGGCTCGGCGCAACGCCGTGCGGGATATGATTTCCCTGTCGCATCAAAGAGATGGTGATGGTGGTCCCGGCTTTCAACCTCTCCGCCCCCGCACGTTGCCCGGCTCGTGCCAGCGCGTGGCGCCAACAGGCGGGACATGCAGGGAAGTGCAGGTTTCGCCCGAGCGTGGACCGCTTGACGGAACCGCCGTCCCGGCGCACCACCCCGGCGCCCGCGGCGACTCGCTGAGCCGCCGCGGCTCAGGACACCGTCGATCCCGATATGCCCAACGACAGTTCCGACCGATCGTGCAAGCCCGGCCCTGCGCCGCGCAGCCGTCCCGCCTGACGCCCTGGGGCGCCCGCCGGGGCGCCCGTGGCGGTCCTGGCCGGACGCACGCCGCAGGACCCGGAGGCGAGACCCATGACCGAAGCCCTCCTCCTCGACGCGCGGGTCGATCCCGCCGTGCTCGCCGCGCGACTGTCGGACGAGCGCGCCCCCGACATCGTCGAGGCTCTGAACGAGGAGGCACCCGAGGTCGCCGCCGCGATCCTGCTCGGGTTGCCCCAGGAGCGGGCCGTCGAGGTTCTGGATCAGCCCGAGCTCGAATGCGCCGCCGACATCATCGAGATGCTGCCCCGCGACCGCGTCGCCGGCTACCTCTCCGGCATGTCGGCCGATCGCGTCACCGACATCTTCCGCGAGATCGAGGAGCCGGGGCGTTCGGATCTGCGCGCCCGCCTCGACGCGGAGACCCGCGGCGCCGTCGACCGGCTCAGCGCCTACGGCGAGGAAACGGTGGGCTCGCTGATGACGACGGAATTCGTCACCGTCCCGGGCAACTGGACCGTGGGCGAGACCCTCGACCATGTCCGCAGCGTCGAGAAGACCCGCGAGACCATCTACGCGATCTTCGTGCTCGATCCGCGAACCCGCGCGCTCACGAAGTCGGTGCCCCTGCGGCGGCTGATCTCGGGCGATCCGGGCGACAACGTCCTCTCGGTCGCGCCCGGACGGCGTCCGCTCGCCGTCTCGCCGACCGCGAGCCGCGAGGAGGCGGCGCGGCTGATCTCGAAATACGATCTCCTGGCGCTGCCCGTGGTCGACGCGGTCGGCCACGTCATCGGCATCGTCACCGTCGACGACATGATCGACGCCATGGTCGAGAAGCAGACGCAGGACGTGCAGCGCTTCGGCGGCATGGAGGCGCTGCCCGAGCCCTACATGGACATCGGCTTCTTCACGATGATCCGGAAGCGTGCCGGCTGGCTCTGCGCCCTGTTCCTCTCCGAGATGCTGACGGCCTCCGCCATGCAGAGCTTCGAGGGAGAGCTGGAGAAGGCCCTCGTGCTGACGCTGTTCATCCCGCTGATCATGTCCTCGGGGGGTAATTCCGGCTCGCAGGCCACCTCCCTGCTGATCCGGGCGCTGGCGCTGCACCAGGTCCGGCTGCGCGACTGGTGGCGCGTGGCCCTGCGCGAATTGCCGACCGGGCTGCTCCTCGGCGCGATCCTGGGCGCCATCGGGATCGTGCGCATCGTGATCTGGCAGAAGGCGGGCTTCTACGATTATGGGCCGCACTGGCTGCCCGTGGCCGCGACCGTCGGGGCGGCGCTCGTCGGCATCGTCACCTTCGGCTCGCTCGCGGGCTCGATGCTGCCCTTCGTGCTTCAGCGCATCGGCTTCGACCCGGCCACCGCCTCGGCGCCCTTCGTGGCCACCCTCGTCGACGTGACCGGGCTCGTCATCTACTTCTCCGTGGCGCTGCTGATCCTGAAGGGGACGCTTCTGTAGGTCCATCGGCGGCGGGCCGCTGGCCCGGCCGCCGCTCTCGGCTCGCGCGGCACGGTCCTCGGGATGCACGCGGGCGAGGAAGGGGACGCCTCGCATCTCCGCGACGCTGCGGTCGCGGGAACGGGTCCGTCCCCGCCGCTTTGTCCCATCGGAGCCGGCCGGTTCGCGTCGGGTACGGGCATGGCGGATTTCGCGGGCCAGCGCGCGCGCATGATCGAGCGGCAGATCCGCTGGCGCGGAGTCACGGATGACCGCGTCCTCGCCGCGATGTCCGCCGTCCCGCGCGAGGTCTTCGTGCCCGAGGATCTGCGCGGATCCGCCTATGACGACGCGCCGCTCCCGATCGGCGGCGGGCAGACGATCTCCCAGCCCTACATCGTCGCCCTGATGGTCGAGGCTGCAGCGATCGGCCCCGAGGACCGGGTGCTGGAGATCGGAGCGGGTTCCGGCTACGCGGCGGCCGTGATCGGATGCCTCGCCCGCGAGGTCGATGCGGTCGAGCGCCATCCCGTCCTGGCGGAGGCCGCCGCACGACGCCTCGACGGCCTCGGCTACCGGAACGTGCGCGTGCACCGAGGCGACGGAACGCTCGGTCTGCCCGCGCAGGCGCCCTTCGACGTGATCCTGTCATCCGCCTCCGCGCCCGACGTTCCGGAGGCATTTCGGCAGCAATTGCGGGAGGGCGGGCGGCTTGTCATGCCCGTTGGCGGACGCCTGAGGGAGCAGGTGCTGGTGCGCGTGCTGCGCCGGAGCGACGGTGCCTTCGAGACCCGGTCCCTCGGGCCGGTAAGCTTCGTGCCCCTCATCGGGGCGGCCGGGTGGCCGGAGGATCCGCCCGCCGGTGCACCCGATCGGCGTGGCGAGTGCGCCGCCGTCTGACGCGCCGGGCTCGAGCCGGACGACGAAACCCCGCCGAAGGGGGTCGGCGGGGTATCAGGCAGAACGGACCGCCGACGATGGCCGGCTGCTCCGGCGTTCTCGGCTTGGCTCAGGCGGCGAGACGGGCCTGGGCAGCGATGTTCTCGTTGCTGGCGACCTGACGGGCTTCCTGGATCGAGGTGCCTGCCTTCGGCGAGAGAGCGTCGGCCGCGACGATCGCGAGGATGGGGTTGACGGCGAGGGCAGCGGCGGCGGCGACGGCGAGAAGGATGGTCATGATCTGTGTCCCGTGGCGAATTCGATGACCGGAATTTGGCACCGCAGCATGGGATTTGGTATACCACACGCCACACGGCCGACATGCGTGACGTGCATGCGATTGCCGTCAAGAATTTCCAGAATCGGCATTAAATTGCGTGAAATGCAGGAAATTTCCGATTTTGGGGCGCGTTGTACGCATAGGGAGGGCAGCCGGAGGAGCCTGCTCGGCTGTGTCGGTGGCACTGAAGATTGATGTGCGCTGCAACGAGAAGGCAGGCGGATTAAGACGTTGGCCGGGAACTTGCCGCACGTCTGAGCAGATTTTGTGCGGCAAACTACTGAGCCGATCACGTCCGCAACATTTATCTAATGTTAAACCTCGGAAGCATGTCGAGGTGGTGTTAGTACCAGGTCTAATACCAGTCTTCGTGTGGCAGAAAAGCTGTCACGGAGACAAATTCCCCAAACAAAGGTTGGTCCGAAGCCGGAAGTCTCTTGTCAACACTTTATGGTCGTGCTCAAGATCGTACCAACTTGCAAGTGTGCAAAAACGGACGGACCAGTGTCCTGGGTTGTTAGCACGGATCGGGTCAGGCGCCTCGCCATGACCGGGAAGCGCAAGGCGCCCCGCGTCTGGCCGTTCTCGTTCTACCTCGCCGTGTTCGCTCTCGTCTTGACGTTGCCGCTGCTCGGGATCCTGACCTTCGTCACCAGCCGGTTCATCCAGTCCGAGCGCTCGAAGCTCGAAGGCGTCTCGATCGAGGCCAACATCGATCTCGGCCTTCTGGTCGAGCGCGACCTGATCACGCTGATCGCGGCGCTCAAGACGCTGGCTGCCACGCCGGTCATCGACGGCGACTTCGCCCGTCTCCGGCATCTCGGGCAGGAGGCTCTCGCGGGCCGCCCCGGCGACCTGATGCTGCTCGACGGCGAGGGACGGGACGTGCTGGCCGAAGGCGGCCCGCGCTGGGTTCCGGAGGCCCTGCGGCCCGCCGCCGTCTGGCGGTCGGAGGAGCCGGGCCGGGTCGAGATCTCGGATCTCCTGCCGCTCGTGCCGGGCCGGGGCCGGCTGGTCACCATCGCGCTGCCCGTGGTGACCGCGCAACATGAGCGATACGCCCTGGTCTTCGCGCTGCAGCCCTCGCATTTCACCGAGCTTCTTCGCTCGGCACGGCTCGGTCCACCGCATTTCGGGGCTCTCGTCGACCGCACCGGGACGATGATCGCGCGTACCGTCGAGAGCGACCGGTTCATCGGAACCCGCGTGACCGAACTCCCCGCCATGGAGGGCGCGTCTGGCCGCATCGACGCGATGAACGTGGGCGGCATCGAGGTCCAGCGGTTCTACCGGCGCTCGCCGATCTCCGGGTGGTTCGTGCTCACCTCGGTCTCACACGCCGCCCTCCAGAAATCGACCCGGCAATCCCTCTGGCTCCTCGCGGCCGTGGCGGCGTCTCTCATGCTGATCGCGGTCCCCTGCGCGGTGGTCCTGACCCGGCGCATGCGCTACGCGGCGCGCCTGACCATGGACGGCGCCCGCCAGCTCGTGCGCGGCGAGCCGATCGACCGCCGCAGCACCGGCATCGCCGAATCGGACATGGTCTGCCACATCCTGGCCGAGGCGTCGGACCGCCTGCGCGACCAGGCGGAGAGTCTGCGGAGCACCAACCTCGAACTGGAGCGGCGCGTCGCCGACCGCACGCGGGAACTCGCCGACAGCCACGTGCTGACCGAGAGCATCCTCGAGAACAGCCCCGACATCATCAAGGTGCTCGACGTGCGCGGCCGCATCGTCTTCACGAACGACCGCTGCCGCAACCTGCACGGGGCCGACCCGCGGACGGTCGCGAAAGGCAGGCTGTGGTCGACTTTCTGGCCGGGCGAGGGCGGCAAGGCCGCCCGCGAGGCGATCTCGCTGGCCCAAAGAGGCCGGTCGAGCCGCTTCACTGCGTGGCGGCGGACCGCGGAGGGCGAGCAGCGCTGGCTCGACGTGCTCGTGACGCCGATGGTCGGCGCGGACGGCCTGACGCGGCGCATCCTCGCGATCTCGCGGGACGTCACCGCCCACCACGCGCGCGACGAGGAATTGCAGGTCGCCAAGGAGAAGGCGGAGGCGGCCTCCGTCGCCAAGGCGGAGTTCCTGGCGACGATGAGCCACGAACTGCGCACGCCGCTGAACGGCATCCTCGGATACGCGGACCTTCTCGGCTCCGACCGTACCCTCACGCAGGCGCAGAGCCGGCGCATCGGGCGCATCCAGGACGCGGCGGGCGGCCTCCTGCGGATCGTCAACGACATCCTCGACCTCGCCAAGATCGAATCGGGCGACGTCACCCTGGAACTGCGCCCCTTCTCCCTGAAGGATCTCGTGGAGAAGGCCTCGGCCATCGTCATGCCGATGGCCCAGGCGAAGTCGCTCGCCCTCGACATCGAGATCCAGGACGGCCTGCCGCCCGCGCTTCTCGGGGATCCCGACCGGCTGAAGCAGATCATGCTGAACCTGCTCGGCAACGCCATCAAGTTCACCGAGGTCGGGCGCGTCGTGCTGAGGGCCGAGGCGCCGCCCTCGACGGACGGGCGCTGCCACCTCGCGATCCAGATCTCCGACACCGGCATCGGCATCCCGGCCGAGCTCCAGCACCTTCTGTTCCAGCGCTTCTCGCAGGTCGATGCCGGCAGCGAGCGGCGCTTCGGCGGCGCCGGCCTCGGCCTCGCGATCTCGCGCCACCTCGTGGAGCAGATGGGCGGCCGCATCGAGGTCGAGAGCGCGCTCGGCACCGGCTCGACCTTCCGCGTCTTCCTCGACCTCGCGGTGGCCGACATGTCCGCGGGGCCCGCCGAGGAGGTGCCGCTCGCCTGCAGCGCCTTCGAGGCCAACGTCCTCGTGGTGGAGGACATCTCGCTCAACCGCGAGCTGATCGGCGAGTTGCTGAGCGCCCTCGGAGCGAACGTGGACATCGTCTCCTCCGGCGAGGAGGCGATCGCCGCCGTCCAGGCCAAGGATTATGATCTCGTCCTGATGGACGAGCAGATGCCCGGGATGAGCGGCAGCGCCGCCACCCGCATCATCCGAGACCTCGACCACCCCGCCCGCGACGTTCCGATCATCGCCTGCTCCGCCGACGTGCTCTCGCATCATCTGCGCCGCTTCGAGGAGGCCGGGATGAACGGCCACGTCGGCAAGCCCCTGACGCAGGCCGCGCTCGCGAAGGTTCTGATCCGCTACGCGTTCCGCCTGCGCACGCATCCAGCCCGGCTCGACCTTCCGAAGGCCGCGGAGGTCGCGGCGAGCCCGGCCTCGGGACGTCACTGGCTGTCCGACGAACGCCTCGACGCGGCCCGCGGCAACCTGCGCGAGGACATCCGCATCCTCCGCGAGACGATCGAGGGCGGGGACGACGAGGCCGCCGCGTGCAAGGCCCACGCGATGATCTCGACGGCCTGCATCCTCGACTTCCCCGGCCTGAGCAAGGCCGCGCAGGCCTTCGAGGCGGCGGTGAAGCGGGGGGAGCCGGACGGGGCGGAACGCGAGCAGATTCTCGACTGCCTCGACGCCACGGTCGCGGCGATCGGCGAGGCCCGCGCCGCCCAGCGCTCCCGCAGCATCGTCGTGCCGGAGACGGCACTGCCGGCCGAAGAGCATCCGTCCCCTGACGGAGGCGTGGTTGAGACTTCCTACCGGAGCCGTCTCATGAAGCGGCTCCATTCTCGCGCAGGTGACAGACCATGAGCAGTCCAGGCGCCGTCGCTCTCGTCGCCGACGATCACGAGTTGTTTCGTGCAGCCGTCGCCGATCTCCTGAAGCGCGATTGCGGCTTCACCTCGGTGATCGAGGTCGGGTCTCTCGACGAGGCCATGCAGGTCCTCGGCGAGCATCCGGAGATCAGCCTCGCCTCGTTCGATCTCGCCATGCCCGGCGTCGGCAATGCCACGAGCCTGCGCAGCGTGCGCGAGGTGTTTCCCAAGGTCCGGGTCGTCGTCGTCACGGGGTCGGGCGGGCGCGAGGACATCCTGCTGGCGCTCCAGGCCGGTCTGCACGGCTACGTGCCGAAGACCCTCGGGATCTCCGAGATCGCCAACGCCTTCCGGACGGTTCTGGCCGGCAACATCTACGTGCCCGCCGTCGTGACCGAGTTGCCGCCCCAGCCGGCGCCGCCTGCCGTCGCCGTGCCGGCACGCCTGCCGGAGCTCGCGGGCAAGCTGACGCCCCGCCAGCAGGACGTGCTGCGGCTGATCCGCTGCGGCCGCTCGAACAAGGAGATCGCCATCGCTCTCGGTCTCACCGAGAATACGGTGAAGGTGCATGCGAACGCCCTCTACCGGGCGCTGGGGGTGCACAACCGCTACGGCGCCGCGCACATGCCGGACCCGGCCTGACGGATCCGGGCCGCTAGCCCTCGGCCCGCAGCCCCGTCAGCAGGAAGTCGATCATCTCGTCGACCGTCGGCTGCTCGCGGTCGGCGCACTGGGCGATCAGGGCCGGATGGCAGAAGCGCACGATCGCGGTCTGCACGCAGCGCGCCGCCGCGCGCGGGTCCGCCACACGGAATTCGCCCTCGCGGGCGCCCTCCGCCACGAGGGCGACCAGCAGGTCTTCCACGCGGCCGATATGGCCGTGGATCACCTCCCAGCTCTCCGCCATCGCCACCTCGACCATGTCGTGCATGCGGCGGTTCGCGGTGAACTGGCCCGCGCTCATCGAGTGCATCGTGCGCACGAGCCGACGCAGGCGCTCGCGGGCGGGCGTTCCCGTCTCCCGGACGATGCGGCCGAGTTCCGCCTCGATCTGTGCGAGCATCCGCTCGGCCACCGCCTCGTTCAGCGCCTTCTTCGACGGGAAGAAGCGGTAGACGTTGCCGGGGCTCATCCGCAGGGCCGCCGCGATGTCGGCGACCGTGGTCTTCCGGTACCCCATGTCCCGGAACAGCCTCTCGGCGATCGTCAGGATGCGCGAGCGCAGGTCTCCGGTATCGCTGTCGGTCGAGGTGTCGCGGGCGAGGTCGGTCACGGTCATCGGTGGCAGAACGCTTGTACGCAGGAAAAGACCATCCGGGCGGCCCGTCATTCCGCCGCGACGGCGAGGTGGGGCACGGGGGCTCGCGCCTCAGTGTGGGCTCCGGGCGCCCCCGCGTCCAGCGTACGGCGGAACCAGAGGGCGTAGAGCGCGGGAAAGAACAGCAGCGTCAGGAAGGTCGCCACGAACAGCCCGCCCATGATGGTGATCGCCATCGGCCCCCAGAAGGCGCTGCGCGACAGCGGGATCATGGCGAGGATCGCGGCGAGCGCCGTCAGGATTACGGGCCGGGCGCGCCGCACCGTCGCCTCGACGATGGCCTGCCGCCGAGTGTGGTGGCCCGCGGCCACGTCCGCCTCGATCTGGTCGACGAGGATGACGGCGTTGCGCATGATCATCCCGGCGAGCGCGATCAGCCCAAGGAGCGCCACGAAGCCGAAGGGCCTGCCCGAGAGGTTGAGGCCGAGCGAGGCTCCGATCAGCCCGAGCGGCGCGGTGAGGAAGACGAGGAAGAGGCGCGAGAAGCTCTGGAGCTGGATCATCAACAGGGTGAGCATCGCCAGGATCATCACGGGGAAGAGGACGAAGAGCGAGGCGTTCGCCTTATCCGCCTCCTCGACCGCCCCGCCGATCTCCAGCCGGTAGCCCGGCGCCAGCGAATCGCGGATCGGCTTCAGCTGCGGCCAGATCGCGTTCGTGACGTCCGGCGGCTGCACGCCGTCGACGACGTCGGCCCGCACGGTGATCGCCATGTCCCGGTTGCGCCGCCACAGGATCGGCTCCTCATGGGCGTATTCGAGCCGGGCCACCTGCGCCACCGGAACGGCGACGCCGTTGCGGGCGAGGACCGTGAGGTCGCCGATCCGGCCGAGATCGAGCCGCTCGGCCGCGTTGGCGCGGGCCACCACGCCGACCTGCTCGATGCCCTCGCGCACCGTCGTCACGGTGATGCCGGTCAGCAGCGTCTGGAGCGTCTGCGACACGTCCTGCACGTTGAGGCCGAGGGTCCTCGCCCGCTCCTGATCGACGACGAGGCGCACGCTGGGCGCCATCTCGTTCCAGTCGAGTTGCGCCTCCACCGTCCTGTCGTTGGCGCGCACCACGTCGCGGACGCGATAGGCGACGTCGCGCACCTTGGCCGGGTCGGGTCCCACCACGCGGAATTGCACGGGGAAGCCGACCGGCGGCCCGAAATTGAAGCGATCGACCCGGACCCGCGCCTCGGCCAGCGCGCCGGCCGCCACCGCCTTCTCGAGGCGCGCCTTGACGCGCTCGCGCGCCGCCACGCCCTTGGCGACGATGACGATCTCGGCATAGGCCTCGTTCGGCAATTCCGGGTTGAGGCCGAGCCAGAAGCGCGGCGAGCCCTGACCGACATAGGCGGTGAAGGTCGCGACGTCCGGGTCGTCCCGCCCGATCAGCGCCTCGGCGCGCTCGACGCTCGCCCGCGTGGCGCCGATCGCGGTTCCCTGCGGCAACCGCAATTGCAGGAACAGTTCGGGCCGCTCGGAGAGCGGGAAGAATTGCTGCTGCACCTGTCCGAAGCCGACCACCGAACCGACGAAGACGGCGAGCGTGGCGAGCACGGTCGTCTTGCGCCAGCGGACACAGGCCCGGATCACCCGGCGCAGCGCGCGGTAGAGGCGCGTGTCGTAGAGTGCGTCCGGATCGCCGTGCACGGCGTGGCGCTTGGCGAGGTCCTTCGGCAGGAGCAGCACCCCGAGATAGGGCGTGAACACGACGGCCACGAACCACGACACGACGAGGGCGATCGCCACCACCCAGAAGATGCCGCCCGCGTACTCGCCGGTGGAGGAATTGGCGAATCCCACCGGCAGGAAGCCCGCCACGGTGACGAGGGTGCCGGTCAGCATCGGGAAGGCGGTCGATTCCCAGGCGAAGGCGGCAGCCCGCATCCGGTCCCAGCCCTGCTCCATCTTCACCACCATCATCTCGACCGCGATGATGGCGTCGTCGACGAGGAGCCCCAGCGCGATGATGAGGGCGCCCAGCGTGATGCGATGCAAATCGATGCCCATCGCCTGCATCACCACGAAGGTCATGGCGAGGACGAGCGGCACCGAGAGCGCCACCACGATGCCGGTGCGCCAGCCGAGCGACAGGAAGCTCACCAGCAGCACGATCGCGAGCGCCTCCACGAAGGAATGCTCGAACTCGGAGACGGCCTCCTCGACCACCTTCGGCTGGTCGGCGATCTGCTCCGCGGCGATGCCCCGCGGCACGGCCTGCAGGAACTCGCCGGTCGCGGCCGCGACCGCCTTGCCGAAATCCAGGATGTTGGCGCCGCGCGCCATCACCACGCCGACGCCGAGGGCGGGCTGCCCGCGCTGGCGCACGAGTTGGTCCGGCGGATCGGCGTAGCCCCGGCTGACGCTTGCCACGTCCCCGAGGCGGAAGGTGCGCCCGTTCGCCTCGACCGGCGTCTCCGCCACCGCCCGCACGCCGTCGAGCGCGCCCGTGACCCGCAGCGGGATGCGCTGCGCCTCCGTCTCGACGGTGCCGGCGGGCGTCACCGCGTTCTGGCGAGCGAGCGAATCGAACAGGGTCTGGGGCGTCAGGCCGAGGGTGGCGAGCTTGGCGTGGCTGAATTCCACGAAGATGCGCGGCTCCTGCACGCCGTAGAGGTTCACCTTGGTGACGCCCTCGACCTTGAGGAGGCGCTGGCGCAGGCCCTCGGCCACCTTCTTCAACTGTCCGTAATCGGCGCCCTCGCCGGTGAGCATGTAGAGGATCGAATCGACGTCGCCGTACTCGTCGTTGACGCTCGGGCCGATGACGCCGGCCGGCAATTCGCCCCGCACGTCGTCGAGCTTCTTGCGGATCTGATAGAACAGGGTCGGCACTTGGCCGGCCGGCGTGTTGTCCCGGAAGGTGACCTGCATCGCCGCGAAGGAGGGCTTCGCGTAGGTCATCACCTTCTCGAAATGGGGGAGCGTCTGCAGCTTCTTCTCGATGCGGTCGGCCACCTGATCCTGCATCTCGCGGGCGGTGGCACCCGGCCAGATCGCGGTGACGACCGCGACCTTGATCGTGAAGTTCGGGTCCTCGGCTCGGCCGAGGCGCAGGAAGGCGAGGGTCCCGCTCGCCGCCACGGCGAGGATCAGGAACAGCACCACCGCGCGGTGATGGACCGCCCATTCGGAGAGATTGAAGCGCTTCATGGGATCGGCTCCCCGGCGGCCGCCGAACGGCGGCGCCTCAAAATTCCAGCGCCTCGACCACGCGCACGCGCTGGCCGGGATCGAGCTTCTGGACGCCGAGCCGCACGACGCGATCTCCGTCCGCGATGCCGGAGACGATGAGCGCGTCCTGCGCCTCGTAGGCGGCGACCGTGACGGGCTTCAGCGTGAGCTGCCCCCCATCGTCCACCGTCCAGACGGCGGGGCCGGTGCCCTGGTTGAAGAGCGCGGCGAGCGGCAGGCGCACCACCCGCTCGGCGGAATCGGCCGTCAGCGTGACCGTCGCGGTCATGCCGAGCTGCACCGCGGCATCGGCCTCGGGCAGGGAAAACCGGGCGAGATAGGTGCGCGTTGCGGCGTCCGCTGCCGGCGCGAGCTCGCGCAGGCGGGCCCGGTAGCGGACGTTCGGCTGCGACCAGAGAGCGACGCTGGCCCCATTCTCCCGCGCCCGGCCGACGAGGGCCTCCGGCACGGCCACCACGGCCTCGCGCTCGGCGCTGCGGGCGAGGCGGATCGCGGCCTGCCCCGGCGCCACCACCTGCCCCGGCTCGACGGAGGTCGCCGTGATGACGCCGTCCGCATCCGCGCTCAGGACGGCGTAGGAGGCTGCGTTGCGCGCGAGGTTCAGCGCCCGCTCCGCCCGGAGCAGGCGGCTGCGCGCCTCCTCGGTCGTCGATTTCTGGCGGTCCGTCACCGCGGTCGCGGTCCAGCCCTGCTGCGCGAGGGTCAGGGTGCGCTTCAGGTCGGCCTCGGCCTGGTCGACCGCCACGCTCGCGGCGCGTCGCTCGGCCTCCGCCTGCTCGGTCTGGAGGTTGAGGTCGATCTCGTCGAGGGTGGCGAGCGCTTGGCCCGCCGCGACCACGTCGCCGACGTTGACGAGGCGTCGGGCGACCTTGCCCTGAACCCGGAAGCCGAGATCGCTCTCGATGCGCGGGCGGATGGTGCCGACGAAGCTGCGCTCCGGCACGCGGCTCTCGGCGGAGACGCGCTGGACGAGGACGGGCCGGCTCGTCTCGGGCTTGGCGGCCGGGGCCTGCGCCTCGTTGCATCCGGCGAGGGCGAGAGCAGTGAGCCCAAGGACGGGGGCGGCGAGTAGGGGTGACCACACCATGGGAGCCCTCGCGAAAGCGGGCATCCGGATCTGTCCGGCAGCAATACTCTGACACGAAATTGACGATTGGCAATAATCGTCAATTTCAAAATCATCGCTCGCCCTCGGCGCCGGGCGAGAGCAAGCGCGAAAATCAGCCGCTCGATCAGTGATTTGCAACGATATGGAGACGATGGATCCCGAATTCGCCGATGTGCGCGGAAGCACATCAGCAGGGTCGCACGCCCCACGGACCCCGCTGGACCGGCTGGTCAACGCCGACCCCGTCCGGGCGCGCAAACTGCCCGATCTCTACGCTTCCCTCATCTTCGCGCATCGCGTGGAGGGAGCGCGAGAGTCCCTCTCTCAATCCAGCGGGTCGAGCCCGCCATAGGGGATCGGCCTCGGCCCGAACCGGGTTTCGTAGAGCCCGATCCGGGCCTGGACTTCGGCGGGGAGGTAGGGTCCCGGCGGGTAGACGATCGGGGTATCGACGATCACCTCCCGAATCACGGGCGGCGGACGGTAGACGACGGGCCGTTCGACGATGACCTCCCGGACGATGCGCCGGGGCGGCAGCACGACCGGACGTTCCACGATCGTCCGCCGGGTCACGACAGGCGGCGGACCCTCGTCGGCAGGCCCGAAAAAGTCGGCGGCCTCAGCCGGGGCGACACCCGCAGCGAGGATCAGGGCGCCGAGCGCCGCTCCTGAGATCCATCTCATCCCCGTGAGCCTCCGAACGCGGTGCGCCGCCAGGGGCGGCCGGCGTCACAACGCGCGAGTCTCGAGTTTGGCTGATTCGCGGAACGGTTGCGCTGCGGATCGGTGTGGATTCGTGCGATGGAGGCGGCCCATCCCCCGATCCCGATACGTGACCTGCCCGGATGACCCTGCCGCCCTCCTTCTTCGACCGCCCGGCCGCGCGCGTCGCCCCGGATTTGATCGGGTGGAGCCTCACGGTCGCGGGGGCCGGCGGCCGCATCGTCGAGACCGAGGCCTACGACCAGTCCGACCCGGCCTCGCACAGCTTCGCCGGTCCGACGCGGCGCAACGCCAGCATGTTCGGGGCGCCCGCGCACGCCTACGTCTACCGCTCCTACGGATTGCACTGGTGCCTCAACGTGGTCTGCGAGCCTGGCAGCGCCGTCCTGATCCGGGCGCTCGAGCCGACTTGCGGTCTCGAGGCCATGCGCTCGCGCCGGGCGGCCGCTGATGCCCGGCTCCTGTGCTCCGGGCCCGGGCGGCTGTGCCAGGCGCTCGGCATCACGGGTGAGCAGGACGGCCTGCCCCTCGATCGGCCGCCCTTCCGGATCGCGCCGGGCGTGCCCGATGGGGAGATCGCGAGCGGGCCGAGGATCGGTATCACCCGCGGGGCCGAGACGCCCTGGCGCTTCGTCCTCGCCGGCTCGCCCTTCGTGAGTCGACGGGCGGCGCGGGCCCGGGCAGCCCGGACCTGAGCCCGGCGTCAGATGTCGCCCGCCGTCGCGGTGCGGCCCTCGTAGATCCCGTAGCTCAGGTAGTGCAGCAGCGGGTCGATCCCGGCCGCCGCGACGTCCGCGTTCCGGGCGAGATAGGCGCTCGTGTCGAAGGCCGAGGAGGGGTCGCGCCCCTCCCGCCAGCCGAAGGCGTCGTAATGGGCGAGCGGGTCGATGCCCGCCGCCCGGACGTCGGGATTGGCCGTCAGGTAGGCGGCGGTGTCGAAGAAGGCGTTGCCGTCGCGGCCCTCGCGCCAGCCGACGGTCTGGTAGTGCTGGCGGGCGAAGGCGAGGGTGTCGGTAGTCGCCAGCGCAGCCCGGGCCACGTCCGGATTGTCGAGAAGGTAGAAGGCGGCGTCGAAACCCCGGGCGGCCGAGAGGTCCGCGGGCCGCCCGATCGCGGGGTCCGGCGCGGCCCGGCCTTCGTAGCGGCCGAAATCGAGATAATGGGCGAGGGGGTCGATGCCGGCCGCCTTCACGTCCGGGTTGTGCAGGAGGTAGAGCTCCGTGTCGAAGTTCGCGCCCGGATCGCGGCCCTCGCGCCAGCCGACCCGGTCGTAATGCGCCAGAGGATCGACCTGCGTGCGCCCGACATCGGCGTAGGCCGCCCGGTAGCCGAGCGTCGAGAAATACGCATCGGGGTCGCGGCCCTCGCGCCAGCCGAACCGCGCGTAATGCGCCTCGGCATCGAGGCCGGCCGCCCGCACGTCGGGATTCGAGATCGTGTAGAAGGCGTCGCTGACGAGGGCGCTGCGATCGGCGATGTCGCCGTAGAGCAGGAGGTAGTCGCGTCCCGCGACGATCCGGCTCCCGTCGACGAGGATCGGCGTATTGTTCTGGAGGAGCCCGAGGTCCTCGCCGTAATTCGTGAGCGGGTGGTAGGTGGCGGCGAGTGCCCCGAAGGCGGTCAGGCCCGCGACCCGGTCGGCCAAGGTCGAGTTCGGGGCGAACAGGTTGCCCGCCTCGGAGAGGAGGCCGCGCAGCGCCTCCTCCAGGGGCGAGCCGATGTAGCTCGGATCGCCGACGCGCCGGATGGTGTCGCTCCACAGGAATTCGGTCTCGTAATTGACCGGGGTGAAGCTGTAATTGGCGACCGGATCGAGATACTCGACGTAGTTGACGAGCGTGCCGGCGCCGCTCGGCGGAAGCTTGGTGGCCGACAGGCCGGGTGCGGCGAAGGTGAGCCCGTCGATGCCGAGCACGGCCGCGACATAGGCCGCTTCCGCCGCGCCGAGGGAGTGGCCGGTGATGGTGATGCGGTCCGTTCCGATGCCCTGGAGGGCCGCCGCCGCGATCACCTGCCGGCTGAAGGCGACCGCATCGGTCAGGGCCTGCGGGATACCGCCGAAATAGAGGGCGACGTCGGCGTCGACCTGGGCGAGGAGGAAGTCCGGCCGTTCCTCGATGCCCGCCGTGTCGGTGCCCTCGAAGCCGATCACGATCTCGGAGACGGGGCCGGGCGTCTGGAAGGCGGCCCCGTGGAAGCCGCTCGCCTGCAGGCCTGAATCGAACTGGCCGGTCCGGTAGAAGAACGGCGCGAGCCCGGTCGGCACCGGGGGCAGCACGTCGCTGTCCGGAAAGCCGTACATCCAGCGCGAGATGTCGTAGTCGTTCTGCAGGGTCGGCGCCGCCATCTGAACCGTCTCCGCGGAGCCCCAGGCGGGGCGTGACAGGGTCTCGAGCAAGCGTTCCTAAAAACGGCCACGCTTGCGGACGGTGTTCGTACGTAAACGCACGGCCGGATCTGCTTTGCCGACCAGTTCGGTGACGGTAGCAGGAAATATTCTGAAGTCTAATCCGCCAATCTCATCTGGCGATCTGTTGATCTTGTCGGCGCGTTCGGGGCGCGCCGGCGCGCAGGATGCCGCGGCCGGCGCGGCGGGCATACTCTCCCATCCGATTCGGACCTCTGGACACCGGCAGCATGGACGCTTCAGCCGCACCTCACGACCTGATCGACTGGATCCTGCGCCATGCGCTCGCCCAGGACGATCTCGGCGGCCTGCTGACGGGCATCTGCGAGCGGTTGACCGCCCGCGGCATCCCGGTCTGGCGGGCGAGCCTCGATCTGCCCACGATCGATCCGCATTTCCGCGCGCTCACGCACAAATGGTGGCGGGACCAGCCGGTCACGGTCGGCACCTTCCTGCATGGGCCCGAGCAGGAACGGGACTTCCAGCGCAGCGTCATCCATCACCTGCTCTCGCGCGACCTCACTCTGTCTCGCTGGAGACTGGAGGCGGGGGAGGGCGTGGCCGATTTCGCCCTTCTCGCGACGCTGCGGGAGACGGGCGGCACCGACTACGTGATGCGGCTCGTCACCTTCGGCGACGGCGGTTCGGTGGTGAGAGGCTTCGCCTTCTCCTTCGCGACGGACCGGCCCGGCGGCTTCACCCAGGCCGAGATCGACGTCGTCTCGGGGCTGATCCCGGCGCTCGGGCTCGCGGCCTACCGCTCCAGCGCCGCTCGCACGGCCGCGAGCGCCCTCAGCGTCTATCTCGGCCCAAACGCGGCTCGGCGGGTCCTCGCCGGCGAGATCCGCCGCGGCGAGGGCGAGCGGATCTCGGCCACGATCCTGTTCGCGGACCTGAAGGGGTTCACCGACCTCACCGAGCGGGCCGACGCCTTGCAGGTCGTGGCTTGGCTCGACGAGCATTTCGAGGCGATCGGCGACGCCGTCACCGACCAGGGCGGCGAGATCCTGAAGTTTCTCGGCGACGGGATGCTCGCCGTATTTCCGGTCGCGGAGGTGGAGTGCTCGCCCTGCCCGAACTGCGAGGCGGCCTTGCGGGCCGCCGAGGCGGCCGTCGCGGCCAACGAGGCCCTCAACGCCCGGCGCAGGCAGCGGGCCGAGCCGGCCCTCGCCGTCGATGTCGCGCTGCATTTCGGCGAGGTCGTCTACGGCAATGTCGGGGCGAGCCGTCGGCTCGATTTCACGGTGATCGGCCGGGCCGTCAACGAGACCTGCCGCATGGAGGCTCTCTGCGACAGGCTCGGGCGCAGCATCCTCCTCTCCGAGGAGGTCGCGCGCCGCTGTGCCCGGGAGACGGTGCGGCTCGGAACCTTCGGCCTGCGGGGCGTGCGCGGCGAACGCACCCTCTTCGGCCTCGCCTGAGCAGCCGCCCGAGGCCCGGACGGCGGCTCTGTCACAGGACCGACATGCGGATGCGGGAGCTTCCCGCCCAACCGTCAGATCCCCTGAAGCCCAAGGTGCCGCATGATGCCGAACGGACGTCCCGTCCGCGAACCCGAAACCGAGGCGCAGCCGACCCTCGACGACCTCATCGCCGTGCGATTGAGCCGGCGCGATCTCATGCGCGGCGCGCTCGCCGCTGGCGCGGTTGCCGGGTTCGGCGCGCCGTTCGTCGCGGGCGACGCTGCGGCGGAGGGCTTCGCGTTCCCTGAGGTCGAGGCCGGTGTCGACGAGACGCATCACGTCGCCGCAGGCTACGAGGCCGAAATCCTCCTGCGCTGGGGCGACCCGCTCTTTCCCGACGCGGCCCCGCTCGATCCGCGGGCTCAGGACGCGGAGCGCCAGCGCCGCCAGTTCGGCTACAACAACGACTTCGTCGGCTACCTGCCCATCGCCGGGTCGAGCGAACACGGACTCCTCGTCGTCAACCACGAGTATACGAACAGCGAACTCATGTTCCCGGGCCTCGGCCCGCAGAGCCGCAAGACCAGCCTCAACCTGCTCTCGCGCGAGCAGGTGGCGGTGGAGATCGCCGCTCATGGGGGCTCGGTCGTCGAGATCCGGCGCGAAGGCGGGCGCTGGCGTCCGGTGCTCGGCTCTCCCTACGCCCGGCGCATCACCGCCGAGACGCCGATGGAGATGACCGGACCCGCCGCCGGCCACCCGCGCCTTCGCACAGTCGAGGACCCGGAGGGTCGGCGGGTTCTCGGCACGATCAACAATTGCTCGGGCGGCCTCACCCCCTGGGGCACGTGGCTCTCGGGCGAGGAGAACTTCCACTACTACTTCGTCGGCAACCTGCCCGAGGGGCATCGGGAGGCGGAGAACGCCAAGCGCTACGGGCTCGGCCAGCCCTTCTACGGCTGGGGGCGATTCCACGACCGCTTCGACCTCGCGAAGGCGCCGAACGAGCCGAACCGCTTCGGCTGGGTCGTCGAGATCGACCCCTTCGACCCGCATTCCGTCCCGAAGAAGCGCACGGCGCTCGGGCGCCTGAAGCACGAGGGTGCCGCCGGCATCGTCGCGAAGGACGGGGCCTACGTCGTCTATCTCGGCGACGACGAGCGCTTCGACTACGTCTACAAATTCGTGACCGCGGGCCGGGTCGATCCGCATCACCCCGCGGCGAACCGCGATCTCCTCGACGCGGGCACGCTCTACGTCGCCCGCTTCGACGCGGACGGGACGGGGCGCTGGCTTCCCCTCGTTCACGGCACGGGGGGCCTCGATGCGGGCGCGGGCTTCGAAACGCAGGCCGACGTGCTGATCGAGACCCGGCGCGCCGCCGACATCCTCGGCGCCACCCGGATGGACCGGCCCGAAGACATCGAGGCGAACCCGCGCACGAACCGCGTCTACGTGATGCTGACGAATAACGGCCGGCGCCAGGACGAACAGGTCGACGCCGCGAATCCGCGCCCGAAGAACGCTTTCGGCCACATCATCGAGATGCTGCCGGAGGGCGAGGATCACGCCGCCACGAGCTTCCGCTGGGAGATCCTCCTGCGCTGCGGCCCACCCGCGTCCGGCGCGACCTTCTCGGCGGCGACGAGCGAGAGCGGCTGGTTCGGCATGCCGGACAATTGCGCCATCGACGGGCGCGGCCGGCTCTGGGTCGCGACGGACGGCAACTCGCGCAAGGCGACGGGCCGGGCGGACGGGATCTGGGCCGTCGAGACCGAGGGGCCGCGGCGGGCGACAGCCCGCCACTTCTTCCGGGTGCCAATCGGCGCCGAGATGTGCGGTCCCTGCTTCACGCCGGACGACGAGACCTTCTTCGTCGCCGTCCAGCATCCGGGCGAGTCCGACGACGATGCCCTCCCGACGAGCTTCGACCAGCCCTCGACCCGCTGGCCCGATTTCGAGCCCGGCATGCCTCCGCGTCCGTCCATCGTCGCCGTGACCCGGAAGGGCGGGGGCGCCATCGCGTGAGGCCCCTCGGCGCGGCGAACCTTCGCCGCTCACGAAATCGTGCCCACGCTTCGGGGCGCGCCGCTGTAGAGGGCGGGAGCCCTCTACGGGACCTCGGTGTTCTCACATGCAGACCGGGTGAATTCAGTCACGGACCCGTCAAAATGTTGGCCTACCGACGCCTTCGCGGCGCTCAGGACTGGTGCCCGACCGCCCGCCTGTGCATGAGAGCGGTCCATCGACTGCGCATCCCCGTCACCGTCGCCTCCACGCCGCGCGAGCGCCCGAGCTTACTCCGATGAGCATCATCCAGGGTCAGAACCTCCGCCCCATCGGGTTGAGGATGCGCACGCAACTTCTCATCCTCGCAGGGCTGAGCGCAGCTGCGGTGGCCGGCTACGGCCTGCTTCACCGCGGCAGCGTGGCCGACGCGGCCGTGCAGCCGGCGGCCCTGACGGCGCCCCGGCCCTCGGGCGGCTTCGTCCTCACCGCGGCGCAGCTCGCGACGCTGACGAGCGAGACGGTCGACCAGCGGCTCTTCTACGAGGAGATCGCGACCGAGGGTAAGATCGGCGTCGACGAGTACCGCGCCACGCCGATCTTCTCGCCCTATCCCGGCCGCGTCGTGTCGATCCTGGCGCGCTCGGGCGAGCAGGTGAAGCAGGGCGATCCTCTGTTCGCAGTTCAGGCGAACGAGATGGTCCAGGCCCAGAACGACTATCTCGCGGCGCTCAACGTCCTCAACAAGAGCCGTTCGCAGCTCACCCTCGCCCAGGCCGTCGAGAAACGGCAGCGCGACCTCTTCGAATCGCGCGCGACGACGCTGCGCGACCTGCAGAACGCCCAGAACGATCTGACGTCGGCCACGAACGACGCGCGCACGGCCGAGGTCGGGCTTGAGGCGGTGCGCAACCGCCTGCGCATCCTCGGCCTCAAGGACGAGGAGATGGCGGCCCTCCAGAAGGGCGCCATCAATCCGACGACGACGATCTACGCCCCGCTCTCGGGCACGGTGATCCAGCGCAAGATCGGCCCCGGCCAGTATATCGGCACCGGCGGCAGCGACCCGTCCTACATCATCGGCGACCTGTCGAAGGTCTGGCTGATCGCGCAGCTGCGCGAGAGCGACGCCGCCAAGGTCGATCTCGGCGAGCGGCTCACCTTCCGCGTCCTCTCGCTGCCGGACCGGACCTTCGAGGGCCGGGTGAACTTCATCGGCGCCTCGGTCGATCCGGCGACGCGCCGCATCGTCGTGCGCGCCGAGATCGACAATCCGCAGGGGCTCCTCAAGCCCGAGATGTTCGCGAGCGTGCGCATCATCAACGAACGCGAGAGCCTGTCGCACTCGGTGCCCCGGGCCGCCGTGATCCTGGAAGGCAGCAAGGCGAGCGTCTGGGTGCTGAAGCCCGACAATTCCGTCGAGAGCCGGGAGATCAAGCCCGGCATCGTCGACGGAGGCACAATCGAGGTCCTCGACGGCCTGAAGACCGGCGAGCGGGTGATCTCGCGGGGCTCGCTCTTCATCGACCGGATGGCCACGCAGGGCTGAGGGCGCGCGCGGCTCCGGGGCGAGCCGCCGCATCGCGCCGCCGGCCGCGGGCCGGCCAAGGGGACCTTCCACATGGACGCCATCGTCGCCTTCGCCCTGCGGCAGCGCGTGCTCGTCGTGCTCGCCTTCGTGCTCCTGCTGATCGGCGGGCTCGCGGCGTTCCGCACCCTCAACATCGAGGCCTACCCGGACCCGACCCCGCCGATGATCGACGTGGTCACGCAGGCGCCGGGCCTCTCGGGTGAGGAGATCGAGCGCTACATCACGGTGCCGATCGAGGTGATGACCTCTGGCCTGCCGAATCTGAAGCAGGTCCGCACGGTCTCGCTCTACGGCCTCTCGGACGTGAAGCTGCAATTCGGCTTCGAGTTCACCTATTACGAGGCCGAGCAGCAGGTGCTGAACCGCCTCGCCCAGCTCGACCCTCTGCCGAACGGCGCCAAGCCCACCATCTCCCCGGTGAGTCCGATCGGCGAGATCTTCCGCTACAAGCTCGCCGCGCCCGCGGGCTACAGCGTCCTCGACCTGAAGACGCTGCAGGATTGGGTGCTGCGCCGCCGCTTCCGCGCGGTGCCCGGCGTCATCGACGTGATCGGCTGGGGCGGCAAGACCAAGACCTTCGAGATCAGCGTCGACATCGACAAGCTCACCGCCTACGGCCTCACCCTGGCCGGGGTGGTGAAGACCCTCAACGACAGCAACCTCAACGTCGGCGGCAACCGGATCACGCTCGGCAGCCAATCCGCCGTGGTGCGCGGCGTCGGCCTGATCCGCTCCACCGACGACATCGAGGAGACGGTGCTCGCCCAGTCGGGCGGCGCGCCGGTGCTGGTGCGCGACGTCGCCCACGTCACGATCGGCCATCAGCCCCGCCTCGGCATCGCCGGCATGAACGACGACGACGACATCGTGCAGGGCATCGTCCTCATGCGGCGCGGCGAGCAGAGCACGCCGACGATCAAGGCGGTCGAGGAGGAGGTCGCCCGCATCGAGGCGGCGGGCATCCTGCCGCCCGGCGTGCGCATCGAGCGGATCTACGACCGCTCGGACCTGATCGAGGTCACGACCCACACCGTCCTGCACAACATGCTCTTCGGGATCAGCCTGATCCTCGTGATCCAGTGGCTCTTCCTCGGCAATCTGCGGAGCGCGCTCATCGTCGTGGCGACGATCCCCTTCGCGCTGTTCTTCGCCGTCATCATTCTCGTGCTGCGGGGCGAATCCGCGAACCTCCTCTCCGTCGGCGCCCTCGATTTCGGCCTCATCGTCGACGGCACGGTGATCATGGTCGAGGCGATCTTCCGAAGGCTCTCGGGGCACGGGCCGCCCTCGGCCGGCGGGGGCGCCAAGGGGCTCGCGGGCAAGCTCGGCGCGATCGTGCGGGCGTCGAGCGACGTCAGCCGCTCGATCGTGTTCGCGGCCATCATCATCGTCACGGGCTTCCTGCCGCTCTTCACGCTCACGGGCGTCGAGGGCCACATCTTCGGGCCGATGGCGCAGACCTACGCCTACGCCCTGCTCGGCGGCCTCATCGCCACCTTCACGGTGACGCCGGTGCTCTCGGCCTACCTGCTGCCGGAGCATATCGAGGAGGTCGAGACCTTCCTCGTGCGCGGCCTCGACCGCCTCTACCGCCCGGCAATCCGCATGGCGCTGGGCAACCGGGCCCTGGTGCTCGGCTTCGCCGCGCTGCTCGCGGTGGGCGTCGGCCTCGCCTCGCGCAATCTCGGCTCGGAGTTCCTGCCGAAGCTCGAGGAGGGCAATCTGTGGCTGCGCGCCACCATGCCGGCGACGATCTCGCTGCGGGAGGGCAACCTCTACGTCAACCGGATGCGCCGCATCATCGCCGCGGTGCCGGAGGTCGAGCGGGTGGTCTCCCAGCACGGCCGGCCCGACGACGGGACCGACGCCGCGGGCTTCTTCAACGGCGAGTTCTTCGCGCCGCTCAAGCCCGCCGAGCAGTGGCGGCCGGGCGTCACCAAGGAGAGCATGACCGCGGAACTCCTCGACCGTCTCCGGGCGGAATTCCCAGGAATCGAGTTCAACCTGTCGCAGTACCTGCAGGACAACGTCGCCGAGGCCGTCTCCGGCATCAAGGGCGAGAACTCGTTCAAGGTGTTCGGGCCCGACCTGCAGACGCTGACGAACGTCGCCCGCAAGGTCGAGTCGGTGCTCAAGACCGTGCCGGGCGTGACCGACCTCGGCGTGTTCACCTCGCTCGGCCAGCCGACGGTGCAGATCGACGTCGACCGTGTGCGCGCCTCGCGCTACGGCCTCACGCCGGGCGACATCAACACCACGGTGCGCACCGCCATCGGCGGCGACAGCGCGGGCGATCTCTACGACACGGGCAGCGACCGGCACTACCCGATCATCGTGCGCCTCGCCTCGCAGTTCCGGCAGAGCGTCGGCGCGATCCGCAACCTGCGCATCGCCGGCCAGGGGCCGAACGGCATGGTGATCCAGGTGCCGCTCAACGAGGTCGCCTCCGTGCGCCTCGTCTCGGGGCCGGCCTACATCTACCGGGAGGGGCAGGAGCGGTACCTGCCGGTCAAGTTCAGCGTCCGCGACCGCGACCTCGGCAGCACCATCATCGAGGCGCGCGAGCGCGTCGCCGCCGAGGTGGAGCTGCCGCCAGGCTACAGGCTGGAGCTCGTCGGCGAGTTCAACAACATGCAGGGTGCGCTGGCCCGGCTCTCGCTGACGGTGCCGCTCGCCGTGGCGCTGATCGCGATCCTGCTCTTCGTCAACTTCAACTCGGTGACCGACACCCTGCTCGCGCTCAGCGTCATCCCGATGGCGGTGGCGGGCGGCATCCTCGCCCTCGTCTTCACCGACACGCCCTTCAGCGTCTCGGCGGCGATCGGCTTCATCGCCCTCCTCGGCATCGCCGTGATGGACGGGATCATCGTGATCACGCAGTTCAACGCGCTCCTCGCGGCCGGCGAGGAACGCGTCTCGGCCATGATGCGCACCTGCCTCACGCAGATGCGGCCAGTGGTGATGACCTGCGTGGTGGCCGGCGTCGGGCTGCTGCCCGCCGCCCTCTCCTCGGGCGTCGGCTCGCAGGTTCAGAAGCCGCTGGCGCTCGTCGTCGTCGGCGGCATGGCGCTCGCGCCCCTGCTGATCCTGCTGATCCTGCCGGTGCTGATCCTGCTCCTGTCCCGGCGCCGGACGGCCGAGCAGCCGGAATCCGATGGCGTGATCGAGGAGCCGGAACTGGCGCCGTTCGAGGCGTGAGGGCCGGGCCTCACGCCGCGAAGCCTCACGAGGCGATCTTGCGGCACTCCTCGGCGCAGGCCCGGCAGGAGGCGCCGCAGGCCTTGCACTCCGCGATGTCTGCGAACTTGTCGCATTCCTTGCCGCAGGCGGTGCAGATCTCGCCGACCGCCTTGGCGAGGATCGCGGTATGGGGCGAGTTGACCGCGGCGAGTGCCTCCAGCGCCGTGCAGGCCTGGATGAGGTCGCGCACCGAAACCGTGCAGGAGACCATGCTGGTGTCCTTCATCTCCAGCATGCCGAAGCAGTGCCGCAGGCAGGCATTGCCCGTCGAGACGCATTGTGCGCTCGTCTCCGTCAGGGCCTTGTACTTCGGCGGATGATTGTGCCCGCCGTGGGCGGCGTGGTCGTGACCCATCTCGTGCGCCTGCGCCGAGCCGATGGCGCCGAGGGCCGCCACGGCACCGATTGCGGTCATGAAGTCACGGCGTTCCATCGAGAACCTCCCCATTTCGTCGCGCGATGCGCGGGCGGAGAATGACGCGGATAGCTCGGCCGGTCGAGCCGGCGGCGTCCCCCATCGACAGGGGCCGGACAGGCCGACGGCCGGGCTGGAGGCCCGGCCGCCACGTCGCGGGTGACGCGACTCAGATCAGGTGCCAACCCTGCTCGATATGCGGGGCGAGGTGCTGGTGCGCCTCCTCGCTCTGCGCGATGCCAAGGGCGATCTCGGCGCGGCTCGCTCCGTGGGCGAGGGCGCCCGTCCAGCCCGCGAGGCCGCCGGCTTCGGCGTGGCGCCCGAGCGCGTTCTGGTAGAGCAGGTCCACGAAGGCCGAGTCGGACAGGCCGCCGTGCTTGGCCTCGTACTCGCCTGAGCCGAGGAAGGCCTGCGCCATGCCGGCCTCGGACAAGCCGCCCTTGAGCGCCTGCGTCCACGCCTGGAGCCCGCCCGCGTCCGGCGCGCGGTCGAGGAGCGCGTAGTAGAACCGGGCCGCGTCCGTCGCCGCGTGGTCCTCGACGTAGGTGCCCGAGTTCAGCGCCGTCTGCAGGGCCGCGACGTTCTCTCCGGAGAGCGCGAAGCCTATCGCGACGTCGGCGCGGGAGCCGCCGTGGCCAAGGGCGCCGGCCCAGCCGTCGATGCCTGCCGCCTCGCCCGAGCGGTGGAGCGCCGTCTCGTAGAGGTGCTCGACGAAGCCCAGGTCGTCGAGGCCGCCGAACTTCGCCTGCGCCTCGGCGGAGTTCAGGATGATCTCCGCGACGTCGTGCAGGGCCATCCCGCTCTTCAGCGCGCCCACCCAGTAGGCGAAGCCGCCCGCGTCCGGCGCCCGGTCGAGGATGGCGTCGTAGAGGGCGTAGACCTGCCCTTCGACGCTCTGCGCGTCGTGGAAGGCCGTGGAGAACAGGCCGCGGTTGACCGAGAAGTCGAGGTCGAAGGCGAAGCTCTCGCTGTGCCCGACATTGCCCGCGGCATCCGTCGCGGTCGCGGTCAGGGCGTAGTGGCGGCCGGCACCCCCCTCCGTCATCGCGAAGGGCAGGCTCCAGTTGCCGGCCGCATCCGCAACGGCCGTGCCGAGGACGGTCGAACCGTCCCTGACGGTGACGGAGGCGCCCGCCTCCGAGAGTCCGACGGTGCCGGAGACGGCGTGGCCGACCACGTGACTGGGGCCGGACACTCCCTTGACGCTGAGGGAGGGCGCCGTCGTGTCGAGGGTGAAGGTCACCGCCGTCGCGGACGAGACGTTGCCCGCCGCGTCGCTGGTCCGGACTGCGACCGTGTGCGCGCCGTCACCGAGGGTCGACGGATCGTAGGTCGCGGACGCCGTGCCGTCGATGACGTAGCTGACGCTGCCTCCCGCTTCCGGGGCGGTCGCCGAGAGGTGGCCGTCGCTCGTGATCCCGTCGCCGGGCTTGCCGGTGTCGTTGGCGAGGAGCACCGCCGGAGCCTGGGGCGCGACCCTGTCGAGCGTGAAGGCGAGGGAGGCAGCCACGGAGGTGTTGCCGGCGGTGTCCGTCTGCCGCACGGCCAGGGTATGGGCGCCGTCCGCGAGAGCGGCGGGGTCGTAGGTCCCAGCCCAGCCCCCGTCGTCGAGGTTGTAGCTCAGGCTGGCGCCGGCCTGCGTGCCCGTCACCGTCACGCGGGCGTCGCTCGTGATCCGGTCGCCCGCCGAGGCGCCCGTGTCGCTGGTGAGGGCGAGGCTCGGAGCACCGGGGGCCGTGGAGTGCAGCGTGAAGGTCAGCGAGCGTGCCACCGAGACGTTGCCCGCGGCGTCGATGTGCTTGACCGAGACCGTGTGCTGGCCGTCCGTGAGGGACGTCGGGTCGTAGGCGCCGTAGGCCTTGCCGTCGACGCTGTAGATGAAGCTGCCGCCCGTCTCCACGCCCGTCGTCACGAGCCGGGGATCGGTGGTCAGGCGGTCCCCCGGAGTGCCGGTATCGTTCGCGAGAGCCAGCGTCGGGACGCCCGGCGCCGACGTGTCGAGGGTGAAGCTCAGGTAGCCGGCCTCCGAGACGTTGCCCGCGGCATCGGTATGCTTGACCGAGACCGTGTGCTCGCCGTCCATGAGGGAGGCGGGCATGTAGGCGTTGGAATAGGTCCCGCCGTCGACACTGTAGGTGTAGGTGCCGCCGGTCTCGGAGGGCACGACCGCGAGGCTCGCGTCCTTGGTGAGGTGGTCGCCGGCCGCCCCCGTATCGCGGGCGAGGCCGACCGTGGGGGCCGCAGGCGGCGTGCGGTCGAGGACGAAGGTGAGCGAGGTTGCGGCCGAGACGTTGCCGGTCGCGTCGGTCTGCCGGACCGCGACCGTGTGCTCGCCGTCCGCGAGGAGCGTCGGGGCATAGCCGTCTGTGTAGGCCTTGCCGTCGATGCTGTAGCTCAGGCTCGCGCCGGCTTCGGTCCCGGTCACCGCGAGGGCGGCATCCCGGGTGAGCTTGTCGCCCGGCAGGCCCGTATCGGCGGCGAGTGCGACGCCGGGTGCGGCGGGAGCTTCGCGGTCGACGACGAAGGCGAGCGACGTGGCCGCAGACGTGTTGCCGGCCGCATCGGTGTGGGTGACCGCGACGGTGTGCTGGCCGTTGCCGAGCGTGGCCGGGTCGTAGCTCTCGGTCGAGGCGCCGCCGTCGACGCTGTAGCCGTAGCGGCCGCCGGTCTCGGCCGGCACGATCGCGAGGCTCGCGTCCTTCGTGTTCCTGTCGCCGGGCAGGCCGGTATCGTTGGCGAGCCTGACGACGGGCGCGTCCGGAGCCATCCGGTCGAGGACGAAGCTGAGGACGCCGTCCTCGGAGACGTTGCCAGCGGCGTCGGTGTGATGGACCCGCACGGTGTGCGCGCCATCCGCGAGGTCGCTCTCGTCATAGACCGCGACGAAGCCGTACCCGTCGATGCTGTAGGCGAGGCTGCCCCCGATCTCCCCGGCCGTGACCGTGATCTCGGCATCGCTCGTGACGCGGTCGTTGGCCGAGGCACCGGTATCGTGGTCGAGGGCGACGACGGGCTTGGCCGGCGGCGTGGTGTCGATGGTGACGCTGATCGGCAGGCTCTTGCCGGTATTGCCGGCGCCGTCGGTGCCGGAGGCGGTGACGACGTGCTCGCCCTCGCCCGAGATCTGCACGTCCGCCTTCCAGGCCCCGTCCGGGCCGGACTTCGCCGAGCCGATCTCCCGGCCGTTGTCGAGGATGTGCACGGTGATCCCGGCATCGGCCGGACCGACCGAGCCCGAGAGCGAGAGGAGACCCGCCTTCGTCGGAGCGCCGGCGGCGGCCAGGGTCACGCCGGGCGCGACCGCGTCGCCGTCGCCCTCGGGGCGGCTGTCGCCGTCGACGTCGCCGATATGGTGCTTGGCGTAGCCGACCTGCACGCCGAGGCTGTCGCCGGTGAACTTCGCCCGCACCGCCGCCACATCCTCGTCGGTGAAGGCGATGGCGAGCGCCGGCGCGGTCTCGCCCTGCGCCACGCGGCTCACCGCCGCGACGCCGACGAGGAACGCCATGCCGTCCGCCGCCGTCGCCTGGGCCGCGACGAGGGCGTTGTGGCCGTTGAGCAAGGCCTCGACGTCGGACGCGAAGGTGGACGGCGGCAGGTAGCGGTCGACCAGGGCGTGCACCGTCGCCGGGTCTGAGAGGTCGAACGGCTGGCCCGTCGCGATCATCTCGACGATGTCGTGCATCGGGTTCGCGTAGGGGAGCGCCGCCTGGAGGAGGGCGACGGTGTTGAGGATCTGCGAGGCCGCGACGAACAGGTGCTCGTAGAGGGCGATCTGCTGGGGCGTCGCGCCCTCCTTCAGCATGCCCGCGATCGGGTCGATCTGGGTGACGTCGACCCCGGCACCGAGGCCAAGCGCACCGCGCAGCTCCGTCTGGGCGGAGCTGAGATTCGCACCGAGCCCCATCAGCTCGACGAGGATCGTGGTGAGGGGAGACACCACCGTCGAGCCGGCCGGCGCCTTGAAGACGCCGTTGAAGGCGAGGTTCGTGGCCGTATCGAGTGCGCCCGGGCCGCCGGTGGCGACGATGGCCCCGGGCTTGCCGACGAGGGTGAAATGGCCGCTCGCGTCGGTCGTAGTCTGGGCCTCGAAGCTCTGGCGGACACCATCGTTGTTCGAGTCCATGAAGACGGTGGCGCCGGCGATGTAGCCGTCCTGGAGCGAGCCGCTGATCACGGCCTGCGAGCCGGGGGCGGGGTGCACCACGTTCAGGGTGAAGACGTCGGTGACCGTGAGCGGCGTCCCCGGACCCGCATCGGTCGCGCTGACCCTGATGTCGACCGGGCCGGTGACGCTCGCCGCGAGCACGCCCTTGATGAGGAGCGAGCCGTTGACCGCGACTTGGTCGACGACGCTGAGGCCGATCTCCGAGAGCGGATGCCCGTTGGCCAGCGTGACGGTGTACTTGAGCTGGGCCGCCGGGGTCTGCGCGTCGCCGAACACGGTGGTGACGGGCAGGAAGAGGTTCACCGCGCCCTTCTCGTAGACGCTCGTGTCGGGCAGGCCGACCTGACCCTGCTGCGGCACCACGAAGGGCGCCGTGTTGACGTTCGGCGCGGTCGTGACGAGGGCGGTCTGGGTCGAGACGACGCGCTCGGTGTACCCGAGGGCATCGACGAAGGAGGCGGAGACGCGCAGGGCCTGCCCGACCATGAAGGCCGTGACCTTGTAGGTCTCGCCCGTGGCCCCCGTGATCGGCACCCACTGGGCGCGGGCCGGATCGAGGTACTCCCACTGATAGGAGACGTTCGGGGTCATCGAAGCCGACCCCGGGGCCGTGAGGGCGTCGAGGTCGAGGAGCGTGTTGCCGGCCGTCAGCAGCTGTCCGATGACCGGGTTTCCGGAGACCTGCACGCCGCCGAAGGGCAGGGTGTTCTTCGCCGGAACGACCGGGAGGAGTTCGTTGACCGTGTGCGTGCCGTCGCGGAATTCCAGGCGCTCGATGTTGCGCAGCTTGTCGACGCCGTCGTCGACGATGGGGTTCACGCCGCCTCCACCCCCGCCACCGCCGCCCCCGACCGTGACGTGGACCACCGAGAAGAAGCCCTCGGCATCGATGCCGTCCCAGCCTCGGCCGTCCGCCGTCCGGGCACCGATCACGTAATTGGCCGCGATGTCCGAGTAGACGGCGGTGTCGACGTCGTTCGGGCGCCCGCCGTCCAGGATCTCGCGGACGATCTGGCCGTTCTCGAGCCGGACATGCAGGTAGGCGTCGCCGTCGATGATGTCGTTGCCGGCACGGCCCTGGATGCGGTCGCTGCCGCCCCCGCCGAGGATGATGTTGCCGCCCGAGAAGTGGACCGGCGCGTCGGGTGAGAAGAACGTCTCGAGCCCGCTGATCAGGGTGATGTTGTTGAGCTCGTTCGTCGGGTCGGCGATCGCGTCGTTGGTGCCCTGCAGGAAATCGTCGTAGGACGAGCCGCTGAGGCCCTCCGTCTCGATGAAGCGGTCGCGGATCGCGTCCGGCGAGAGCGGCGGCGAGTCGAGGATGAAGTCCTTGACGTTCATGTCGACGCTGACGCCGAGGCGGTCGAACTCGTAGGAGGCCCAGTCGTAGCCGTTGCGGCCCTCGAAGCGGTTGAAGCCGCCGCCGCCGATCATGATGTCGTCGCCGCTGAAGCCCTGCATCCGGTCGCCGCCGTTCGCGGCGGTGTCGGTGGTCGAGCTCGTGACGGGATGGCCGTCCGGCCCCGTCGGCAGCCAGGTGCCGCCGCTCAGGACGTCGTCCGCGCCGTAGAGGGGGAGCTGGCCCGTCGGAGCGCCGGCGTCGCCCACGAGAAGGTCGCCGCCCTGGCCGCCCTCGATCCAGTCGTCGCCCTCGTTGCCCTGGATCTCGTCGTCGCCCTCGCCGCCGTTGATGATGTCGTTGCCCTGGCCGCCCTGGATGTCGTCGATGCCCTTGCCGCCGTAAATCGTGTCGTTGCCGTCGTTGCCGAAGATGATGTCGTCTCCGGAGCCGCCGTCGATCCAGTCGTTCCCCTCGTCGCCGTGGATTGTGTCGTTGCCGCCCGCATCCGTGATGTGGTCGTCGCCCTTGCCGCCGTAGAGGAAGTCGTTGCCCTCGCCGCCGTCGATCCAGTCGTTGCCGCCGTCGCCATAGACGGTGTCGTCGTCGGCGTTGCCGGCGATCAGGTGGTCGTCGTGCTCGGTGCCGCCGAGCACCATCGTGTTGCCGAAGAAATTGTCGTCGCCGAGGAAGTGGACCGTCTTCACGTCGGCCCCGTCCGAGCCCTTCAGGTGGCTCCCGTGCTCGTCGAGCACCCAGCTCGACTCGAGGAGGAGCTTCCCTGTCGTCGGGTTGCGGGTCCAGGTCGAGACGTCGTCCGGATTGATGGTGGTCGCCTCGACCGTGTATTCGGGCGTCAGGAAGACGCTCGCGCTCATGTGCTTGGTGCCGAGATTGTTCATGATCATCTCGGCGAACGCGTTGTTCTCGATCTCCGAGAGGAAGTGCGTGCCCTCCAGGCGCGGCAGGTAGTAGAGCCGGTCGCCGTCCTGCAGGTTCTCGAGCTGGATGCGGAAGATGTAGTCGAAGGTCGAGCCGAGGAGCCCTCCGAACAGGGTCTGCTTCTCGGCGAGGCCCCCGATCCAGAGATCGACCTGGTCGAGGCCCGTGATGCTGCCCGTGCTCCAGAAGGGGATCGCGCCGCCGGCGTCGTGGAGCGCGTTGGCATTGTCCTTGAGCAGGGCCGGGTCGGTGATGTTCGCGTAGGCCCCCGTGCTGTGCATGAAGTCGTGGGCGTCCTTGATGTCGGCCGCCGACACCCCGCTCCCGGAGAAGCCGTCCTGCCCGTGCTCGACGAGGAAGAGGGCTGCGGCGCGCTTGGCCTCGAGGGTCGTGGCCTCGAGGATCGTGTGGTGCGTGCCGTAGGCCGCCACGAAGTTGATCAGCGACGCCTCGTGCTTGAGGAAGTGGCCGAAATCGGTCCAGCTGTCGTAGGGCTTGACGGCACTGTCGTGCGTCTGCGCGTAGATCTGGTTGCGCACGAGGTTGAGCGGCGCCACGCCGGTCTCGCGGCCGCGGGCGATGTTGAGGGCGGCGAGGTCGAGGGGCAGGCCGAGCAGGTTGTTGCGCAGCGCGCCCGTGACGAACTCGTCGATCTCGTTGCCGGTCTGGTTGAGCGCGCCGAGGGCGATCTCGCCCGCCGCGGTCGAGCCGTGCTTGGCGAATTCGAGCGGGTTCGTGAAGGCGTCGATCAGGCCGATCGCGTTGAGGACGGGTTTGCCCTTGTCGTCGAGGAGCGGCGTGCCGGCGAGCGGGTTGACGACGCCGGTATTCACGTCGGTCGGCTTGCCCTGCGCGTCGAGATACTTGCCCTGAAGCACGTAGCGGTTGAGGTCCTCGTCGAGCATCGAGTGCCCGAAGCGGTAGACCGCGTTCGCGAACTCGGCGGTGATGGCCGGGTCGAGATGGACGTTGAGGTTGCCGAACAGGTGGATGGCCGGCGAGACCTTGCGGGCGAACTCCTCGAAGACGAGGTGCTGGTACTGGGTCTCGGTGCCGAACTTCGCGGTCTGGAACAGGCGCTCGCCGTTCCACTCGTTCTCCTGGATGCCGTCGGAGAGATCGGTCCCGTCCAGGACCCAGTTGCTCGCGAAGGCGGTGTCGCCCTTGGCGAGCTCCGAGCGGACGAGGTCCTTCACCTGCTGCACGAGGCGGTTGTGCTCGTCGTGGAAGACCTCGTGGATGGCGGTGAGGCCGACATTCTCGTTCGCCCGCCCATCGCCCGCGATGAGGTGGGCGTCGAGGAGCTCGTTGTCGTAGGCCGTCAGGTTGCCGCGGGCGTCGACGCTGGGGATGCCGGCGACCGAGTCGCCGTCGGGCTGCAGGTGGGCACCCGCCGCCTCCGGATCGCTCGGCGCCGCGCCGAAGGCCATGTCGTTGAGGAACTGATGGCCGGTGCGCACGGCGCCGACCGTCGAGAGCGGCGAGCCCGGCGTGCCGGATTTCAGGACATCGTCGGCCGTGCCGGCGATGCCGTCCGCCCCCTTGAAGACGATCTGCGCGTAGCCCGTCTTCGGGTCGGGAATGAAGTTGCCGTACTCGTCGGTCGCCAGGAGCGGGATGTTGTTGACGTCCTCGTCCTGCAGCTTGATGCCGAGCTTGAGGGCGTTCGCCTTCACGTCGGCCCAGGTCGGATCGCCGCCGTTGATCCCCGTCAGCAGCCGGCCCGTCGTGTGGACCTGGCTGTCCGCGCCGGTCATGTACTCGCGCAGGAAGACCTGATGCGAGGGGTGCGAGGTGTAGGTCTGGTTCTGGTCGACGAAGGGCGTGACCTGGTTCGTGTACTCGTGGATGTCGTCCGCGGTGCCGAGCTTGCCGTCGGGGCCGGGCTGGTTCGTCGCGCGGGTGAGCACCATGAAGTTCGTCGGCGAGCCCTGCACGTAGAGCGGGTCGTCGGGCTTGAGCGGGATGTAGACCGTGCCGCTGACGCTGTTCTTCGAGATCAGGTCGAGGCCGTGGTCGAAGAACTGGCCGAACAGCGTGAAGAGCGTGTTGAACGGTGCCGAGAGACCGGCATCGGGCGTCACGTTCTCGATGAACACGCTGCCGTTCTCGACCTTGAGGCCGAGTTCCGTGGTGAGGGTCTTCAGAGCACCGGTCTTGTCGGAGATCTGGATCGCGTCGCCCGTCGCCTTAGCGGCCTTCACGGCGTCCCAGGCCAGTGCCACCCGGGCCGCGTCGGCCTCGGGGTTCGAGGAGCCGGCGAGCTTCAGCGCCGCGATGATGGCCGCGTCGTTGTCGAGCGACTGGTCGGAGATGAGGTTGCTGATGACGCGGGGGTCGGAGTCGAACACGGCGCCGGTCGTGCTCGCGTAGGAGGTCGGCTTGCCGCCCGGGGGGCCGAAGGCAGAGGGGTCGGCGCTCTGGAAGACGGGGTTGGTGAGCCGCGGGAAGGCCTGGTCCGCCGAACCGTAGAGGGGCTGGCCCGCGACGGTGCTGTTGTCGGTGCCGTCGACGTGCCGGAGGCCGAAGGTCAGGTGCGGGTTGACGGGGTTCTGTGCGGCCTCCGCCATCTGGATCTGCGTCAGAACGAATTCCAGATCGGTGCGGTTGAACTCGACGCCCATGACAGCCCCTCCGTATACTTCGGAAGATCCGCGGTCTTTCCGCGTTGAGGGCAGTGTTTCACGGGGCTTGACGCCGCCAATACATGCAAAGGTCCGGCGGATTGGTCTGCGATGGTCTGAGCCGGTCTCGGACCTTGGTCCGATGGCGGGCCGCCCGGGCTTCGCCGAAGGTCCGAACCTTCGGGCGCGCGCTGCCTCAGGGGCGCCCGAGTTCCTCGGGGATACGGGTCTCGCGCAGGGTTGCGCGGATGGAGAAGCGCTCGCGGGCGCGGGCGCGGTCGAACACGATCGGCCCGGCCAGGACCGG
>NZ_JAVDVV010000023.1:0-85186 GCF_031457035.1 Methylobacterium sp. BE186
CGCAGGATGCGGTCTACCCGCTCACCACGGTCGATGCGGCGGGGCGGCGGCTGACCGGCGCCTCGACCTACGTGATGCGCTTCCCGCCCGGCGAGCTGCCGCCGGTCAACGGCTTCTGGTCGCTGACGATGTACGACGCGGATTACTTCTTCGTCGCGAACCCGCTCAACCGCTACACGGTGAGCCCGCGCAACGACCTCAAGACCAACCCGGACGACTCGGTCGACCTCCTGATCCAGCACGAGAGCCCCGGCGCGCAGCGGGAATCGAACTGGCTGCCGGCGCCGGCCGGCCCCTTCGTGCTGATGCTGCGCACCTACTGGCCGAAGGACGCGCTGCTGAACGGGTCCTGGGCACCGCCGCCCGTCACCCGAAGCGCCGGCGCGGCGCTCTAGTGGCCTGCCGGCGCGCTCGGCACGCATCCGTCCCGGGCTTCGGCCGGCGCGGCGCCGGCCGCTCCGAACGGTCGGCCGTTCCAGACGGAACGAACCAGAGACGGGAGGCCTCCATGCGCGTCATCGCCATCCTTGCCCTTGGCGCCCTCCTCGTCGTTCCGGAGGCTGCAACCGCGGACATCAAGCGCCACAAGGCGGTGCCGGAGCAGTTCTGGGGCCAGTGGGTCCCGACCGACCAATCGTGCCCCACCGATGCTCGGCCGGCCCTCTCCGTGACCGCGTCGGCCTACACCCGCGCCGACGCGCGCTGCACGATCGACTGGGTCGACGAAACCGCGGGGCGGGCGGGCCCGATCTACTCCGCTCACATGCGATGCTCGACCGGGGAACAGCAGCCGCCGGCGCCGGCGAACCTGATCCTCGTCTCGCGGGAGAACAACGTGGTCTCGTTGGGTTCGGACTTCAGAAGCCTTCAGACCTATCAGCGTTGCCCGGCCGAGTGAGGGCCGAAGCCGCCCGCCCGCGGCCTCGGCAACGCTCGAGGCGGGCACCGGCCCCCTTCCCAACGCGCGAGGTCATCCATGAGCGCTTTGCCGGATCGAACCGGGTCCCCGGCCTTCCCGCCGGCCGGGACCGACGCTCCCGTCGCGGGGCACCCCGCGCCGTCCTGGACCCGGCGCGCCATCGACGAGGCCGAGCATTATCTCGGGTTCGCCCTGTATCTCATCGTGGTCCTGGGGACGCTGATCGTCTTCAGTCTCAACGTCTACGCGCGCATCGACCAGGATGTGCCGCGCTACCCGAGCCACCACTTCTACGCGCTCGGCCTGATCAACGCCCTGGTCTTTGCCAAGATCATGCTGATCGCCGAGGCGGCGCGCGTCGGCTCCCGGTCCATCGGGCGCCGCCTGGAATCGGGACGGCTCGTCACGGTGATCCTCTACCGCGCCCTCGCCTTCACCGCCGTCCTGATCGCGGCCTACGTGCTGGAGGCGGTGCTGGAGGGTGCGTGGCACGGGAGAGCGCCGGGACAGGTCCTGCCGGAGATCGCCGGCGGCCCGCTCGGCCTCGTCTCGCTCGCCTGGATCCTGCTGGTCGCCCTGCTTCCCTATTTCACGTACCGGGAACTCGGTCGCGTGCTCGGCCGGGCGAGGTTGCGGGCGATCCTGCTGAAGCCCGGCGGGACGTCCCCGGACGGCACCGATCCGCGGGCGGGGTCCCGGTCCGCCGCCTGACTCCGTTCCCGGAGAGCGTGCCGGCACGGCGCGGGCGTTCCATGACGGGTCGACACCGCGCCGACGACGGCAGGAGACCCGCCGCATCCTGTGCGGCGGGTGCTGGTCCGAATGAGAGCGGTCGCGGGCGGCTCGCTCGCGGCGAGGCCCGGCCTCAATGCGAGCGGTCGGTCCGGTCGGGCGCGTTGCCCAGGTTGCTGTGGGTGTGATGCGCGTCGCGCTCGCCGCCCCCGCCCGAGACGGCGGACTTGCTCAGGTTCGTCGGGCTGCCCGGCTCCGGGCCGTGCCGCTCCTCCACCGGGGGTTTGGAATTGTCCTGGTGGCTGCTTCCCGGCCCGCCCTGGTGGCGGTCGGTGTTGGGATGCTTCTTCGACGTGCTCATCAGCGGTCCTGCTGGTAGCCCTGGTGAACCGTATTCACCTTCGAATTCCCCGACTGACCGACCTTGTCCGGGTCCTTCGTCTGCGAGGAAGCCTGGCCCTGCGAGACCGGTGCTTCGGTGGCGCTGCCGGGACCCTTGTTGGAGCGGTTGGCAGGTGGCACGGGAGGTGGCTTCGCGGTCATCGTTCCTCCGATAGGGGTGATGATGAACCAACCGCCCGAAAAAGCCTCTGTTCCGCGAAATCTCCGACCGATCGGGGCCAGCACAGATCGGCCGCTCCGCGTGGAACAAGCCTCTCGCGGCGCAAGAACTAACTCAGGTTATTCGCTCGCATCACCCGAGCGGCGTCTTTCTGTCTGCGCGCCACCCGCTTCACCGGACAATGACTCGGGCGCGCCGCATTCCGCCTCGGGCGCACCAGCACAGCCATCGCCGAATTCGTCGTGCCGGGCCGGATACATCTCCTTGCCTCGAAGTTGCTCCCGGGCGCGCTCCTCCGGGACGACGCGAGACTGGACCAATTCCTCATGATGGGCAGGGCGATGACGATCAAGGCCATGAAGATCCACGCGATGCTGGCCGGCCTCGCTCTCCTCGGGGCGGCGCCGGCCGTCGCGCAGACCGCGCCGGGCCTTTCCGCCCCGGAGGCGACCGGGACCGTGATCCAGCAGCAGCCCTACACGACCGGCAATCGACGCGACGTGATCATCGCTCCGGGCGCGACGGGAGCCGAGACCATCACGACCAACTCCGCGGCCGGCGGGAACGCCAACCTTCCGGAGCGCGCCGTGCCGAACGGCAGCGCCGGAGGCGGCAGCGGCTCGAGCAACGGCGGCCAGTAGGCCGCATCGCGAGCCCCGCGGTCCCGGGGCTCGCGGGGCCTCCCCGACGTAAGGATGGCCGCGGCGGCCACCCCCCGGGTCGCCTCCGCCCCCTCGGCCTCATCGGCTCGGAAGGGGCGGGGACACCCTGTCCGTCGCGGCGCCCGCTGCTAGGGCCCGCCGGCCAGCGATCCCTCGATCACCATGATCAGCGCGTCGAGGTCGATACGCCCGTCGATCACGGCGTAGCCGCGCTCCGTCGTATCGACCGTCGGGGCCGGCTCGCCGGCTTCCGCCTGACGCTGCAGCTCGGCGACGATGGCATCCCGGATTCGATCTTGCAGATCCATCTGCTTCACTCGTGGGCTTCCGGCAACGTATTCCCGAGCGCGAAGAGCCGTGTTCCAAGACAGATCTCGCCTCAGCACCGCAGAACCACACCCAACCCCGAAAGTTCCCCTCGCGAGAAGGCCAAATTTTGCATCTGCTCAGCTTGCCTTCGTCGAGACTCACACCATCCTGATCTGTCACGCGATCTTCGACAGGCACGAGCAAGGGCAGCAAGACATGGCGAATGCTAGCAAGCGGAACATGGGTGCCGGCGCACAGGGCAAGGGATCGGGCAGCGGCGCGATGACCGAACTGCCGGAGGGCATCCTCCCGGAGAACATGGTCCTGAGCAATCGCGACAAGGCGCAGCACAGCGACGAGCGCGGCCTCGACAGCAAGAACGTTCAGACCGAGCAGTATCAGGATCACGCAGGCAATCGCCGCACCTTCGATGATCAGGCGCCCGGCCAGGGGGACGGCAACACGAGCGGGGTCTCGAACCCGATGACGGACACCTCGGGCGCCGGGAGCAGCCTGAAGACGCAGCAGAACGGCTGAACCGATCGCCCCGGCCGGCGCGTCGCGCTCGCCGGGACGGTCCGGCCTTCAGCGGCGCTCCGCCCGAGGATGGGGTGGACCCGGCTCCCGAACCTGTGAGACACCCCGGCCGGACGGATCGCCCCTCGATCCGGATTGTCAGGAAGGTCACCCCGCATGAGCGAGCGCATCATCCTTCGTGCCGGCGAGGCCCTCGTCGCGGGCGGCCCGCCCAATACCGCCTCCGAGCCCGAAGTGATCATCGGCGAGCTCGACGGCCCGGTCGGCACGGCCATCGCGACGTTGACGGGCGATCAGGTCGTCGGCCACAGCCGCGTCTTCGCGCTCCTGAACACCGACATCATGGTGCGCCCGGTGACGCTGTGCGTGTCGAAGGTCAGCGTCACGGAATCGAAGTACACGTCGATCCTGATGGGCACGGTGCAGTTCGCCATCGCCAACGGCGTGCTGGACGCGGTCCGGGCCGGGTACCTGCCGAAGGACCGGGTCAACGATCTCGGCATCATCTGCTCGGTCTGGCTGAGCCCGGGCGTGATCCAGGCCGAGACGGTCGATCACAAGGCGCTCTTCGAGATCCAGCGCAAGGGCATGACCGAGGCGATCCGCAAGGCCATGACCCACGAGCCCTCGATCGACTGGCTCTTGGAGAACCAGGACACGATCGTTCACAAGTATTATCAGATGGGTCTCGAGGGGAAGATCTAGCTGCGTCGGCGCATGCCTCGGGGCTTCAGCCAGCGCAACCGGGCGAACCCGCTCGCGGCCTGCGTGAGGTCGGGATCGGCCGCCCGCCCGCGATGCCGGTGCCGGCGCATCCCGACCGTCGCCACGGCCAGCAGCGAGAGTCCCAGGATGGCTCCGATGATGCCGAGCCAGATGATGCCGCCTTCCATGCTGCTGAACCCGCTCCCGTCGGCCGTCGTTTCGCCACCCGGCCGCGTCGCCGCACGCGGAGCCCGGAATCTCGCCCGCGACGGCCGCGCCCGTGCGCGCCGTCGCCCGTGTTCTCAGACGCGGCGCGCCGGCGCGCCCGTCCCCATGCCCGGCGCCGTGAGCGTCGGGTTCACCGCGCCCGCGCGGCCGGCGAAGAACGCCGCCGCCCCGCCGATCAGCAGAGCCAGCGCCGCGTAGAGGGCACCCTGAGCCGCCGCCTTGCGGGTCATCTCCGCCGTCTGCTTGGCCTTCTCCTTCGCGTCGGCGACGGTCTTGTCGTACTGGTCCTGGTATTGCTGAACCTGCTGCTTGGCCTGGTCGGGCGGGATGCCCTGCGCCTTCGCGACGGCGTCGGCGGCCTTGTCCTTGGCGGCCTGCTGCCTGGCGGGATCACCGGTGAGGAGGTCGCGCAGGGCCGACACGGCTTGGTCCCGGAGGGCGGCGGGGTCCTGCCCGCCGGACGCGCCGCGCAGCTTGCCCTCGATGTCCGAGAAGGGGTTGGACAGGTTCGGCAAGGCGGGACCGGCCGCCTGCGCCGCCGTCTGGACGGCCCCGCCGGCGGCCTGACCCACGCCGCCCAGTGCCGAGGTGACCGTGCTGAAGGCGCCGCCGACGAGGCCGCCGAGCGCCGAGGTCAGCAGGTAGATCACCACGAAGGTCGTCACCGCCCAGGAGATCAGGCCGTGGTAGCCGGCGGTGGACTCGACCGGCTTGCCCGAGAGGCGTCCCGCCGTGTAGCCGCCGGCCGCCGCCGCGACGATGCCGGAGACCACCCACCACAGGCCCGCGCCCACGGAGATCGTGCCGGCATCCGGGTTGTTGCCCTCCGTCGCGCTGACGCTGGTCAGGCCGAGCCCGAGGCCGAGCAGGTTGAGGATCAATTGCAGGATGAGGGCGATGAACACGCCCCCGAGGATGGCGCCCCACGAGATGTGATGCAGGGCGATCGTGCGCAGGTCCTCGCCGGGCGTCACGGGGCTGCGATGGACGTCTGAGAGGTCGGCCATGAGGAACTCCTGACCCAACGGGGATCCTTGGGTCGAACGTTCCGCCGTGGCGATGTTTCCTCGGCCCACGTCAGGAAGCGCGGCGTCGGCCTTCGGGGAGACCACGCCTCCGGGGCGAGATCACCGGGTCGGGACGGCGAACCCTGCGCGCCGGTCAGGCATTAAAGCTCGCAGGTCGGGCGGATCCCGCAAGGCCGGAGGATCCGCTTCCCCCGAACTTACTGAGAAGGTGACGCATGGCTCTCGTCTTCGCTCTGTTCCTCATCGGAACGCCGCTGGTCCTCGCGGTGCTGGACCTCCTCCGGATGCGCGCATCGCGCCCCCTCTGAGGTCGCCCCTGTCCGGCCCGGAGTGGTTGGAGGGGGATCCGATGCGCGGGGGCCCGCCGCGCCGCATCGGAACGCCCGGCGCACCCCGCCCCGTTGCCGGGCGCAGCAGCCCTGCGCGGCGGGGCGCGACGCGCTCACATGGCCGGGGCCTTCGTCGAGATCTGGTCCGCGACCCAGCTCCGCGCAGCCTCGAGGCTGTCGAAGCGGACGGCCAGCATCCCGACCTCGCAGGCGCCGAAGCCGGCCTCGACACACCACTGACCCGCATTGCCGTCCGCGCTGTGCAGCTCCTCGCTCAGGCGCACCAGCACGGCCACCAGTTTCCCGTCCGCGAAGACGAGGCGCCCGTCGGTATCCGCGGTCAGCGTCCCGATCTGCACCGGCTGCAACGTGATCTCGACCATTCCATTCCTCGGAGGGGCGGCCGACCGCCAAGCTCGAGGCTACTAACTCAGGAGCCCGCAGCGGGTTTCATGGCCCGGCGCGGACCGCGACCGGTGCGGCGATCGCTCCGAGCGGCTCGAACCCGTCGAAGCACAGGTAGGCGGGATCGAATTCGGCGAAGGCCTTCAGCTCCTCCACGTCCGGAATCGTCACCTGATGATGGCTCCAGGTGATCAGGCCGCCCGTGCGCAGGCTCTGCAGCACCCGGTTGATGTGGACATGCGAGATGCCGAGCGTGTCCGCGACGTCCGCCTGCGTCACGGGGAACTCGAAACCGTCATCGTCGGCCTGACCGGTCACCTGCAGGCAGATCAGCAACTCGCACAGGAGGTGCGCGAGGCGCCGATCGGCCGGGCGCGTGTCGTTGACGATCCACTCGCGGGCCCGGCTCAGCTCGCGCAGGGTGACCCACCAGATCGCGCGGCTGATGCCTGGGTGGAGGCCGATCAGTTCCGTCAGCCGGGAGCGCGAGAGGTCGGCCACGGAGCAGGCCGCGAGGGCGCCGACGCGCAGATCGCGCCCGAAGGGCCCGGCATCGTGCATATAGCAGAGGTCCCCCGGCAGGGCGAAGGAGACGATCCGGCGGTTGCCGTTCGGGAGCGTCTTGTAGCGGCAGGCGAAGCCGCTCATGACGAGGTAGACGCGGTCCGTGACGCCACCGTTGATGAGGGCGCCGTTGGTGATGTCGCACCGGGCCGACACGGGACGGCGATTGAAGGTCAGGCTCTGCAGAGCGGCCTGCTCTTCGTCGGACAACGGCCCGGCTCGCAGGAGCTTCTGCAGGAAAGGATCCTCGACCACTAAATTGTACCCCAAGTAATTTTACGCATCACAATTTTTGTTGTTATCTCCGGTTAGCCTAAATCAGGCCGAAGCCTCTCGCAACTCTGCCCTATGAAAAGATATAGGCACGCTATCCTAGACCCTGCGTATGAACGACTACGCCGGATCTGACGCGGCATCGCGCGGAATGCGGGGGCGGAGCCCCTGTCGAAGGACCTGCCCGGCCGCGGCGAGGAGGGGGCGCGCGATGCGGGGAGGGGGCCTTGGGCGATGGGTGCGTGCGCCGAGAAGCGTCCAGGCCGGGGGGCGACCGCATGGGGACCGGCTCCCCGCGGCGGGGAAGGCCCGCGTCCAGGGAGGTCCGGTCGCGAGGACGAACCGCGCGCGGCAAGGGAAGGTCTGTCAAGCCGCCTGCTTCTCGAGACGCAGGTAGGTGGGATCGAATTCCGAGATCCGGCTCAGCTCATCCCAGGACTCGATCGCGAGCGTGTGGTCGCGCAGGGTGATCAGGCCCTGCCTGCGCATCTCCTGCAGCACGCGGTTGACGTGCACGTTCGTCAGGCCCAGCGCGTCGCCGAGGTCGATCTGCGTGATGGGGAGGGGGCAGCGGTAGCCGTCGGCCAGCCCCACCGCCCGCAGCTTCAGATACAATTCGCAGAAGAGATGGGCGATGTGCTCGTAGGCCGAGCGCCGGCCCATGCAGACGATCCACGCGCGGAAGATCGCGGCATCGACCAGCGTGTCGCGCCAGAAGATCTCCGCAAGGCCGGGAAAGCGGGTGATGAGGTCCCGCAGGCTGTCGTGCGGGATGAAGGCCACCGTCGCCTCGGTGAGCGTGCAGATGCTGTGGTCCATGACGTGCAGGTGCAGGGTCTGCAGGTCGGGGACGTCGCCCGCGATGTGAAACGAGAAGATCTGGCGCTTGCCCGCACCGAGCAGCTTGTAGCGGCAGGCCCAGCCGTCGAGGATGAGGCAGCATTGCGAGGGCCTGTCGCCGTCGCGCACGATGTCCTGGCCGGGCTGGAGAAGGCGGGGCTTGGCCGGCAGGCTCTCGATGGCCCTCCGCTCCGCGTCCGAGAGACGGGCGATGCTCTCCAGCTTGCGGACGAGCGCGGACAGGACGTGGATGTCGGAAGCCGGGGACATGGCGGCGTCGCCTTACCTTGCAGGCGGAAGCGCATGCCTCTCCCAGCCATCAGCACCTGTTCCAGAAAAGCTGATGATGAATCTGTTCTAAACCGATGTCGTTCCGGCGCCATAACCTGCATCAACATCTGAAATTTCTTGTTCGCAGGAGATCATCGCGAAAGAACTTGAATTTTTCTCCGCGCGGAGACGCTTCGATGTTTTGATGCGCACCCGCACATCGGCGCCGCCCCCGTCGACAGGGATCCTCTGTCGGCCGACCCGACAGCTTGATTGAAGGGACCCGGCACTCCTGTTCCGATCGGTCTTAGAACAAGACCAAACTGGGCAGGAAAACTCATGCCGCACCACGAACCTTGGAGCGCCGCCCGCGCCGCCGGGATCGTCTCGGACCACGCGCATCTCGAGGGTGCGACGCTGCCGATCCTGCACGCGCTGCAGGAGACCTTCGGCTACGTCGACGCCGAGGCCGTGCCGCTCATCGCCGACGCGCTCAACCTGTCGCGCGCCGAGGTGCATGGCTGCATGAGGAGGATGGGCGCGACCTCGCAGACCGACAAACTGGTGCGGATGGCCAACCAAATCGCCACCTTCTTCCGCTCCTACCCGGACGACGAGGCGGTGGCCGGCATCCACAGGCACCTCGTGGCCTTCTGGACGCCGCGCATGCGGGAGAGGCTCGCGGCGCACGCAGCGGAAAGGGGCGCAAGCCTCGACCCGCTCGTCGTCGCGGCCATCGGCAGCCCGACCGACGATCCGGGGCCGATCCAGCCCGCCACCTACGATCCGCATCGCCTCGGAGCCGGTGCCAGCGATGCCGGATAAGCCTCTCCGGCATCGCACTTCATATCGAAGGGCAGGCAGCGGCAGAATACGACCGAATGGCCGCGGGTTCGGCGGCCGTGCGGGCTCGGTTCTGGGTCGTGATCGACAAGCTGGACTATCTGCTGGCTCTCTCGCGGGAAGAGCATTTCGGCCGTGCGGCCGAAGCCTGCAGCGTCACTCAACAGACGCTCTCGGCGGATGTGAAGCATCTGGAGAACCGGCTCGGCGTGCAACTGGTGCAGCGCGGCTCGCGCTTCCAGGGCTTCACGCCGGAAGGGCAGCGCGTCCTCGCCTGGGCACGCCGCATCGTTGCCGACAGCCGCGCCAAGCAGCAGGACGTGGCCACGCTCCGCCGCGGCCTGACCGGCCATCTGCGGATCGCCGTGATCCCGACCGCCCTCCCCATGGTGGCCGCCCTCACCACGCCCTACCGGGCGCGCCACCCGGACGTGCGCCTGACCGTCGCGTCGAGTACCTCGACGGACATCGTCTCGCTCCTCGTGAATCTCGAGGCCGATGCCGGGATCACCTATCTCGACAACGAGCCCCTCGGCCGTGTCATGACGGTTCCGCTTTACCAGGAGGCCTATCGCCTGATCACCGCGGCCGACGGCCCCTGCGGGGACCGCGCCCGCGTCACCTGGGCGGAGGCGGCCCGGCTGCCGCTGTGCCTGCTGACGCCCAACATGCAGAACCGGCGCATCATCGACGGGCAGATCCGCGCGGCCGGCGGCGAGCCGACGCCGGCGCTGGAATCGACTTCCATGATCGTCCTGATGACGCATGTGCGGACGCTGCGCTGGGCGAGCATCATGCCGGCCGCCCTGGCCGACGTCCTGCCGCCGACCGAGGGGCTGCGCGCCATCCCCGTCGTCGAGCCGGACCTGACCCACGCAATCGGCCTCGTCGCGCTGCATCGGGAGCCCGCGACGCCCCTCGTGACCTCGCTGATGGCCGTTGCCCGGCAGATCGGGCGCCAGGACAGGCGCCAGGACGGGCCGGGATAGGCGCGGGCCCCTCATGAACGCCGCTGCGGCGCGACCTCAGGGGCCGCCCCGCTGCGCGACCCGGTCGGGGGCAGCGGCCGGCCCCTCGCGGAAGGAACCGGGCCCGACCATCTCCGTGACGACACCGGCCGCGCGCAGCAGCGCCGCCTCCGGAACCCAGATGTCCTCGGACCGCACGGCGAGCGCCCGCGCGACGAATTCCGGCGTGAGGCCCGCATTCAGGTAGGCCGTCCGCTCCGGACCCGCGTCGACGGGATGGGCCGAATCGAAGAAGCCGACCTCGTAGGGGCCGTGAAAGCCGAGGCGGCCGCCGGCCGCGAGATAGCGCCCGCGGCCGCGCACGTAGACGAGGGTGCAGGCCGAGGCGCAGACATCCGGCACGTAGGTGGCGAGGCCGTAGACGGCGACGATGGCGCCGAGGGCCAGCCCCTCCTCGACCAAGCCGCCGTCGCTGGTGAGGTGGATCCGCACCACCTCGGGATGCGCCGCGAGCAGGGCCGCCACGCGGTTCGCGACGCCCTCGGTCAGATCGCCCGTCAGGCGAAGGTCGCGCCCGTCCGGCCCGAGTTCCAAGCGCGCCTGCGGTCCGGCATCGTCGCCGTCGAGGGCCTGCCGGGGCACGGACAGGGCCCGGATCCGTGGCGACACATCCTCGGGCAAGTCCGGCGGCGCCGCGGCCGGGCACGCCGTGCCGCCGCCGAACACGGTGAGGACGCCGAGGATCGGCACGCTGAGCCGACGCTGCCCAAAGACTCTGCCAAAGATCTTGCCGAAGACTCGGCCAAAGCCCTGGCCAAAGATCTGGCCGAACACCCCGCCAACGAGCCCGAGCCGCATGGCCGATCCCTCCGCCCGATCTGCCCCGACAGGATGGCGGCCGGCGGATGCGCGAGGCGCACCGGCCGGAATCCGTCCCGTCCCATTCGCAGCCTCACCGGACGCGGACAGCGTTCGGCAGCGGAGACAGGACGAAACCGGAGGTCCCGCACAATCGAACGTGCCGGACCGCGCCATCACATCGTCATTCCGCACGGCAGCCCGGCCGCAGGACAGTCTTCACAGGGACAGACTAGGCGGATCGCCGCGAAATGTGCTCCCAAAGACTTCGGGATCGGCGGATCGCCCTTGCCGTGACAGGCGGCTTGCGTGGAACATCACGGCTGCGCCCCCCTTTTTCTCGCGGGCCGGCGCAATCCTCATCGCCCGTCCCGGCCGGCGGTCTCGCCAGTTCCCGGGGCGGGCCGGGGATCATCGCGCGGGCGCGCTCGTGGGCGCGGAGCCCAGTCCGGAGGGCCGCGTCGCGAGCCGATGCAGGGCCATGCCGGCCAGCATGGCGGCGACGAAGAGCGCCACCGGGACCAGACCCGTGGAGAGTGCGGCGACGGCGGGCCCCGGGCAGAAGCCGGAGAGACCCCAGCCCGCCCCGAACAGCACGGCGCCGAGGACGAGCGGCCGGTCGATCCGCCGCCCGGACGGGATCGCGAAGCGGCTCTCGAAGGCCGGCGCCCGGAGCCGGCGCGACACCGCATAGCCGAGGGCGGAGACGCTCACCGCGCCGGCGAGCACGAAGGCGAGGCTGGGGTCCCAGGCGCCCGTCACGTCGAGGAAGCCGCGCACGCGCGCGGGATCGAGCATGCCGGACAGGGCGAGGCCGAGCCCGAAGGTGAGGCCGGCGGCGAGCGCCGTCAGGATCTGGGCGGCCGGCCTCATCCGAGGAGCCCCCGCGCGAGGAAGACCGTGACCACGCCGCTCGCCAGGAAGGTGAGCACCGCCACGATCGAGCGCGGCGACAGCCGGGCGAGCCCGCAGACCCCGTGGCCGCTGGTGCAGCCGGAGCCGAGGCGGGTGCCGAAGCCGACGAGCAATCCGGCGAGCGCCAGGACCGGCAGGGAGGCGACGATCCGCATCTCGGGCCAGTGCCCGCTCAGCGCCGCGAAGGCGGGCGGGCCGAGGATCAGCCCGGCGACGAAGGCGAGGTCGGCGAGCCAGCGCCGGTCGGGTCGGCGCCCGAGGCCGGCGACGAGGCCGCTGACCCCGGCGATGCGGCCATTGAGGAGAAGCAGCATCACGGCCGACAGGCCGATCAGCACGCCGCCCGCGAGCGAGTGGAGATAGGGGCCCATCGAAGGTCCTGCACAAGCCGCCGCGCCCTGCGCGGCCCGATCCGGCGTAGCGCGGACGGACCCTAGGAACAAGGCTTGCCAGCCCGCGTTCCGTCTGTAATTATCGAGCAATCACAAAGACTTAGTGAAAGATTTGCTCTCTACCGTGCCAACCGCGACCGAAATCTTCTCCCCCGGCGCGGACATCCGGAAAGCTCTTCCTCCCGGCCCGGATCCGGTTCTCACGCAGCCTCACGCACACGGTACGACCGGCCCGGTCGGCCCGTTTCCGAAGGATGATGCCATGGCCTCAGCGACGATGACGCGCGGCGATCAGGTGGTGTTCGAGCGGCTCGACGTCGCCGAAGTCTTGGGGATCTGGCGCCATGCCAGGGGCCGCGTCGTCAGCATCCACGGCCAGGGCGGCCGCCCGCAGACCGTCGACGTGAAATTCGAGGGCCACGAGACCCTGCGGCGCTACCTGCCGGACCTGTTCCGGCGTGTGCAGTAATCCCATGCCGCGCACGATCGGCCGGACCGCCCTCGGGGCGAGGCGCGCCCGCGGGTTGCAGGAGTCGCGGCCGTGACCGCGGCGATCACGACCCAGCCGCCGCTGCGGGCCACGAGCCGCAGCACCCACGAGCGCGACGTCTGGGCCGACCTGCGCGCCGAGGCGGAGGCCGCGCTCATCGAGGAGCCGCTCTACGCGGGCATCATCCAGGCGACGGTGCTCGACCAGCGCAGCCTCGCCCAGGCTCTCGCCTATCGCCTCGCGCACCGGCTCGGCGACGGCGACCTCGCGCGCCTGTCCATGCGCGACCTCTGCCTCTCCGCCTTCGAAGCCGACCCGCATGCCGAAGCGCACGCGGTGCGCGACCTCGTCGCGATCCGGGAGCGCGACCCGACCTGCCGCCGGTATCTCGACCCGTTCCTGTTCTACAAGGGATTCGCCGCCCTGGAGGGCTACCGCGTGGCCCACTGGCTCTGGCACCAGGGGCGGGCGACGCTCAGCCTGCACGTGCAGAGCCGGATCTCCGAAGTGTTCGGCTGCGACATCCACCCCGCCGCCCGGATCGGCTCGGGCGTGTTCATCGACCACGCCACCGGCGTCGTCATCGGCGAGACGACGGTGATCGCCGACGACGTCTCGATCCTGCAATCGGTCACGCTCGGCGGCAACGGCAAGGAGAGCGGCGACCGTCACCCCAAGATCGAGCGCGGCGTGCTGCTCAGCGTCGGCGCGAAGGTGCTCGGCAACATCCGGGTCGGCGAGGGGGCCAAGGTCGCAGCGGCCGCCGTGGTGCTGCACGAGGTGCCACCCCACACGACCGTGGCGGGCGTCCCGGCGCGCGTCGTCTCGCGCCTGCCGCTCGACGAGCAGCCGGCCCTCACGATGGACCAGTTCTTCGGCTTCGGCGACGGAATCTGACCCGGCGCGAAGCGGGGGAAAAATGTCCTCCGCACGATCGTTCGCGAGGGGTCGCTTGCTGCGGCAACGGATAGATGAATGTTCTTCTGAGATTGCCTTTCAGAGGATGCCTTTCCATGCATCTGTTATTCAAGGCAAGGTTGTTCCATGGAAGCCCTAAATTTTAGAAGGTGCTTCCATTGACCCCTCGGCCGGGCCGAGGCTAGACCGCACTAACCCGGAATCAGGTGCAGTTCAGCCGCGCCCCGGGCAAGAGTATCGACAACTTCCTCGGGTGCGCTCCAGTACAGTGCAGTCCCGGCGCGGTCGCTCGACTGCGCTAGGCCCGACATCTGCGTGACGTGACCTTGCGGCGTATCAGGATCGGTCGGGCTTGAGCCCGCAGCCGGTCGCCGCTTCCTCGTGCCTTGAGAAAACGGAGACGTGAGACGATGAGCGGACCGGGTTTGAGCGTGAGCGCCTCCGCGGCACGCAATCTAGCGACGGCGACCGTCACATCGGTCCAGAACGCGGCCAACACCCCGCGCTGGCTCCTGCGCCTGCTGCCCTTCGTGGACGTGCCCGGCGGCGTCTACCGCGTGAACCGCCGCGCCGTGGTGCTGGCCAAGCCCGGCCGCATCGATCTCGCCACGGACGACAAGGGCCGGGTCATCCGCCCCGGCTCCCTGCGGGCCGTGCCGCAGTTCAGCCGGCTCGGCGATGCCGAACTGGCGACGCTGGCCGGCAAGTTCACCGAGAGCCGCCATCAGGCCGGCGAGGTCATCAGCGAGGAAGGCTCGGCCGACCGCAGCCTGACGATCGTCGCCGACGGCACCGTCGAGCTGAGCCTGTCGGGCCCCTACAAGGGCCGGCTGCGCCAGGGCCTCGCCACCCGGGGCGACTATTTCGGGGACGACACCCTCGTCGGCGAGGCCGGGCCGGCCCCGGCCGTGAAGGCGCTCTCGGCCGTGACGCTCCTCACTCTCGACCGGGCCGCGATCGAGGACGAGGCGATCCGTTCGCGCATCACCCAGCACATCGAGGAGCGTGACCGGCTCAAGGGCCACACCAATTCCTACGGCGAGCAGGGTATAGAGCTCCTGGCGGTGCATGCGGGCGAGCCGCGCCTGCCGACCACCTTCGTCGACTACGAGGTGGATCCGCGCGAGTACCACCTCTCCACGATCCAGACGATCCTCAACACCCATACCCGCGTCACCGATCTCTACTCGAACGAGATCGACCAGCTCCGCGAGCAGATCCGCCTCACGGTCGATGCCGTGAAGGAGCGCGAGGAGTGGGAGCTCCTCAACAACTCGCAATTCGGCCTCCTCCACGAGGTCGGCTCGCGCCAGCGCATCCCGACCCGCGGCGGCCCGCCGACCCCGGACGATCTCGACGAGCTCCTGACGCTCGTCTGGAAGAAGCCCGCCTTCTTCGTGGCGCATCCGCGCGCCATCGCGGCCTTCGGCCGGGAGGCGACCCGCCGCGGCGTGCCGCCGGTGGTGGTGCACCTGTTCGGCGCGCCCTTCATCACCTGGCGCGGCGTGCCGCTGGTGCCGAGCGACAAGCTGCCGATCGACACCGACCCGGTCACGGGGGCGCAGACCACCTCGATCCTGCTGCTGCGCGTCGGCGAGGGCGAGCAGGGCGTCGTCGCCCTCCAGAAGTCGGGCGTCACGGGCGAGATCGAGCCCGGCCTGTCGGTGCGCTACATGGGCACCAACGACCACTCCATCGCCTCGCATCTCGTGACCCGCTACTTCTCGGCCGCCGTGCTGGTCGAGGACGCGATCGCCCGTCTCGATAACGTGCTCCTGGGCAACTACCATGACTACGCCTAAGGCGCCGGCCTTCCTGCCGGCGGCCAGCTTGGGCCTGCCGGCGGCCAGCCTGGGCCTGCCGGCGGGCAACCCCGGCGAGCTGGCGCATGCGGATCTCGTCGGGCGCCTCGCCCGCGAGATCTACGGGCAGGGGCAGGCGGCAAGCCAGCCCTTCGCGCCGGAACTTCCGGCGAGCCCGCAGGTGCCGCAGGGCTTCGAGAGCCTGCCGCAGGGGCCCGGCGGCGCGCCCCTGCCGAGCGCCGGCCTGGGTGTCCCCTCGGCGCCCGCGGGCGGATTACCCCAGGGCCTGCAGCCGGACGCCTCGGCGCTCGCCGCCCGCTCCTTCGGCGCGCCGCCCGTCGGCCTGCCGGGGGTGACGGGAGCCTCCGTGCCGAACCCAGCGCCCGCCGGCCCCGTCTCGTTCGACGCGGCGGCGATCCCCTCGGTCCATCCCCTCTCCGACCCGTTCGCCTCGCGCCGGGCCCTGCCCGAGTTCTTCGTGCCGAGCCTGCCCGAGGTGGCCGCAGCGCTGCCGGGCGGGCGCGACCTGCACCGCCGGATCGCGGCCGACCATCCGCGGGCGAACGCCTTCGCCCATGCGCTGGCGCCGGGGCTCGTGCCGGCCGACCCGTCGCGCCACGGCGTCGACGAGGCGCAGGAGAGCTTTCGGCGGACGGGCCGTCTCTCGCGGGCGCCGGAGCCCGCGGCGCCGGCCTCCGACTACTACTTCCTGGCGCCCGCCGCCGCGCGGCCTCCGAAGACCCACGCCCGGCCCCGCGTCGAGCCCTCGCGCCATCCCGGCCCCGCGCCGCGCGTCACCTCGCACGGGTCGAGCCCGGTCGCCGCGCCCTTCGACGTGGAGAGCGTGCGCCGGGATTTCCCGGCCCTCCACCAGAGCGTCAACGGCCACCCGCTCGTCTGGCTCGACAACGCGGCGACGACCCACAAGCCGCAGAGCGTGATCGACGCGACGAGCGAGTTCTACGGCCGGCACAACTCGAACATCCACCGGGCCGCGCACACGCTCGCCGCCCGGTCCACGGACCTGTTCGAGGGCGGCCGCGAGAAGGTGCGCCGCTTCCTCAACGCGCCGACGAAGGACGACATCGTCTTCCTGCGCGGCACCACGGAGGCGATCAACCTCGTCGCGAACTCCTACGGCCGCGCCCATATCGGCCCGGGCGACGAGATCATCGTCTCGACGATCGAGCACCACGCCAACATCGTGCCCTGGCAGCTCCTCACCCAGGCCACCGGCGCGACGCTGCGCGTGATCCCGGTCAACGACCGGGGCGAGATCATCTTCGAGCAATTCGCCGCCCTCCTGTCCGGCCGCACGAAGATCGTCTCGGTGACGCATGTCGCCAACGCGCTCGGCACCATCAACCCGGTCGCGGAGATCATCCAGCTCTCGCACGCCTACGGCGTTCCGGTGCTGGTCGATGCGGCGCAATCCTCGCCGCACATCCCCCTCGACGTGCAGGCGCTCGACGCGGACTTCCTCGTCTTCTCCGGGCACAAGGTGTTCGGGCCGACCGGGATCGGCGCGCTCTACGGCAAGACGCACCTCCTCGAGGCGATGCCGCCCTGGCAGGGCGGCGGCCACATGATCGAGGACGTCACCTTCTCGAAGACCGTCTACAAGGGCGCGCCCGAGAAGTTCGAGGCGGGCACGCCCGACATCGCCGGCGCCGTGGGCCTCGGCGCCGCCCTCGACTATCTCGAGGGCGTCGGCCTGCCGGGCATCGCGGCCTACGAGCACGATCTCCTCGAATACGCGCAGGCCGGCCTCGCCGAGGTGAAGGGCCTGCGGCTGATCGGCACGGCGCGGGAGAAGGCCAGCGTGATGTCCTTCGTCATCGAGGGGCACGAGAACGAGGCGGTGGCCCACCACCTCGACGCGCACGGGATCGCGGTGCGCTCCGGCCATCACTGCGCCCTGCCGGCCCTGCGCCGCTTCGGCGTCGACCAGTCGGTGCGCGCCTCGCTCGCCTTCTACAACACGCGGGAGGACGTCGACGTCTTCCTGAAGGCCCTGCACACGCTGCCGCGCCACTGAGCCGGGGCCGCGCGGCCGGCATCGCGATCATCGGCCGCCCGATCCAACCGCGGACGTTCCCGAAACTCGGGGACGTCCGCGCGGAACCTCCGGTAAGCCGAACGATTTCCTTCCCCGCAGCAACTAGAGGAGGAAATCGCCATGAAAGTCACAACTCTAATCAGCAGCGCCGCCATTCTCGCCCTCACGGCGGGGTCGGTTCTCGCCGCGCCGTGCAACACCGGCTCGACCAAGGACAAGAATCCCGAGCAGCAGGCGACGAACACGAAGAGCTCGGACGTCGACAATTCCAGCAAGAACCTCGCGGGTGGTCAGCAGCCCGCCTCGCCCGGCACCGTCGGCGCGATGAACAACGTCGGCGCGAACCAAGCGACCGGTCCGAACCAGGGGACGGGCAATCAGGCCAGCAAGGGCGACCGGACCGACCCGGCCGCCAAGAACCTCGCCGGCGGCGAGCAGCCCGCCTCGCCCGGCACCGTCGGTGCCATGAACAATGCGGGCGCGGATCAGAAGGTCGGCAAGAAGGACGACGATTGCTGAGCGATCGGACGATCCATCCGGTGAAGCCCGCCCGGCTCGCGCCGCGGCGGGCTTCATCGCATCCAGGGGCCGCTACGGCCACGCTAACCCATTCTCGTCGCGATCCCTTGGTCTACGGCCTCCGCCCGGTAGGATCGGGCTGTCTGGAGTAGAGTCCTTGCTGGTACGCACCGTTTCCGCCCTCCTTCTGACCACCGCCGCCGCGGTGGCGGCCCCAGGCGGCGCCACGTCCGCCGACCGCAGCGAGCTGAAGAGGTCCTGCACGGGCGATTACTTCACCTATTGCGGCGACCTGGAGCCGGACAGCCCAGAGGTTCAGGCCTGCTTCCGGCAGAACAAGGCCAAGCTGTCGCCGAACTGCCAGTCCGCCATCTCGGCCTACACCAAAGGTCAGAAGCGGGGCTGACCGCCCTCAGGCCGGCTCGCCGGGTTCGGGGTCCCGGCCGCGGCCGACGATCTCCAGCGCACGCAGGATCGCGAGACCGATCGCGTCGGCGTCGGCGCGGCCCTCGGGCGTCGCGGGCGTGATCGCGACCGCCTCGACCTCCTCGCTGTCGAGCGCCCCGACGAAGACGGTCAGAACGGGTCCCTGCGGCTCGGATTCGTCCGCCACCAAGCCGACCCGGTAGCCCGCCTCCTCACCGTAGAGGCAGATCGCCTCCGCGGCACGACGCGTGTCCGGATCCGGCTCGGGGCGCCGGGCTCTGCCGAAATCGGGGCGGATGACGTTGCTCATCCCCGCCAGCATAGCGCGGCGCGCACGGACATCACGGGGAAAAAGCGTCGCGCGGGTGGGGTTCTCCACCCTCTGCCCAACGGCCTTAACCGATCCACAAGAGCTTTCCGGCCAGAGACGCGCCGGGGGCGCAAGGACATCGATCCGCGATGGAACAGGCATTCCGCACCGCGTGCATCCTCTGCCGCCGCTCGATGCGGCTGGGGCCATCCTTCGGGGAGGGACGGCACATCGCCGCCTGGAACGTCGCCGTCTGCCACCCCTGCCGCGCCGAGAATCCGGACGGCCCGGACCTCGAGCGATATCCGCGGCTCGCGGCCTATCTTCGCTCGAAGGGCCTCGTGGGGACCGGAGCACAGGCGGGCTTCGTACCCTGGCCTCCGGACCGGGAGGCCGCCTGAGGCTCGGGCCGGTCCCCGCGTCACGCCCGGCCTTCGCGGGAGACAGCGACCGGCCGCCGACAGGGAGCGCCGACATGCCCGAGGCCGCACACGACCAAGCCGCGTACTGGATCAACGCCTTTCGGCGCTCGGACGGCGTCACGGTCTTCCGGGAGGCGCAGGCGCGCCTCGGCCGGCGCCTGGCGGAGACGCCGATGCTCTATCAGGGCACCTGCCGGCTGATCTACCGCGTCCGCGTCCGGCCGAAGGGGCCGAGCGCCGCGTCCTGCGGCCGCCGTGGCGAGAGCGGCTTCGTCGCCCTGTCGGGCCCCTGTCCCCGCTGCGGGGCACCGGCGCCCATCGTCTGCGGCGCGGCCTTCCGCACCTGAGCCGCGCGCTGCCGGAAGCGGGTCAGGGTCGGCGAAACTGTGGGTTCTGCCCGGCGCCGCGCCGGCTACCATCCTCGGCAGAAAAACGAGGAGTGGCAGGGATGGAAACGAAGCAGCGCGAGCTCGAAGCTCGCATCGTCGCGATCGAGTACAGCCTGCAGGTCATCGTCAACTGCCTGTCCGACCGTGACTCCCTCGACCGCGGCAAGCTTCTGAGGCTGCTCCGCTCGGCGGCCGAGGAGCCGTCGGCCGGTGCCTCCAACCCGAGCGTGCCCGCAGCCCTCGTCGGGCTCGCCGACCGGCTCTGAGGCGGCGCGGGCCTGTGCGCTCGCGGGGACCGGGCCGCCCGCGATGGTCGCCCCCTCCCGCCCCGAGGGCCGACGCGCGGCCTCAGGCCGGAAGCGCGTGCAGGATCTCGGTCATGTCCGGACGGGCCGCGACATCGGCCTGAAGGCAGGCGGCCTCCAGCGTCCGCAGGACGCTCGTCGCGGACGCGTCGGACGGGCACAGGTCGAGCAACTCGCCGAGGAGGAGGCCCCAGGCCAGGACCTCCGTCCGCAGCAGGGCCGCGGCGAGGTCACCGGGCGGAAGAACCGAGGCCGCCCCGAAATCGCTCAGCACAGCCGCCCCGGCGCTGCCGTCCCACAGGATGTTGTGCCCGTACAGATCGCCGTGGAGGAACCCGCGCCCATGGAGATGGGCGGCGGCCCGCGCCGTCTCGCGCGCGATCCGGGTTGCGCTCGCCCATCCGACCTGAAGCTCGGGAGCGTAGACGTCCCGGCTGCAGCTCGCGAGGCTCGGCGGCCCGGCGAGCGGGCGCCAATGCGGCGGCAGGAGAGGCATCACGAGCCCCTGCGCGCCGTCCGGGTGGCCGGTGAGGCGCCCGAGAGCCCCGGTCAGGTTCGGGTGCGCGCCCGCGGCGAGGCAGGCGGCCATCTCCCGCTCGGGCAGCCCGTCGCTCGTCATGGCGCCCTTGAACAGCTTGAGGGCGACGGGCCCTCCGGCTCCCCCTTCCGCACGCCAGAGCGCGCGGTGCACCCGGCCGGAGGCGCCCTCGCCGAGGAGGTCGCCGGGAACGATTTCGGACCAGGGGATCTCCGCGGCGCGCGCCTGTCCCGCGGCGGGCTCGCAGGGGTTTCCGGCCCAGGAGATCCAGGCGAGGCGCGGCAGGCCGCCGAGCCAGGCGGGAAGGGCATCGAGCCCGTTGGCGGAGATCCGCAGCAATTCCAGCCGCTCCGCCCCCGCGAGGGTGGGCGGCAGGGAGCGCAGGCGGTTTCCGGCGAGCATCAGCTTCTGCAGAAGCGGTCGCCGGCCGAGCGCATCCGGCAGGTGCGCGATCGCGTTGTCGGTCAGCGTCAGCCAGCGGAGGGTCGCGGGCAGCGCCTCGCCCGGAACCTCGCGCAGGCCGGCGGCGCGGAAGCCGATCTGGCTCAGCATCGGGCAGCCGCCGAGGGCGGGCGGCAGGCGCTCGAAGCGGTTGCCGGAGCAGAACAGGACCCGCAGGCGGCCGAGGCGCGCGATCTCCGCGGGCAGGTCCGCGAGCGCATTGCCGCTCAGGTCGAGGACCTCCAGCGTGTCCGCGAGGCCGAGGATCTCGGCCGGGAATTCGGTCAGCCCCTCTGAAATTCGGAGTTCCCGCACGCCGGCGAGATCGCCGCGGCGGAGCGCGCGCAGGGTCGGGGAGATCGGGGGCATCCGGGATGACGCGAGCCGTGTCGGTGTGAAGGGGAAGCCGGGCAGCGCGGCCGTCAACGGTCAGGAGGCGTGGGAACGCTCAAGAGTGGCGTTCCGACGGAACGGCCGGATGATGGCAGCCTAGCGGGTCGGGCCGTTTATAGCCAAGGCTTCAAAAGTAACATTTGGTATTTCCTCATCCCCCGACCCGATACAGTCTGCGTCCACCGATTCGCGCTGCGATGACGGATGAGGGCGTTCGTACGGGAGTCGCGTCATGTTGTCCGGCGGTGGCGTTTCGACGGAGATGCTCCTTCAGGTTGATGCGTTGGGTATCTCCGCACCCGCCCCGTCCGGATCGACCGCCGCCCTGGTTCGCGCTCATGTGCGGGCGATCCTGCTGAAGATCCCCCGGCTCCCCGTCGCCTCAGTCGAGGCTGAGCACGTGTAGGAGGCTTCCCGCCTCGTCCCGGATCTCCATGCGCCAGGCGCCGGCATCGTCCGGAAGTTCCCCCACCAACCGCAGTTCCTCCACGGCGGCCCGGGCCTCCGTGATCGCCTGATCCAGATCGTCGGCCACGACACCGGTCGGATCCTCGATCACGGCCTGTGCCTGCACCAATCGGAAGAAGTATCGCTGGGGCATCGGCCGCCGTCGGAAGCGATGGTTCGGGACAGGCAGCAGCCGGGGAGAACGAGCGGCCTTGGAGCCCATCAGTCGCCAGGGGCGGCGACGTTGTAAAGCCTCTTTCTGGAAGATCCGGCATCCCTGCGCCGGCGCAAAGGGCTTACGGCGCCCCGGGAGCGACCGCGCGGCCTTGGCGTTGTCCGGGGACGACCCCGGACATGGAGCGGCCAGTGGCGGACAGACTCGCGGATGCGATGAGGCAGGCGGCGGCCGAGGGCCGGGCTCGCGCGCGGGCCTTCTCGGGCGGCAGCGGCCGGGACGACCTGCCTTTCGCCGTGATCGCGGCCTTCGACGCCCGGATCCGCGGGCAGGTCGAGCGCGATCCCCGCATCGAGGACGAGCGGGACCGGGTCCTGATCGCCGCCGTCAAGCTCGCGGAGACGCCGCCCGACGACGAGCCGGACGCTTTCGCGAGCGCCCGCGCGGGGTTGCTCGCCGTGATCGACGATCTGGAGCAGGTGACCCTGCGCCACGGCATCGTCAGCGCACGGGGCGCACGGGCGGGCGGCGGCACGCCGGGCGAGCGCCTCACGCCGTCCGGGTGACAGGCGGCTGGACGCGACCGGCGGCTGCCGGCCGCAGCGCGGCCCGGATCGCGTCGAGCCCGTCGCCGAGGGCGGCGGGGCCCGGCTGCAGGATCAGGGCCGACTTGATCTCCACGATCTGCCCCGCTTCCACGGCGGGGATCGCGCCCCAGCCCGGGCGGGCGGCGATGCGCGCCGGCACCACCTTCCGGCCGCACCAGGAGGCGAGGATCACCTCGGGCGCCGCCGCGATCACCGCTTCGGGCGTCACGACCCGGTCCCGGGCCGCCGGCTCGCGGGCGCGGTCGGCGAAGACATCCCTGCCGCCCGCGATCCCGATCAACTCCGAGACCCAGCCGATCCCCGAGATCAGCGGCTCGTCCCACTCCTCGAAATACACCCGTGGCCGGCGGTCGTTCTCCGCCCCCGCGGCGATCTCGGCCAGTCGGGCCGCGTAGGCGGTGGCCAGCGCCTCGGCGCGATCCGGGCAGCCGACGAGCGCCCCGAGGGTTCGGATCATCGCGAGGATGCCGGCAACGTCGCGCTGGTTGAAGAGGTGGACGGCGATGCCCGCACGGGCGAGGTCGGCCGCGATCCCGGCCTGCAGGTCGGAGAAGGCGAGGACGAGATCGGGTCGGAGCGCCAGGATCTTGGGAAGGTCCGCGCTGGTGAAGGCCGAGACGCGGGGCTTTTCCCGGCGCACCCGGACTGGGCGCACGGCGTAGCCCGAGACGCCGACGATGCGGTCCTCCTCGCCGAGCAGGTACAGGGTCTCGACCGTCTCCTCCGTCAGGCAGACGATCCGTTCGGGCGGGAAGCGGCGCATGGCGGCCGGCTCAGGCGGCGAGGCGAGGGCGGGCGAGGAGAGGGCGGGCAAGGGTAGCGATCGAGGCACGAAGGAGCATCGCGCCCGCGAGCGTGCCGAGATTGATCAGGAAGAGCCGCGCGACGACGGCGGGCGCATAGGCCCCCGCGCTCCCGGGCAGGACGAGGGCCGCGACGCAGAGGCCGGCCTCGTAGGCGGCGAAGGCGGCGAGGAGACCGGTCGCAGCGCGCGCGGCGGGAATCGGGGCGAATCGTCCCGCACCCCGGGCGGCCGGCACGGCGAGGAGCGCCGAGGCCCCGAGTGCGAAACCCCAACCGATCGTCGCCCCGTCCGTCGGGTAGCCGAGGAGCCCGAAGCCGATCACTTGGTTGAGCAGCCACGCCGCACCGACGCAGAGGAGCGCCGCGCGGCCGGGAAGGGTGAGGGCGGCGAGGGTCGCGAGGGCGGCAAAGGGCGTGGCGCAGGCGAAGTGGCCGCTGAGGACGATCGCTGCGGCACAGAAGGCCGCGACGAAGAGGGCGCTGGGCGTCGTGTCGATCATGCTCGCCTCGTCGGGCCGGACGGCCCGGGGATCACCCTACAGCGGATCGGCCGCTTTCGCAGCCGGGCCCGTGGGATGCGCTAAGGACTCACACGACCGGGGCCGCCCGGTCCACGGCCCGGTGCGCCTCGACGAGGAGGTCGAGGGGCAGCCACGGGCGCCTCAGGCAGGTCGCAGCGCCCGGGAGATCCGCGGCCCCGGCCTCGGGCTCTCCGGCGGTGACGACGAGGCGGATCCGCGGCCAGAGCTTTCCCACCGCCCTGGCGAGGCGGATGCCGTCGCGCTCGCAGTCCAGGGACGCGCGCGTGACCATCAGGGCGACGTCGTGCCCGCATCTCTGCAGCACCTCGATCGCGGCCTCGCCGCTCGCGCAGGCCATGACGTCGAGCGCCGTCTCCTCGATCAGGGCCACCGCCCGCTCGCGCTCGGCCGGGACGGTCTCGACCACGAGGGCCAGGGGCGGCGAGTGCGTGATCGTGCGCATCAGGTCGTTCCCTTCGGGGGCTGAAACCGGAGGCGGCGATCGATAACGGTGGCAAGCTTCGCCAACGACTCGGGCGTCGTCTCGCGAAGCTGCGGCTCGTAGAGTTCCGCAAGCCCCCGCGCGATCCCGTGCAGGCGCGGATCCGCGGTCACTCCGGTGCAGAACGGGCGGCGTCCGTTACAGTCGCGCATGGCACCTCCTTCCGGCGAGGCGCCTCGTCCGCCGACCGGGGTCGTGGATTAACTTGTGACAGGTTCGAGGAATTAATGACGCGGACAGCAGAAGGTTTCAGCGCGGCCGTTTCAGCCCTCGGCGACCCGGCACAATGCCGAGCCGGAGATCGCCCGACGCCGATGAGGCAGCGGCCATGATTTCCGGGGCGATGCCGCGGCCGATCGTCTTCGTCGGCGATTCCATCACCGAGGGTTGGGGCGAGGCGCAGCCCGGCCTCTTCGCGCGGCACGGTTTCGTCAACCGCGGGATCGGCGGCGAGGCCTCCGGCCGGATCCGTGCGCGCTTCCGCGACGAGATCCTCGCGGCGGGCGCCCGCGGCGTGCACCTGATGTGCGGGATCAACGACATCGCCGAGGTCGAGGGGCCGGTGCCGCTTCCGCGGATCCAGGAGAACATCGCCGCCATGGTGGCCGAGGGGCGGAGGCTCGGCCTGCCCGTCTGGCTCGGCTCGATCACGCCGGCGACCGCCATCGCCTGGAACCCGGAGGTCTCCCCCAGGCCGTCCATCGCCGCCCTGAACCGCTGGCTTCGCGAGCACGCGGCCGGCGCCGGGGCGCGCTTCATCGATTACCACGCGGTTCTCGCCACGGAGGAAGGCGCGTTGCGGCCCGGCTTCGGCAGCGACGGCGTTCACCTGACCCCGGAGGGCTACCGGGCCATGGAAGCGATCCTGCTGGCTGCCCTCGGCGCGCACGGCGCCGCATCCGGAGCCTCTTGCCCGCCGGCGGGGCGGGATCGATAAATCGGGCCTGCCGGCCGATCACGGCGGGGTAGGGAGGCAATCCGCAACATGGACGGGTTTCGGCTTCGCACCGCATACCTGGCGCTCGCGGGAACCCTCGCGCTGGGTCCCGCCCGGGCGGGGGAACGCCCCTACACCCCGGCCCTCGCCTGCGAAGACGTGCGCCTCCTCGTCACGCGGGCCGGATCCGTGACGCTGGCGACGAGCCCCAACGCCTACGAGCAGGTCTCGCGGACGGGCGGCGTCTGCACCGGCGACACCACGGCCGCGCCCGCCTTCGTGCCGGCGCGGGACGATCCGGCGTGCTTCGCCGGCTACCGCTGCCGCCAGCGCAACAGCGACACGAGCTACTAGGACGCCGCCCGGCCTTCATCGATCACGAAAGCCGCGCGAGCGTCCTGCCGCGGCGCAGGGCCTCGGGTCGAGCCGGCACGTTCCGTCCGCGGGAGCGGCCCGCGGCGCGTCGGCCCCGCTCAGCGGCGGCGGGCGAGATCGAGCGGGAAGCTCAACTCCGTCGTCCCATCCTCCGTGAGAAGTTCCCGCGGGGGCGGGGCGAAGGGTCCCGCGGCGCGCGCGGCGGCCAGGGCACGGTCGTCGAGGGCGGCAGAACCCGAACCCGCCTCCACCGATGCATCCTTCAGGCTGCCGTCGGCGGCGATGCGAACCCGAATCGTGACGGTGCCGCCCGGTGAGCGCGGCGCGGCCGAGCGGTCGGCCGCGCCGATCTTCGTCACGACGGCCGACAGCCAGGTGCGCACCGAGGCGCCCACCGCGCGCTCCGCGTGGGCGGCATCCGGCAGCGACAGGCAGAGCAGGAGATACAGGCTGAGCCGGAACAACGGCGGACGCAGGACCATCGGGATCTCGAGCGCGGGAGGGGCCGGCAATCGCTGCCGATCGGGTCCTCCTGCCACGAAATGGCAGCCGCCCGAGGGCCAAAGAGTGACCTTTTGCCGACGGCGCGCACATTCGTGCGTCCTGCGATATCATTCGGAGCGTTCGCGCTATTCGATGATCAATTTCGGTCTACTTGCAATTATCATCGAGATCTTACGTCGATATTCCCATGAAAAACTGCCACAAATACGGCAATCTCGCCCGAACATCGTCATATTGCACCGCAACATAGTCTCGCCGCATTCCCAGACATCTTGCGCTTCGTCGAAAACAACAGTGGGAATGTACGATGGTCTCGACCATCCACCGCGCACTCGTCGCCCTGACCGTCATCGTCCTGGGCGGGTTTGCCACTCCGGAGGCCCAGGCCCGGGGCGCCCGGACGCACGGTGTTCACGCAGGCCACCATCAGGGCCAGTCCGGTGTCGCATCCTGGTACGGGCCCGGCTTCCAGGGTCGGCGCACGGCCAATGGCGAGCGCTTCAACACGCATGCTCTGACCGCGGCGCACCGGACGCTGCCCTTCGGCACCAAAGTTCGCGTGACGAACCGGCTGAACGGCCGCTCCGTCGTGGTCCGCATCAACGATCGTGGCCCGTTCGTCGGCGGCCGGGTGATCGATCTGTCGAACGCCTCGGCCCGCGCCATCGGCGTCGCGGGAACAGCCCGCGTCAGCCTCGCCCGTCTCTGACTCCGGTTCCGCTTCCAGGCACCAGGAACACGGCGACATCCCCGCCGCACCTCTCCCGATCTCTTGGTCGATCGCTTGGTCGATCTCTTGGCCGATCTCTTGGCCGATCTTTCGGCCAATCTTTCGGCGATGTCAGGGTGCGCCGGCGGGCGCCCGTCACGCGGATGGGACGGGCGCCGTGAGCAGCGCGCGGCTTCCGCAACGCGCTGCCCTGGATCGGCGACGTCGGTGTCGCTCCGATCGGAGTGTCAGCCGTTCACTGTCCCGCCGGCTTGTTGGCGGGAGCCGGCGTCGGCGAGGCCGGCGGGGGCGGAGCCGGGTTCGTCGGAGCCGTGGTGGTCGAGGCCGGCGGGTTGGGGGGCGCCTCCGCCTTCTTCTCGTCCTTGCAGGCGGTGAGTGCGAGCAGAGCGGCCAGCGGCAGCAGGATCTTCATACGCATGAGCGTTCCTCCATCCGTCGAGTGAGCCTCGATCAGGGACGAAGGAACGCCGGTCCGCCGGCAAGAGTTCAGCGCGGCCGGTGATAAGGACACGGTCCGGTTGCATGCCGGTCGCCGAAGCGGGCGATCTGCGCTCCTCTCTCGGGCCGCATCCGCCCCACCGCTCACTCCCGTTCCAGGGCCGTGTCAGGAGGACAGGGACGCCGGAAATCCGTTGCGCCCGACCGCGAGGGGCTCCGGCGCCCGGACCAGCGGTGCGTGACGGAAATCGCCCAGCCCCCGAGCCTTCAGCCAGAGGTGATAGGCGCGCTCACGCGCGTTGAAGGCCTGCCGCAAGCGGGAACCCGCCTCGCCGCGGGCCTCCGGCGCGTATCGCAGGTCGGCCGCGGCCGCCCCGTAGCGCCCGGCCATCTCCGCGCGCCAAGCCTCGTCGGCGAGGCGAAACAGAAACTCCGTGTTCTGCCGATTGGTCGCCGCCAAGGTCGTCTCCCCAGTCTCCGCGAAACACACCGCGCCCGCCTCCGGATGCGGGAATCTCCCACCCGATCTGGAGCGGCGTCGCGCGTTGTCATCCCGCGGCTCGTCCGGAACGCGCCGAGCACGGTCGCCCCGGGTCTTGCCGGCGCCTCAAGCGCCTCCCGCCCGGCGGATCGCGGAGACCAAGCCGTCGACGAACGTTTCCGCCTCGTCGTTCAGGGAGATCCGCATGTCGTCGGCGCTGATCAATCCGCGCCGCTCGAGTTCGGCCACGCCGTCCGGGTCGGCCTCGTGGCCGTGGCCATCCTTGCGCACCACAGAGGCGACGCGCTCGCCGCTCAGCAGACGGTGATAGGCGGCGAAGGTGAAGATCGAGAGGGCCTTGTCGGAGAGGCCCTGCGTGTTCGTTGCCATCAGCGTCCACCTCGTTGAAGGGTCGTGACGGAACGCGGGCAAACCCGGTTCGGGTCCGCCGGAGGCAGCATTCGCAGCCCCGACCGGGGCAAGGCCTGGGCTCTGTCGCATCCAAACCTTCGGCCGCCGGGAGGTCCGCGCCTCCCGATCGGTCTCGAGGCCCACGGCGATGGTGCGGCCGTTCCACCACGGCGCCGGCCTCCCGGGTTCGGCGCGGAATCCGGCTTCGAGCGCCCGATACGAAAAGCCCCGCGGTCCGGAAGACCGCAGGGCGAAGTTGTCGGAACGAGACGCAGGGACCTGGTCTCGCCCGAGGATGATGCGCTCGCCCGCGCTCCGCCGGCAAGAGGCGCGACCGCCCCCGAAAGGGGGCTCAGGCGCGGCGCAGACGGACTAGGCGCCCTCCGGTCTCAGCCGAAGACGCCATCGTCGACCACCGCGCGGCCCTCGGCAGATCCGAAGGCGAGGTAGTGCTCGAGCGGGTTGATGCCCGCCGCGGCCACGTCCGGATTGGCCGCGAGGTAGGCCTTCGTGTCGAAATCGTCCGACGGATCGCGGCCCTCCCGCCAGCCGAAGGTGCGATAATGGTCGAGCGGATTGATCCCCGCGGCCCGCACGTCGGCGTAGGCGTCGAGGTAGCCGTCCGTGTCGAAGAAGGCGTTGGGATCGCGTCCCTCCCGCCAGCCGTAGACGGCGTAATGATCCTCCGGATCGAGTCCGGCCGCCGCCACGTCCGGATTCTGGCTCAGGTAATGCAGGTCGTCGACGAGCGCGTTGCCGTCGTTCTGCTTCACCACGAGATTGCCGAAGACGAAGGTCTCGACCGAGACGGTCTGGACGGAGACGGTGCCGACCCCGCCGCCGTCATCGTCGTCATCATCGTCGTCGTCATCGAGGGCCGCGGCCTGCGCCGGGACGGCAACGTCGTCATCATCGTCGTCGTCGTCGTCGTCGTCGTCGTCATCGTCGCCCGTCGAGATCGTGGCGGCGACGCCCCGGGACGCGATGGTGAAGGCCGTGATCGGTGCCCCGAGGTTGAGGATGTCGACGCCCGGCCCGCCATCGAACACGAAATTCCCCTCGACCAAGTCGAGCGTGTCGTTGCCGGCGCCGCCGGCGAAGGTGCCGTTCGTGAAGGTTGCGTTCAGGGCTTCGTTGCCGTTGCCGCCGATGACCACGACCTGATTGAAACTGTCGTCGTCTCCCGTGATGTTGAACAGGTCGTCCCCACCATTGGCGTAGATGATGATCGGATCATCGTCCTCTCCGATCTCCAAGAAATCGGTCGCACTACTCCCTTGCACTACTCTCGCCACGACGTTCCTCCTGCGAGCCGGCCACGTGGCCGTCATCGTTGCGAGAGTAGGGGGACCGGACGGCCCTGTTAAGCGCTTATTCGGCCCGCTCTATATTGCCGAATCATCCCTGATGATGTGCCACTATTTCCCGAACGATGGCGGCCTGTGCGGGCGGCATCGAGGCGAAGCGGGCGGGTTGCGCGGGATCAGGCGGCGACCGGACAGGAGGCCGCGACCTCCCGGCCGCCCGTGTCGGCGGCTTTTGCCCGGAGCGGGCCGGCGCCGGTCCGCCCGGCACGGCGCCGCAGCGCGACGACCAGGCCGGAGATCGTGAGGAGATCGCAGGTCAGGCCGAAGACCGATCCGACCAGGAGATTGTGCGCGGCCCAGCACAGGGACGCTGCGACGAAGAGGCGGCGCATCGTCTGCGCATCGGCCTGCAGGCGTGCCGCACTCGCCAGCAATGCGCCGACGCCCGCACAGGCCGAAGCCCAGCCGCTCCAGGTCGCCAGCGTCAGCGAGGCTGCGACGAGGCTGCTCGCCCCGAAGACCGGGACGACCCAGGCTCGCCGGCTCCCCGGACCGATGAACCGGGCCGAGACGAGGCTCTGCACCACCGAGATGGAGCACATCGCCATGCCGGTGGCCGCTCCGATATGCCAGTAATGGAGACCGAAGGTGGCAGCACAGGCCGCGGAGACGCACAGGATCAGGCTCCGCCTTGGCATCATTCCCGCAGCAAACCCGAGGGCAAGCCCCAGAGCTCCGAAGATATCGAGGTGAGATCCAACGGCATTCAACAAAGTCGGGACGATGTCTGCGGCGACCATGACCTGAACTCGTCGGCGCCGAGATGCGCCTGTCTTCTCGAATGCGCTATTCCTCCATGGTAACCGGTTCGTTAACGGGCGATCGGAGAGCCGCAGCGCGTGGCACCTGCGCCGCACCCGGCGCGCGGTCAGGCCGGCGGACGCGAGACGGAGCGGTAGAAGACGGCGAGGGCCGCGAGGAAGACGGCGACGCCGAGCCCGGTCGCGGCCGAACCGAAGCCGGGTCCGACGAGGGCGAGCCCGTTGCTGCGGCCGATGAGCGTGTCGGCCGCGGCGATCAGCACGCCGACGAGGCTCTCCCCGACGAGGAAGCCGGAGGCGAGAAGGACTCCGCGTCGACGGACGGCGACGGCCGCTCCGTCGCCATCGCTCGTCCGGCGGCGCAGGGCACGCTCGCCGAGGAATCCCACGAGCCCACCGGCCGCGATCGTCATCACCACGGTCACCGGCAGGTACATGCCGATTCCGACGGTCAGGGCCGGGAAGGACAATCCCCTCCGCCGCAGGCGCGCCTCCATCGCGACGAGCGCGACGCCGATCCCGGCGCCGGTGAGCACCATGGCCCAGGGCAATTCCCCGCGCACGATGCCGCTCGCGATCTGGGTCATCAGCGCGGCCTGCGGCGCCGGCAGGGCGTTGCCCGCATCCATGCCCTCCCGCGGCAGGGCTCCGACGAAGCCGTAGGCTTGGTAGAGCAGGGCGAGCAGCGGCGCGATCACGGCGGCGCCGACGACGACGCCCGCGATCAGGGCGACCTGCTGGCGCCAGGGCGTGGCATCGACGAGTTGGCCGGTCTTCAGATCCTGCAGGTTGTCGTTGGCGATCGAGGCGACGGTCACGATCACGGAGGCGATGAGGAGGGCCAGGGCGATCACGAACCGGTCGCCCTCCGGCCCCGCCGCCCGTCCGACGATGAGCGGCAGGAGGAGCGCCGCGAGGATCGTCGTGAGGATGCCGATGCCGGAGATCGGGCTCGAGGACGAGCCCAGGAGACCAGCGAGATAGCCGCAGGTCGCGGCCATCAGGAAGCCGGCGAGAATCGCGAACAGGCTCGCCGCGGCGACGAGCACGGGGAGGAGGAGGCCGAGTTCGGCGCCGAGGGAGAACCAGCCGAAGAGGCCGGCGAGCGGCACCGCGAGGCCGAGCGCGGCAGCGCCGACCCAGGTGATCGGCAGGTCCCGCTCCTGCCGCGGCACCTCGGCGCCGCCGCCCCCGCGCGCGGCCTCGAGGGCGGTGCGGACGCTGTCGAGGATCGGCCGAACGAGGGACGCCACCGTCCAGACACCGCCCACCGCAATGATGCCGGCGCCGATCAGCCGAACCTCGCCCGACCACACGGCCTCGGCGGCAACGGCCGGCGCTTCCCGACCGCCATGTCCGAGGGCGGTGAGAATGGGCACGGCCACCCCCCAGGCGAGGGCGACGCCCGTGAGGAGGGCGAGGCAGGCGCCGATCCCGACGAGGTAGCCGACGCCGAGCAGGGCGAGGGAGAAGCCCGTGCCGATGCGGAAGACGGCCGAGCCCGCGGCGACCGTCCCGTGGATGCCCTCCGCCAGAATGCGGAACCCGTTGGTGGCGAGACCCAGGGTTGCGGCGATTGCGGCGGCTCCCATCAATGCGCGAAGGTCGCTTCGCCCGCCCTCGCCGGCCTTCAGAACCTCGGCCGCGGCGGTTCCCTCGGGGTAGGGGAGGCCGGCGCCGACGACCAAGGCACGGCGCAGCGGGATCGAGTAGGCGACGCCGAGCAGGCCGCCGAGCAGGCAGACCGCGCTCGTCTGCCAGAAGGGAAAGCCCTGCCAATGGCCGATCAGCACGAGGCCGGGCAGGACGAGGATGACGTTGCACAGCGTCCCCGCGGCCGAGGCCTGGGTCTGCACGATGTTGTTCTCGAGGATGCCCGCGCCGCCGAGAAGCCGAAGGCACCCCATCGAGATCATCGCGGCGGGAATCGACGAGGAGAAGGTCATCCCCGTCTTCAGGCCCATATAGACATTGGCCGCCATGAACACGACGGTGATGGCGGCTCCGAGCACGAGACCTCGGATCGTGATCTCGCCGCCACGCGCAGGCCTCTTCCGAGCCGTCGTCTCGACACTCGTTTCCATCGCTTCCCCGAGGCCGGCAGGATCGGCCGCGGGAACGGACTCGCCGCGGTCTCGCGACAACGCGGGTTCGGGAGTCGCGATCCGCAATGCACGCATAAGTGGCATCGACGGGTGAGCGAATCCGCTTCTCGCACGTTCACGCCCGCGGCCCGTCATCCTGTCGGCGACCGCGAGGGACGCGTTCCGATGCCTGATTCACTAGCCGATACGCCGCCGCAGAGGGGACCCGGGACGCGGTGTACGATCCCGCCGCGGTCGGGCGCCGCATTCCGTCTCGCGCGCGGGCAGCACCTCACGGTGATCGACCCGGAGGGCGAGCAGGTCGCCGATCTCCTCGCCTTCGCGGCCGACGACATCGACGAGGTGATCTCGTCCGGGCGGAGCCTCGATTACGCGAACCGCATCTACCTGACGACCGGCGACGCGCTCTACTCGAACCGCAGCAACGTCCTGCTGCGCATCGTCGAGGATACGGTCGGGCGCCACGATTTCCTGCTGACGCCCTGCTCGGCCGACACGTTCCGGATCCTCTACGACGAGGCCGAGCCCCATCGCGGCTGCTTCGGCAATCTCGCCCACGCGCTCGCCCCCTACGGCATCGGTCCCGACCGCATCCCCGTGGCCTTCAACGTCTTCATGAACGTCACGGTCGACGGCACGACCGGGGAACTGGCGGTGCGACCGCCGCTCAGCCGGGCGGGCGACCGCATCGTGCTCCGGGCGGAGACCGACCTGATCATCGGGCTCACCGCCTGCTCGGCTCCGCAATCGAACAACTTCGCTTTCAAACCGATTCTCTACGAGATTTCGGATGAAACATGATGAGCGCCGACGGACTTTCCGTACTGGACTGACAGATATGTTTCAGAATTCAAGCGGATTGCGCCTCCATTACGCAGATTAACGCAGATTAATATCTGTGGATGCGACTCAACTGCACGGAACCATGGTCGGCCACGACGGTTCCCACCGCGATCTTCTTGCGATCAGCCGCTGGGCGGCCGCGCTTGTGCGTTCGACGACCGTCGGGCGGCACTGCGGCTGACTTCGGCACCACGACACGAGGCGCAATGTTCCTGCCCACCGACGACAGCACCCATCCCCTGGCCGAGCGTTTCCGAACCTTCATCCGACAGGCACCCTTTCCCTGCGTGGGTGCGAAATCCGCCCTGTCGCGCGGGCAGATGAAGGTCATGGTCGCGCGCGACATCGCTTCGGGGTGGGACGACCTGCGCATCTACCCGGCGCTGCTCGCCTTCATCTGCCGCTACCGCGAGCAGCGGGACCTGTTCCAGAGCTTCGCGGTCGTGTTCGAGGGGCCGGACACCCTCTCGGAAGAGGCGTTCGAGGCGGCGCTGTGGGCGCGCGTCCAATCCCTCTCCGACAAGGATCAGTGCCTCGGTCAAGGCTACGATCCGCGCGTCACGGCGGACCCGGACGACCCGCATTTCTCGGTGAGCCTCGGCGGCGAGGGCTTCTTCATCGTCGGGTTGCATCCGGGTGCGAGCCGGCCTGCGCGCCGCTTCGAGAGCCCGGTCCTCGTCTTCAACCTGCACGACCAGTTCGAGCGTCTGCGGGCGGAGGGGCGCTATGAGCGCCTGCGCACCTCGATCGTCGAGCGGGACGTGGCCTTCGCGGGCTCGGCGAATCCGATGCTCGCCGAGCATGGCGAGCGCTCGGCCGCCCGGCAGTTCAGCGGGCGCGCGGTGGCGGACGATTGGGCCTGCCCGTTCCGGCGCCGAGAGGAGACACCCCTTTGGGACGCGCAGCAGGTCGCCGCGGACCTGCGCACGGGCGCCTTCCTCGCTCCGCAGATGGAGAGCTGAGATGGGTGCCGAGGTCGGGATGGCGACCCAGCCGAGCCCCTTTCCGGAGAATGAGGAGGCGCTTCTCGCTCTGGCGCGGGCCGTGCGCGAGACGGGCTACAGCTTCACCACCGTGACGCCCGCGAGCCATGCGCGCGTCAACGCGAGGCCCCGGAACGCCGAGGCGCGCAGCCTCCGGGACGTGTTCGGCTGGAGCCGTCCCGTCCGGCCGGATCGTCTGCCCGAGGGGCTGGCGCGGCTGATGGAGGAGGCGGGAGCCGCCGTGAGCGACGGCGGGCTCCTGCGTCCGACGATCCGCCTGTCGAGCCTCGACGGGGAGCTGTTCACCCACTCGGCCTACCCGCCGAGCGCGGCCGACGCGGTCTTCTTCGGGCCCGACACGACGCGCTTCGTGGCGGCGGTGCTGGCGCATCTCGACGGCCTTGAGCGTCCGCCGCGCCGCATCGCCGATATCGGCTGCGGCTCCGGAGCGGCGGGGATCGCGCTCGCCAAGCGCAGTCCCGGCGCCGAGACCGTCCTCGTCGACATCAATCCCGCAGCCCTGCGCGCCGCGCGCGTCAATGCCCGGCTCGCCGGGGTCGATGGCATCGAGACCCGCCGGAGCGACCTCCTGCAGGACGTCGAGGGCTCTTTCGACCTCATCGTCTCCAACCCGCCCTTCATGATCGATGCCTCGGAGCGCGCCTACCGGCACGGCGGCGGCCCGCTCGGGGCCGGCCTGTCGCTCTCGGTGGTCGAGGCCGCGACCGAGCGCCTCGCGCCGGGCGGGAGCCTCGTTCTTTTCACGGGCGCCGCGATCGTCGAGGGCGAGGACGGGTTCCGGGACGCGGCCGGAGCGACCTGCGCCCGCGCCGGTCTCGACTGGTCCTATCGGGAATACGACCCCGATGCCTACGGCGAGGAACTCGACGATCCGGCCTACGGGGAGGCGGAGCGCATCGCCCTCGTCGTCCTCACCGCGACCCGCTCGTGAGCGGTCCGGAGGGGGAGCGCGCCGAGTTCCTGCGCGACGCCTTGGCGGGGCTGACGGCCCCGGAAAAATCGCTGCCCGGCAAGTATCTCTGGGACGAGGCGGGCTCCGGCCTGTTCGACCGGATCTGCGGACACGCCGACTACTATCCCATGCGGGAGGAGAGCGCCCTCCTGCCGCGGGCGGCGGCCGAGGTGGCGGCGCGGCTCGGCCCCGGCGCGACGGTGATCGAGTTCGGCAGCGGCGCGAGCCGCAAGATCCGGACGCTGCTCGATGCCCTGGCGCGTCCCGCGGCCTACGTGGCGATCGACATCTCGCGCGATTATCTCGCGGCCGCGGTCGCACGGCTCGCGCCCGACTATCCCGACGTCGAGATGCTCTGGAGTTGCGCCGATTACACGAAGCCGGTGCGCCTCCCGGTGACGCTGGAGGGGCGCAGCGTCCTCGGCTTCTATCCCGGCACCAGCATCGGCAACTTCACACCCGCGGAGGCGACCGCCTTCCTGGACCGGGCACGGGCGACGCTCGGGCCGAGCCTCTTCCTCGTCGGGGTGGACGCAACCTGGGACCGCGAGGCCCTGCAGGGCGCCTATGCCGGCTCGGACGGGCTGATGGCGGCATTCCACCTGAACCTGCTCGCGCGCCTCCGGCGCGAGCTCGACACCGACATCGACCCCGGCAATTTCCGCCACGAGGTTCGGCTCTGCCCCGATCCGGAGCGCGTCGAGGCGCATCTCGTGGCACGGGCAGCCGCCACCTACCGCCTGGGCGACCGCCCCCTCACCTTCGCGGCGGGCGAGAGCATCCGCACCGACACATCGCACAAATACACGCCCGACGCGTTCCGGCGGCTCGCGGCGGCGGGGGGCTGGGAGGCGGCCGGCTTCTGGCAGGACCCGCTCGGCCGCTACAATCTCCACCTGCTCCGCGCGTGACGGCCCGGCCTCGGCTTGGACGCGCGAAGGACGATGGTGGTGAGGTGCCCCGGCATCTCCGGGCGCTGAGGCTCCGGCGGCTCGCGAACGCCCTTCGAGCGTTCGATCAAGAACCTTGGCCAAGTGCCTGAAAAGGTTTGGCTCCCCGAGTAGGACTCGAACCTACGACAAAGCGATTAACAGTCGCTTGCTCTACCAACTGAGCTATCGGGGACCGCGGCGGTGTCTCTACACAGCCCGGGTGCCGGGCGCAAGGGCGTGGTTGCGGGTTGTTTGACGATTCCGCCCGGAACGAAGCGGGGGCGGGGCGAAGCGCGACGGGAATGAGAAATCCCGTTGCCCAGGCCACCGACCCTCTGCTAGAGACCCGCACTCCCCGGGGCGGCCGCCTGCTCCGGGATGCATCCGGCCTTCGGAGAGGATGCAGGACGGCCTCGTGGCGGAGTGGTTACGCAGAGGACTGCAAATCCTTGCACCCCGGTTCGATTCCGGGCGAGGCCTCCATCATCTTCAGAGCCGCGGGCGTTCCGCGCCGCCCCAGCCCTTCTCCACGGACATCGACGACTTGCGTTTTGGCGGCCGATCTTGGAAAAGCCGCCGACCTTGAGCGCTGCGCCGGTTCCGGCCCGATGGCGGGCGGCGGAATGCGCCGGGTCACGCAGCGAGGGAAGACGGCCATCATGCTCGACTACGCGCAGGCGCGACGCCTCATGGTCGATTGTCAGCTGCGGACCTTCGACGTGAACGACGTCGCCGTGCTCGACGCCTTCGACACCATCCCGCGCGAGCGTTTCGTGCCGCAGGGCCGCGAGGATTTCGCCTATATCGACCAGACGCTGCGCCTCGGCGGAGCCGAGGGGGATGCGCGCTTCCTGCCCGCCCCGATGGTGCTCGCCCGCCTGATCCAGGCCCTCTCGATCCGGCCGGGCGCGCGCGTCCTCGACGTCGGTGCCGGCTATGGCTACGCCGCCGCCCTGATGAGCCGGCTCGGCGCCGCCGTGGTGGCGCTGGAGACGGTGCCGGATCTCGCCGCGGGCGCACGCGAGCGCCTCGCGGGGACGGCGGAGGTCGTCGAGGGGCCGCTGCAGGCCGGCTTGAAGGACAAGGGTCCCTACGACGCGATCCTGATCGCCGGCCGCGTCGAGGTGCGCCCTCAGGCCCTCCTCGATCAGCTCAAGGACGGTGGCCGGCTCGCCTGCGTGCTCGGCCGCGAGCGCGCCGCCAAGGCAACGCTGTTCGTGAGGGCGGGCGACGCCTTCGGGGCGCGCCCCCTGTTCGACGCCTCCCTGCCGGGGCTGTCCGCCTTCGCCGCAGAGGCCGCCTTCTCGTTCTGACGGCACCCGAGCGGTTCGTCCGTGCGGGGTCATGCCAGGTCGGCGCGATCCTGCCGTCAGTCGATTCGCTCTCGCGTTGCAGGCCGCGGCGCCCCAACGGCCCAATCCGTCCCGGCTTCGTACGCCCACGGACATTGCGCCCGGGCGCGCCGCGCGCGTTCCGCTTCCCCTCGGGGAAAGCGTGGACAAGCCCCCTCCGCAGCCGTTCGCGCCCTCCGAAAGTGTCGCTTTTATGCGCCACCCGCCGGCGATTCCGCCCCGAAGGCGCTCACACCTCTGTGCCCGACTGCTCAAGCTCGGCTAAAGTTGCATCAGGGCGGACTTGACCGGATCGCGCGTAACACCGCGCCGCTTCCGTCGCTCGACGGAGATCCGGTTCTTTCGAGAAACCGCAAGGGCTGACCGACGTGAGAGAACGCAAACCTGCGACGCGCCCCGCGCTCCGGCTGGCCAGCCTGACGGTCGCGGCTACGCTTGCGGCCACAAGCCCGGGCGGCGCCGAGACGCTGGAGAGCGCCCTTGCCCGGGCCTATGGCGGGAACCCGGTGCTGAATGCCGGCCGCGCCGGCGTGCGCATCCGCGACGAGGACGTGGCCGCGGCCCAGTCCGGGTATCGGCCAACCGTGAGCATCGACGCCGACATCGGCGTCTCGAAGTTCCAGGGCCGGTTCAGCGGCGCGAACATCGACCAGACGACGCTGCCCGGCGGTGCCGGCCTCACCGTCAACCAGACCCTGTTCAACGGCTTCCAGACCGACAACCGCACCCGCGGCGCGGAATCCCGCGTCATGCAGGAGCGCGAGACCCTGCGCTTCACGGAGCTGACCACGCTCTTCAACGCCGTGCAGGCGTACATGAACGTGCTCAGCGACACCGCGAGCCTGGAATTGCGCCGCAACAACGTCGAGGTGCTCGAGGAGCAGCTCCGCCAGACCCGCGACCGCTTCAACGTCGGTGAGGTGACGCGCACCGACGTGGCGCAGGCCGAGGCCCGTCTCGCGGGCGCCCGCTCGGACGTGAGCGCCGCGGAGGCGCAGCTGCGCGCCAGCATCGGCATCTACCGGCAGGTCATCGGCGTCGAGCCGCGCCAGCTCGCCCCCGGCCGCCCCCTCGACCGCTTCGTGCCGGGCAACCTCAACGCGGCGATCGACATCGGCCTCAAGGAGCATCCCTCGATCCTGTCGACCCTGCATGCGGTCGACGTTGCCGAGGCGCAGGTGAGGGTCGCCGAGGGCCAGCTCTACCCGACGGTCGGCCTGTCCGGTCAGGTCAACCAGCGCTACGACCAGCAGCTCGCCAATTCGAACGGCGTCACCGCCGCGATCGTCGGCCGGGTCACGATCCCGATCTTCCAGGGCGGCGCCGAGTACGCGGCGATCCGCCAGGCCAAGGAGACGGTGGGGCAGGTCCGCATCCAGGTCGAGCAGACGCGCGACCAGATCCGCTCCGCCATCGTCACGGCCTGGGGCAACCTGGAAGCGGCCAAGGCCCGCGTGATCGCCTCGCAGGCGCAGGTCCAGGCCAACGAGGTGGCGCTCAACGGCGTGCGCGAGGAGGCCCGCGTCGGCCAGCGCACCACCCTCGACGTGCTGAACGCGCAGCAGGAACTGCTCAACGCCCGCGTGCAGCTGATCCTGGCCCAGCGCGACCGCGTGATCTTCTCCTACGGCGTCGTCCAGGCGATGGGCCGCCTGACGGCCCGCTTCGTCTCGCTGCCGGTCGCCGCCTACAGCGCCAAGACCCATTTCGATCAGGTCAAGGATCTCTGGTACGGCGTGCGGACGCCCGACGGCCGCTGAGACGGCGGTCTCGGTCGGTCCCATCGCGGGCAGCGGCTCGCCCGCTGCCGTGCTCCCGCCGCCCGGCACGGATCCGGCAGGATTTACGTGGGGCAGGATTTACGTGGGACTGTGTCGCGGGTGCGCTTGCTGCGGCGGACAAGCGTGAAATACTGATCTCGAACCGCCAGACCGTTTCACCTCCCGCCCGAGCGCCGTCCGCATGAGTGCAGCGAGCCCCAAACCGCAGGACAAGGCGTTGGAGAAGGCCGGCGAGCCCTCGATGGAGGAGATCCTCGCCTCCATCCGCCGCATCATCGCCGACGATCAGGCGGCCAAACCCGGCGACGAGGCACCTCGCCCCGCGCCGGTCCCGGAGAACGACGACGTGCTCGACCTCGCCGAGGTCGCCGAGCCGGTGCGCAAGCCCCAGGCGGTCAAGCCGACGCCGATCGAACCCGACCCGATCGACTTCGCCGACGAACCCCTCGACTTCGACGCGATCGAGGTGGAGCCGGAGCCCGCGCCGCCGGTGCGCGCAGCCCCCGAGCCCGCGCGGCTGCAGGCGCCTCCGCCCGAGCCGCCGCGGGCGAGCCCGCCGCGCGAGGCCTTCCTCGACGCGGAGGAGCCCCTGGTCTCGGCGGCCACGGACGCGAACGTCAGCCAAGCCTTCAACCTCCTGGCCCATACCGTCCTGAGCCAGAACAGCCGGACGCTGGAGGATCTCGTCCGCGACATGCTCCGCCCGATGCTGAAAGCATGGCTCGACGACAACCTCCCCGTGATGGTCGAGCGGCTCGTTCGCGCGGAGATCGAGCGGGTCTCGCGGGGCCGCTGACCGGCCCCGTCGGGCGCGCCCGTGTTGACGCGGGCGCCGGGACGGGTTGAAAGCGGGCGCTCACGCTGCGCGCTCAAACCGGCCCGAACTCCGATGATGGACAAGACCTTCGACCCCGCCGCCGTCGAGGCGCGCATCGCCGCCGCCTGGGAGGCCGGAGGCGCCTTCCGCGCCGGGCGCCCCGAGCGGGCCGGAGCCAGCCCCTACTGCATCGTGATCCCGCCGCCGAACGTGACGGGCACGCTGCATATGGGTCATGCCCTCAACAACACGCTCCAGGACATCCTCGTCCGCCTCGAGCGGATGCGGGGCCGCGATGTGCTCTGGCAGCCGGGCACGGATCACGCCGGCATCGCGACCCAGATGGTCGTCGAGCGCAAGCTCGCCGAGACCGGCGCGCCGGACCGCCGGACGATGGGCCGGGAGGCGTTCGTCGAGCGGGTCTGGGCCTGGAAGGCGGAATCGGGCGGCGCGATCGTCAACCAGCTGAAGCGCCTCGGCGCCTCCTGCGACTGGTCGCGGGAGCGCTTCACCATGGACGAGGGCCTCTCCGCGGCCGTCCTCAAGGTCTTCGTCGATCTTCACGCGCAGGGCCTGATCTACCGCGACAAGCGCCTCGTGAACTGGGACCCGACGTTCCAGACAGCGATCTCGGATCTCGAGGTGCAGCAGATCGAGGTGAAGGGCCATCTCTGGCACTTCGACTACCCCGTCGTCGACGAGGCGGGTGCCGAGACCGGGCAGATCATCACCGTCGCCACCACCCGTCCCGAGACCATGCTCGGCGACACGGCGGTCGCGGTCCATCCCGAGGACGAGCGCTACACGGCCTTGGTCGGCAAGCGGGTGCGCCTGCCCCTCGTGAACCGCCTGATCCCGATCGTCGCCGACGCGTATTCCGATCCGGAGAAGGGCACGGGCGCGGTCAAGATCACGCCCGCGCACGATTTCAACGACTTCGAGGTGGGCCGCCGCCACGGCTGCCGGCCGATCAACGTGCTCGATCCGGAGGCCCGCATCCTCCTCGACGGCAACGCCGACTTCCTCGCCGAAGCCGAGCCGGAGCCGGAGACGCTGGCGCTGCACGGGCTCGACCGGTTCGCGGCGCGCAAGGCGGTCGTGGCCCTCATGGAGGCGCGCGGGCGCCTGCGCGCCATCGAGCCGAACACCCACGCCGTGCCCCACGGCGACCGCTCGGGCGTCGTGATCGAGCCCTACCTCACGGACCAGTGGTACGTGAACGTGAAGCCGCTCGCCGAGCGGGCGCTCCAGGCCGTGCGCGACGGCCAGACGCGCTTCGTCCCCGACAATTACGAGAAGATCTTCTTCCAGTGGCTCACCAACATCGAGCCCTGGTGCATCTCGCGCCAGCTCTGGTGGGGTCACCAGATCCCGGTCTGGTACGATGCCGAGGGCGGGATCTACGTCGCCGAAAACGAGGCCGCCGCCGCCGCGAAGGCTGCGGAAGCGCGCGGCGGCCCGGTGAGGCTCACCCGCGACCCGGACGTCCTCGACACGTGGTTCTCCTCCGCGCTCTGGCCCTTCTCGACGCTCGGCTGGCCGGAGAGCACCCCTGAGCTCGCCCGCTTCTACCCGACCAATACGCTGATCACCGGCAAGGACATCCTCTTCTTCTGGGTCGCCCGGATGATGATGATGGGCCTGCACGTCACCGACCGCGTGCCCTTCGATACGGTCTACCTGCACACCCTCGTCCGCGACGAGAAGGGTGCCAAGATGTCGAAGTCGAAGGGGAACGTGGTCGATCCCCTCGGCCTGATCGACCAGTACGGGGCGGACGCGCTGCGCTTCACGCTGACCGCGATGGCGGCGCAGGGGCGCGACATCAAGCTGAGCCTGCAACGGGTCGAGGGCTACCGCAATTTCGCGACGAAGCTCTGGAACGCCGCCCGCTTCGCGGAGCTCAACGGCTGCCGGCTCGATCCGCGCTTCCGGCCGGAGGCCGCGCGAGCGGTCCTGAACCGCTGGGCGCTCGGTGAGGCGGCCCGCGCCGTCGCCGAGGTCACCGGCGCGCTGGAAGCCTACCGCTTCAACGACGCGGCCGCGGCCGCCTACCGCTTCGTCTGGAACATCTTCTGCGACTGGTACCTCGAACTCGCCAAGCCCGTGCTGCAGGGGGAGGGGGCCGATGCCGCCGCCCGGACCGAGACGCAGGCGACGGTCGCTTTCCTCATCGACCAGATCGCCAAGCTCCTGCACCCGTTCATGCCCTTCCTCACGGAGGAGCTCTGGGCCATCAAGGGCGAGGGGCTGGAAGGTCGGGGGCTTCTCGCGCTCGCCCCCTGGCCGCAGCTCGAAGGCTTGGCGGACAGCGCCGCCGAGGCCGAGATCGGCTTCGTGGTCGATCTCGTCTCCGAAGTGCGCTCGGCCCGCTCCGAGACGAGCGTGCCGGCCGGTGCCCAGGTGCCCCTCGTCCTCGTCAACGCCGATGCGGCCGTGCGCGCCCGGGTCGAGGCGTGGCGCGACACGCTGCTGCGCCTCGCGCGGCTCTCCGAGATCACCTTCGCCGAGGTTGCCCCGAAGAACTCCGTGCAGCTCCTCGTGCGCGGCAGCGTGGCGGCCCTGCCGCTGGAGGGCATCGTCGATCTCGATGCGGAGGTGGCGCGCCTCGGAAAGGAGGCGGCGAAGGCCGAGGGCGAGATCGGCAAGCTCGACGGCAAGCTCGGCAACGCCGACTTCCTCGCCCGCGCGCCGGAGGAGGTGGTGGACGAGATCCGCGAGCGGCGGGACGCCGAGGTCGCCCGCCTCGCCAAGCTGCGCGAGGCCCTGGCGCGGCTGAAGGACGGCGCCTGACCGCGCCTCAACCCGCGAACTTCAACCCCGCGATCCCGGCGACGATGAGCCCGATGCAGGCAAGCCGGGCCGGGGTCGCCGGCTCTCCGAACAGGACGATGCCGAGGAGAGCGGTGCCGACCGCGCCGATGCCGGTCCAGACCGCGTAGCCGGTCCCGACCGGCAGGCTGCGCAGGGCGAGCGACAGCAGCACCACGCTGGCGGCCATCGCGGCGAGCGTCAGCGCCGAGGGCACGAGCTTCGAGAAGCCCTCGGTGTATTTGAGCCCGATCGCCCAGCCGGTCTCGAGAAGGCCGGCGACGAAGAGGATGGCCCAGGCCATGAGGGGCTCCCTGTCCCTGGCAGGGTCGTCCCCAGCCGACTCGATCCCGCACTGGCGCGGGCGGGGCCGTCCCCGCGGCACGGCTATGGCCCGCCCGGCCCGGCTTGGCCAGGGGCGGCCCGCTCGGGCGGGCCGTCGGATCGGCGTCGATCAGGCGCGGGGCGCATGCATCACGCCGCGTCGGTCAGGACGGTCACGGGATGCGCCTGGAACCTGCGCATGAGGGCCGGGATCTCGGCCGCCGGACGGGCGGGACTGTACAGGAAGCCCTGGGCGGTGTCGCAGCGCCGGCCGCGCAGGATCTCCGCCTGCTCCGGCGTCTCGACCCCCTCCACCGTCACGTCCATGGCGAGGGCACGGGCGAGCGCGGTGATCGCCTCCACCACCGCCACGGTGTCGGGCCGGTTCTGAAGATCGCGGATGAAGGTGCGATCGATCTTGATCTTGTTGAAGTGGAAGCGGGTCAGATAGCTCAGGCTCGAGTAGCCCGTGCCGAAATCGTCCAGCACGATGCGCACGCCCCGCTCGCGCAGTCGGCGCAGGGTCTCCATGACCTCGCCGGTGAGGTCGAGGATGATCGATTCCGTGATCTCGATCTCGAGGCGCTCCGGCGCGATGCCCGTGGCGTCGAGCGCCTCGGCCACCCGATCGTAGAAGTCCGGCATCCGGAACTGGAGCGAGGAGATGTTGACCGCGATCCGCTGGCCCGGCCAGGCCAGCGCATCCCGGCAGGCGCGCTGAAGAGCCCAGGTGCCGATCTCGACGATGAAGCCCGTCTCCTCGGCGATCGGGATGATCTCGCCCGGCGAGATCCAGCCCTGCCCCGGCTTGTGCCAGCGCAGCAAGGCCTCGAAGCCGACAATCGCGCCGTCGCCGAAGCGCACCAGGGGCTGGTAGTGCAGGTCCAGCTCGTCGCGCGCCAACGCCTGGCGCATGTCGGCGTCGAGGCGGCGGGTGCGCGCGGACCTGTGTTCGAGCGCGGGGTCGAAGGTGCGCCAGCTGCCCTTGCCGGCCGCCTTGGCCGCGTAGAGGGCGAGGTCCGCCCGCGCGAGGAGCGCCGTCGGATCCGCGGCGTCCCGCGGCGTGTGGGCGATCCCGATGCTCACCCCGATCTCGAACTGGGCCCCCTCGATGCGGAACGGCCGGGCGATGTCGGCCACGAGGGCGCCGGCGAGGGCGGCTGCCGGGGAATGCCCCTCGACCGGCGCGGGGCACGGCAGCAGGATGGCGAACTCGTCGCCGCCGAGCCGGAAGATCCCGTCCGCCGCCTTCGCACGCGCACGCAGCCGCTCGGCCACCCTCTGCAGAAGGCGGTCGCCAAAGCTGTGGCCGGCGCGGTCGTTGACCCCCTTGAAGCCGTCGAGGTCCAGGTAGAGGAGCGCGGCCGCGGCAGCGGGACCGTTGCGCGGATCACAGGCGCGCGCGATCGCGCCCTGGAAGGCCGCGCGGTTCGCAAGCCCCGTCAGCACGTCGTGGCTGGCGAGATGGGCGATGCGCGCCTCCGCCTCGTGCGCCTGCGTGACGTCCGATCCGACCCCGCGGTAGCCGGCGAACGCCCCGCCGGCATCGTGGATCGGCTTGCCGTTCAGCTGCCACCAGCGCACAGCACCGCCGATGGCGAGAGGCATCGGCGCGCCCTGGAACGGCACGCGCCGCCGCATGGCTTCGAGAACCGCCTCCAGGCTCGGGGAGGGGTCCTCGGCGGCTCTCCCGGTGCCGTGTCGCGTCAGCAGCTCGTCGAGCCTCGCGCCGGACAGGTCGGCGGCCGGGCCGTTCAGCGCCTCGGCCATCCGCGTCGGGCCGTGGCGCAACCGCCCGTCCGCATCCGTCTCCCACAGCCAGTCGCTGGCGCCCTCGGCGAAATCGTTGAGGAGGAGCCCGATCGTCTCGCCCTGTCGCCCGACCGTGATCCGGTCGAGCACGCGGCGGCGGGCGAGCGTGCACATATGGTGATGGTGGTTGAGCAGGAAGCCGGCATAGATCGCGAGGAGCATCACGAAGAAGATGTCGAACGGCGCGTCCAGGCGCGCCGCGGCGATCACCACGCCCACGAGGAGCGGGAGCGCGAAGCAGGCGCCGAGGGCGAAGATCGAACCGAGCATGATCGTGGTCGCGAGCAGCCCTGCGCCCACGCTCGTCCCGATCGCGGAATAGCCGTCGCTCAGGGAACGCTCGATGAGTGTGGGCGGCATGGTCGACCAGACCAGCCCGAGCAGGAAGTGCAGGAACGACAGGAGCCGGGTGCAGCCGACGACCGTCCGGTCCGACGGCTCGCGCGCCAGAACCGTCCGGACGTGCCGCATCGCAACGATCATCATCGTCGCGACGCAGCCGATGGCGACGACCAGCCCGAAGACGTAGGCCCGCGACGGCGTATCGCGAAAGACGACGGCCACGCCCAGCGCGATCAGGACCTGGACGACGGCGACCAGCTTCGCGACCTGCAGGGATTCGGCGAGGAGAGCCGCCCGCGCCTCACGGCGCCCCTGGCCGTCGCGCCTCGGGGCTTCCCCGTGCGCGGGCTGGACGCCGTGAGGCGCGGGGAGGGGGCTCCGCGTCGGCAGACGGCACCACGTCGGGATCATGCCGGGGCGTTCCTCGAAGCTCTCGTCGGGCGGCCCGCCGCGCCGGGCCGCAAGGATCTCTGTCGATGAGCCGAGCAATGCGCTCGGTCCATCTCAATCGAGACAAGCATATCCTGGCATGGACGATTTAACGAAACGTCATGTCACTGTTCTGCACAAGACTTGAGGATACCATTTGAAGTTGTCGTTGGATCCGGCCTGAACGTGCTGATCACAGTCCCGGATCGGCGCGTCGTCACCGACCTGACGAAACCGTAATGCCGCCGTCACGCCCGGGTCAGGGGGTCTGCCCTACGACGGATCCACGGCCCGCTGACCGAGCGGCCTCCGAAACCTCCGGAGCGACCTTCATGACCGACTGCCAGACCCGACCCGCCCGCGTTCGCCGCGGTGCCCTCGCCTCGGTGGCGGCCGCCGCCCTCGTGGCGGGCGGCGCGCTCGGCGCCGGCTTCGTGCAGCCGAGCACGCCCGCCCTGGCCCAGGCGCTTCCCAAGACCCCGATCGAGGCTCCCGAGCACCCGCCGGGCTCGTTCGCCAACGTCGTCGACAAGGTGAAGCCCGGCGTCGTCTCGGTGAAGGTGAAGCTCGATGCGAGCGCCTCGTCGGACGACGATGACGGGCCTGGCCAAGGTTCTGGCCAAGGCTCCGGCCAGGGCCGCGGTCTCCAGAACGTGCCGCCGCAATTGCGCGAGTTCTTCAAGCGCTTCGGGCAGAACGGCCAGGGCGGCGGCATGCAGGGCATGCCCCAGCGCCAGGGCCAGCGCGGCGCGGTCGGCTCGGGCTTCATCATCTCGGCCGACGGCTACGTGGTGACGAACAACCACGTCGTCGACAATGCCAAGACGGTGCAGGTCGTGCTCGACGACAACCGCACCCTCGACGCCAAGGTGATCGGCAAGGATTCGAAGACCGACCTCGCCCTCCTGAAGATCAAGGACGAGGGGAGTTACCCTTACGTCCAGTTCGGGAAGGCGGCCCCGCGGGTCGGCGACTGGGTGGTGGCGATCGGCAACCCGTTCGGCCTCGGCGGCACGGTCACGGCCGGCATCGTCTCGGCCCGCGGCCGCGACATCGGCGCCGGCCCCTACGACGACTTCCTGCAGATCGATGCGCCGATCAACAAGGGCAATTCGGGCGGCCCGACCTTCAACGTGAACGGCGAGGTCGTGGGCGTGAACACGGCGATCGCCTCGCCGTCCGGCGGAAGCGTGGGCCTCGCCTTCGCGATCCCCGCTGAGACCGTGCAGGCGGTGGTCGAGCAGCTCCGCACCGACGGCAAGGTGGCCCGCGGCTACCTCGGCGTGCAGGTGCAGCCCGTGACCAAGGACATCGCGGACGGGCTCGGCCTCGACAAGCCGAAGGGCGCCCTCGTCGACCACGCCGAGAACGGCACGCCGGCCGCCAAGGCCGGCCTGAAATCCGGCGACGTGATCGAGTCGGTCAACGGCAACGCGGTCAACGACGCGAAGGAGCTGTCCCGCAAGATCGCGGGCCTCAAGCCCGGCGCCAAGGTGGAGATCGCGTATCTCCGCGGCGGCAAGCAGGACACCGCGACGATCACGCTCGGGGCGCTGCCGAACGACACCAAGGTGGCGAGCCGCGGCGGCGACACCTCCGACGGCCAGCCCCGCCTCGGCCTCAGCCTCGCTCCGGCCGCCGATGTCGGCCTCTCGGACGAGGGTGTGGTGGTGGTGGAGGTCGATCCCGACGGGCCGGCCGCCGCCAAGGGCATCGAGCAGGGCGACGTCATCCTGGACGTCGCCGGACAGAGTGTCTCGAAGCCCTCCGAGGTCGCGGAGCGCATCCGGTCGGCCGAATCGAGCGGGCGCAAGGCGGTGCTGATGCGCGTCAAGAACCAGAAGGGCGTGACCCGCTTCGTCGCGGTCGCGCTCTCCAAGAACGCGGGCTAGCACGAGGCCGGGTCGCGGCGCGGTCGGGCATGGCTCCAAGTCCTTGTCCGGTCTCGCGCTTTCCCGCCGGACCGGCCTCCCGTCCGGATGATCGCGCTCTACGCGCGAGGATCCGGTTCGTGATCGCGCACCCGCCTCATCCAGGCTCGGGACAGGCGCCCCTCTTCCGGTCCCTTCCACTGGCGTCGGTCCTCGCGGGCCGGCGCCTTTTTCACGCTCCGGTTGCAGGACGGGAGCCCGGACAGGCCGCGCGCGGAGCGACGGGGCCGGCTCGCCGCGCCGGCCGGGCGCGCCATATGCCGGCCACTGAACCTCTCACGGAGTGTCCCATGCCCAGCGAGACGCCCTCCGGCAAGAATCCCTCCGGCAAGAATCCCTCCGGCACCTTCGCCATCGGCGGAGACCTCACCGTCCACCGCCTCGGCTTCGGCGCCATGCGCATCACCGGACCCGGCATCTGGGGCGACCCGGCCTCGCGCGAGGTGGCGAAGGCGACGCTCGCCCGTGTGCCGCAACTCGGCATCGACCTGATCGACACCGCCGACAGCTACGGGCCCTTCGTGAGCGAGGATCTGATCCGCGAGGTGCTGCATCCGTATTCCGGTCTCGTCATCGCGACGAAGGGCGGGCTTACCCGGCACGGGCCGGACATCTGGCGCCCGGTCGGCAATCCGGACTACCTGCGCCAGTGCGTGCTGATGAGCCTGCGTCGGCTCGGGCTGGAGCGCATCGACCTCTGGCAATTGCACCGGATCGGCCCCGACTGCCCGCGGGAGATGCAGTTCGAGGCGATCGCGCGGATGCGCGAGGAGGGCCTGATCCGCCATGTGGGCCTGAGCGAGGTGTCGGTGGACGACATCGAGGCGGCCCGGCCATTCTTCCCCGTCGCCACCGTGCAGAACCAGTACAACCTCGTCGACCGTACCAGCGAGGCCGTCCTCGACCATTGCACCGCCCAGGGCATCGGCTTCATTCCCTGGGCGCCGCTCGCCCGCGGGGCGCTCGCCCGCGAGGGATCGGTGCTCGCCGAGATCGCGGGGCGGCATGGGGTCGGCGACGGGGCGGTGGCGCTCGCTTGGCTCCTCAAGCGCTCGCCCGTGATGCTGCCGATCCCCGGCACCGGCGATCCGGGGCACCTCGCCGACAACATGGCGGGGGCCGCCCTCACGCTCACGGACGCGGAATTCGAGGCCCTCGACGGCCAGGGACGCGCCGCCTGGCAGGCCGGAGGGGCCTCCTAGCCCAGATCCTGCATGCGGTGCGACGCCGACACGAGACGGAGTACGCATGCGCGCCGCGAGCCTCCTCCCCGCCCTCGGCCTCCCTGTGGCCGTCCTGACCGGCTTGGTGCCGGCGGGTGTCGCGGCGCGGCCGGGCTGGCTCTCGGGCACCTACGTCTACGCGGATCTCTGCACGCGGCCCGCGAGCGGGGACCTCTTCGGGCGCCGCATCACTCTGCGGCGCTCGCCGAACGGGAACGGCCTCCTCTACGAGGTCGGGCAGGGGAGCGGGATCGTGCCCGTCCAGGCGGCACCCGCCGTCGACGACGATGCCCGGACGGTCGCCTTCACGGCGCTGACGGTGACCGGCCCCATCTCCTTCGAGGGCACGGTCTCGGCCGAAGCCCTGACGGGCACGCTGAGCGACGCGAGCGGCGCTCGCCCGTTGCGGCTGCCCCGCGTGCTCCGGGGCAACGCGTACCGCACCTGCCTCGGGGCGGGCGCGGACGACATCACCGGGTCTCTCGCGCCCGCTGACGAGGCGGCCCGTCCGCGCTAGACCTGGGCCATGCGCGCCTCTCTCCTCGCCCTGCCTCTGCTCCTCGCCTGTGCCGGACCGGCCCTGGCCGACGCCTGCGACGCGCTCGCCGCGCGGATGATCCGCGCCACCGGCGCCTCGGTGGCGGGGCGGCAGGGATCGCTCGCCGTCTTTCGCGCGGCCGATGCCGACAGGATGAGCCTCGAGTGCCGCAAACCCGCCCGGCTCGTTCTCGGCTCGCACGAGCGCGAACCGGATCGCCGCTTCTTCACCCTGGTCGGGCTCGCTGCCGAAGGGCTCGCAGGCGCCCCGCGCGACGAGGCCACGGTCCTCGCCCTCCGATTGCACCAGGATTCGCTCCTCGCGGGCGCGCCGCAAGAGGGCAGCGTCGGGCGGGCGAGCCTGCGCTGCGAGACCGGGCCGCGCGGGGACGGGCTCGGCCAGAACCTCACGGTCTGCGTGCTCCGGCCGCGCGAACCCGCGATCCTGCGCAGCCGCGCCGGCCTTTCGCCGGCCGCATCCGCGGGATAGACCGCGCTCCATGTCGAGCCCGAACGCCCCCTCAGCCGCCTCCTGCCCGCCGGTCACCGTCCGCGCGGGCGAGGTCACCTTCGCCAACGACCGGCCCTTCGCGCTGATCGCCGGCCCCTGCCAACTCGAGGGGCGCACCCACGCACTCGAGATCGCGGCGGCGCTCAAGGAGATGACGGGACGCCTCGGCATCGGCCTCGTCTTCAAGGCGTCCTTCGACAAGGCGAACCGGACCTCGGCGGGCTCGGCCCGCGGCCTCGGCCTGTCCGGGGCCCTGCCGATCTTCGCCGAGATCAAGGAGCGATTCGGCCTGCCCGTGCTCACCGACGTGCACGAGGCCGAGCAGTGCGCGGCGGCGGCCGAGGTGGTCGACGTCCTCCAGATCCCGGCCTTCCTCTGCCGACAGACGGACCTGCTGCTGGCGGCCGCCGCGACGGGTCGTGTCGTGAACGTGAAGAAGGGCCAGTTCCTCGCCCCCTGGGACATGGCGCACGTCGCCGCCAAGGTGACGGGGACGGGCAACGGCAACGTTCTGGTCACCGAGCGCGGGGCGTCGTTCGGCTACAACACGCTGGTCTCCGACATGCGGAGCCTTCCCATCATGGCGCAGGTGACGGGCGGCCTGCCGGTGGTGTTCGATGCGACCCACTCGGTGCAGCAGCCGGGCGGTCAGGGAGCGACCTCGGGCGGGCAGCGGGAGTTCGTCGGCGTTCTCGCCCGCGCGGCGGTGGCGGTCGGCGTGGCGGGCCTGTTCATCGAGACGCATCCGGACCCCGACCGCGCCCCCTCCGACGGCCCGAACATGGTGGCCCTGAGAGACATGCCGGCGCTCCTCGAAACCCTGCAGGCTTTCGACCGGGTGGCGAAGGGGAGGGGATGAGGCGGCATCGCCGCGGATCTAGGGAGCCGAGAGCCAGTTCTTCCCGGATGAAGCCGGAGGCCTTCCAAGGAACGGCCTGGATTCGATTCGACTTTCCGGGGAACGCCTTGGCAGGAGAGACGTTGGACACTCCAATCGTGTCATAGCTCACGAAAGGATATCATGCGCAAGCTCGCCCTTATCTCCGCTGTTGCTCTCTCGGTCGGCACCATGGCCGCCACCTCCGCGGATGCCCGTCCGCGCGGCCACGGATACGGCTACGGTCACAACCACGCCTACGGCTACGGGCACGGCTATCGCGGCCGCCGCGGCATCGGCACGGGCGCAGCCGTCGGCCTCGGCATCGCCGGCCTTGCGGCGGGTGCCATCGCGGCGGGTGCGGCGCGCGACGCCTATTCCCGCGACGGCTACTACGACCGTCCGGGCTACGGCTATTACGGCTACTGAGTCGAGCCATCCCTAGACGTCTTGGAGGGCGGCCGGTGATCACCGGCCGCTCTTCTCGTTCGTGCGGGTCTCAGCGCGCCCGGTAGGGCGGCACGCCGGGATCGGGCAGCCAGACGGATTTCGGGGGCTCGCCCGTCTGCCAGAAGACATCGATCGGGATTCCGCCGCGCGGATACCAGAAGCCGCCGATGCGCAGGTAGCGCGGCTCCAGAAGTGCCGTCAGCCGCTTGCCGATCGCCACCGTGCAATCCTCGTGAAAGGCGCCGTGGTTGCGGAAGCTCGTGAGATAGAGCTTCAGGGATTTCGACTCCACGAGCCAGCGGTCCGGCACGTAGTCGATCACGAGAATCGCGAAATCGGGCTGCCCGGTCACGGGGCAGAGGGATGTGAATTCGGGCGCGGTGAAGCGGGCGAGATAGTCCGTGTCGGCGTGCGGGTTCGGCACCCGGTCGAGGCGGGCCTCCTCGGGCGATCCCGGTTGCAGCGTCGCTTGGCCGAGCTGCAGGTTGGCGGGAGCCGTGTTCGTCGTCTCATTCGTCATGACACCGCCCTATACGCTGCGGACGGCCCGCGCGCATCCCCGACCGCAGCAGCCACGCCTGGCGCCCCGGGCTCCCGGACCGGCCGAGCCCCGGCGCGTGCAGGCGCTTGCCCGCCGCCCCTCGTTGACGGATAAGCCCGAGCGCCGATTCCCGCGTTTCGGCCCGCGGCGCCTGCCGGCCTGTGGCGCCCGCGTCGGACCGAACCCGGGCTGGACGATGTAAGCCCGCCGCCTCGAGAGGGGGACCAAAGATGACCGCGATCACCAACATCGCTGCCCGCGAGATCCTGGACAGCCGGGGCAACCCCACCGTCGAGGTCGACGTCCTCCTCGAGGACGGCTCCTTCGGCCGCGCCGCGGTGCCCTCTGGCGCCTCAACGGGAGCCCACGAGGCCGTGGAGCTGCGCGACGGGGACAAGGCGCGGTTCTCCGGCAAGGGCGTGCGCAAGGCCGTCAACGCGGTGCAGACCGAGATCCTCGACGCGATCGGCGGCATGGACGCCGAGGATCAGGTCGCGATCGACGAGGCGATGATCGAACTCGACGGCACGCCGAACAAGGCCCGCCTGGGCGCGAACGCGATTCTCGGCGTCTCTCTCGCCGTGGCCAAGGCCGCGGCCGAGGCGTCCGGCCTGCCGCTCTACCGCTACATCGGCGGCGTGCAGGGCCGGGTGCTGCCGGTGCCGATGATGAACATCATCAACGGCGGCGCGCACGCGGACAATCCGATCGACTTCCAGGAATTCATGATCATGCCGGTGGGCGCGACCTCGCTCGCCGAGGCCGTGCGCATGGGCTCGGAAGTGTTCCACACGCTGAAGAGCGCGCTCAAGAAGGCCGGCCACAACACGAATGTCGGCGACGAGGGCGGCTTCGCCCCGAATCTCCCCTCGGCCGAGGCCGGCCTCGACTTCGTGATGGAGTCGATCGCGTCCGCCGGCTTCAAGCCCGGCACCGACATGGTGCTGGCGCTCGACTGCGCGGCGACCGAGTTCTTCAAGGACGGCGCCTACCATTACGAGGGCGAGGGCAGGACCCGCGACATCGCCACCCAGGTCGACTACCTCGCCGAGCTCGTGGCCAAGTACCCGATCGTCTCGATCGAGGACGGCATGTCCGAGGACGATTGGGAGGGCTGGAAGCTCCTGACGGACAAGGTCGGCGATCGCTGCCAGCTCGTCGGCGACGACCTCTTCGTCACGAATGTCGAGCGCCTGTCCCGCGGCATCGCGTCCGGCACGGCGAATTCGATCCTCGTGAAGGTCAACCAGATCGGCTCGCTCACCGAGACGCTCGCGGCCGTCGATATGGCCCAGCGCGCCGGCTACACGGCGGTGATGTCCCACCGCTCCGGCGAGACCGAGGACTCGACCATCGCTGACCTCGCGGTGGCCACGAATTGCGGGCAGATCAAGACCGGCTCGCTCGCCCGCTCGGACCGGCTGGCGAAGTACAACCAGCTGATCCGCATCGAGGAGGGCCTCGGACCCCAGGGTCGCTACGCCGGCCGCGCCGCGATCAGGCAGCTCGCCGGGCGCTGACGGACAGCCTCGACCGGGCAGCGCGCTTGGCGCCCTGAAGCCTTTGTTAACCTTGCGCGGCGATGGTCGGCCCATGGTCGTCCGCCGCCGCGTCAGATCCGTCCTCATGCCGCTCGGTCTCTGGACCGTGTCGGCCCTCGTCGTCAGCTACTTCGTCCATCAGGCGGAGAACGGCAGCCGCGGCCTGGAGGCCAAGCGCGCGGTCAAGGAGCAGGCCTTCGGGCTGATCCGGGAGCTTGCCGCCGTCAAGGCCGACCGGGCGGTCTGGGAGCACCGGGTCGCCCTCCTGCGCAGCGAGCAGATCGACCGCGACCTCCTGGAGGAGCGCGCCCGGGTCGTGCTCGGCCGCGTTCACGCCAACGATGTCGTGATCATCGATCCCTGATCGGCCGACCTCCCGCGCATTCGGCAACGTGCCGCCGCAGGTGCGAGCAGCCACTCAACCCACGATCGAAATGGCGCCCCGCACCTCTGACAAGAGCGCGGCGGTGTCAGAGGGGCGGCCCTCGCTTTCCGGCAGACCGTGCACTACACCGTGGCTGAGAGACAGATCACGGGAGGTCGCCGATGGATGCCGCGAAGGAAGCGGGGCAGCCGAAGCCCGATGAAGCTCAGTCGCAGGCGCAGCCCGAGGCGAAGGGCTCTCCGGAAGCCGCCCACCGGCCCGCACCGAACGCGCCGCAATTCACCCGCGACGAGGACCTCCACGCCTATCACGAGATGCTGCTGATCCGCCGCTTCGAGGAGAAGGCGGGCCAGCTCTACGGCATGGGCCTGATCGGCGGTTTCTGCCACCTCTACATCGGCCAGGAAGCCGTGGTCATCGGCATGCAGATGGCCGCGGAGGAGGGCGATCAGGTGATCACCGGATACCGGGATCACGGCCACATGCTCGCCTGCGGCATGGAGCCGAGGGGCGTGATGGCCGAGCTGACCGGGCGCCGCGGCGGGTATTCCCGCGGCAAGGGCGGCTCGATGCACATGTTCTCCCGCGAGAAGCAGTTCTTCGGCGGCCACGGCATCGTCGGCGCGCAGGTCTCGCTCGGCACCGGCCTGGGCTTCGCGGACGCCTACCGGAAGAACGGCAAGGTCAGCCTCACCTACATGGGCGACGGCGCCGCCAATCAGGGCCAGGTCTACGAGAGCTTCAACATGGCGGCCCTCTGGAAGCTGCCCGTCGTCTACGTGATCGAGAACAACCGCTACGCGATGGGCACCTCGGTCGTCCGCGCCTCCGCCCAGACGGATTTCTCGAAGCGCGGCCTCTCCTTCGGCATCCCCGGTGAGCAGGTGGACGGGATGGACGTGCGCACCGTGCGCGAAGCGGCGGCGCGCGCCATCCAGCACGCCCGCACGGGCGAGGGCCCCTACATCCTGGAGATGCAGACCTACCGCTACCGCGGCCATTCCATGTCCGACCCGGCGAAATACCGCTCGAAGGACGAGGTTTCGAAGATGCGCGAGGAGCACGATCCGATCGAGATGGTGCGCAAGCGCCTGATCGAGTTGCACGGCGTACCCGACGGCGACCTGAAGGCGACCGACGCCAAGGTGCGCGAGATCGTCAACGATTCCGCCGAATTCGCGACCCACGATCCCGAGCCCGATCCCTCCGAGCTCTGGACCGACATCCTGCTCGAAGCGCGCGCCTGACGGCACGTCGCCTCCTTCGCCTTCAGGCCGCCCCGCCAGACGCCCCTCCGACAGAGTCCTTCCATGGCGACCGACATCCTCATGCCCGCGCTCTCCCCGACCATGGAGGAGGGAAAGCTTGCCAAGTGGCTCAAGAAGGAGGGCGACGCGATCAAGTCCGGCGACGTGCTGGCCGAGATCGAGACCGACAAGGCCACGATGGAGGTCGAGGCCATCGACGAGGGCGTGCTCGCCAAGATCCTGATCCAAGAAGGGACCGAGGGCGTCGCCGTCAACACGCCGATCGCGATCATCGCGGAGGAGGGCGAGGACGTCTCGGCGGCCGCCTCCTCGGGGGGCAAGCCGAAGGGCAACGGCGCCGATGCGGGCGGCCAGCCGGCGCCCGCACCCGACATGCAGGCGGAGGGGCAGGCGCAGAAGCCCGCCCCCGAGGCCAAGAGCGGCGAGGATGCGCCGCGCGCGCCCGCCGCCCCCGCCACCATCACCAACAAGGCTCCGGCCCCGGTGATGGAGGAATTCCCCGCCGGCACCGAGATGGTGACGACGACGGTGCGCGAGGCGCTCCGCGACGCGATGGCCGAGGAGATGCGCCGGGACGAGGACGTCTTCGTGATGGGCGAGGAGGTCGCCGAGTATCAGGGCGCCTACAAGATCACGCAGGGGCTGCTGCAGGAATTCGGCGCGCGGCGCGTGGTCGATACACCGATCACCGAGCACGGCTTTGCCGGCATCGGCGTCGGCGCGGCCTATACGGGCCTGAAGCCGATCGTCGAGTTCATGACGTTCAATTTCGCCATGCAGGCGATCGACCACATCATCAACTCGGCCGCCAAGACCCTCTACATGTCGGGCGGCCAGCTCGGCTGCCCGATCGTGTTCCGGGGGCCGAACGGCGCCGCCGCCCGCGTCGGCGCCCAGCACAGCCACGATTACGCGGCCTGGTACTCGAACGTGCCGGGGCTGAAGGTCATCGCGCCCTACACGGCCTCCGACGCCAAGGGGCTCCTCAAGGCCGCGATCCGCGACCCGAACCCGGTGATCTTCCTCGAGAACGAGATCCTCTACGGCCAATCCTTCCCGGTGCCGAAGCTCGACGACTTCGTGCTGCCGATCGGCAAGGCGCGCATCCACCGCCAGGGCTCGGATGTCACCATCGTCTCCTTCGCGATCGGCATGACCTACGCGCTCAAGGCCGCGCAGGCGCTGGCCGAGCAGGGCATCGAGGCCGAGGTGATCGACCTGCGCACGATCCGGCCGATGGACACGGACACGGTGGTGGAATCCGTCAAGAAGACCGGCCGCTGCGTCACGGTGGAGGAGGGCTTCCCGCAATCGGGCGTCGGCGCCGAGATCGCGGCGCGCCTGATGGTCGACGCCTTCGACTATCTCGACGCGCCGGTCCTGCGCATCACCGGCAAGGACGTGCCGATGCCCTACGCGGCGAATCTCGAGAAGCTCGCGCTGCCGACCGTGGCCGAGGTGGTCGAGGCCGCGAAAAGCGTCTGCTACAAGTAAGATGAAGGATTTCCAGGAACTCTCCCCGCCTCCCGACGCCCTCGAGAAGGGCGGCGTCGAGGTCCTGCGCGCCAGCGTCGTCGACGGGGCGGTCAGCATCGCCCTGCGCCGCTCCTTCGACGATCCCTTCACCTGGGGCGTGCTCCTGATCGACCTCGCCCGTCACGCGGCCCGCATCTACGCGCTCGAGACCGGCCTCACCGAGGAGGAGGCCTTCGCGCAGATCCGGGAGGGTCTCGCCTCCGGCGGCAGCGAGGATCCCGAGCCCGGCTCTGCCCTCAACTGACCGCTCACGAACTCATTCCAGGCCCTTGGCCGCTCAGGATCATCAAGCGATGCCGATCAACGTCCTGATGCCCGCCCTCTCGCCCACGATGGAGAAGGGCAACCTCGCCAAGTGGCTCAAGAAGGAGGGCGACGCGGTCAAGTCCGGCGACGTGCTGGCCGAGATCGAGACCGACAAGGCCACGATGGAGGTCGAGGCCATCGACGAGGGCGTGCTCGCCAAGATCCTGGTGCCCGAGGGCACCGCGGACGTGCCGGTCAACGACCTCATCGCGCTGATCGCCGCCGAGGGTGAGGATCCGGGCAGCGTCCAGGCCCCGTCGGGCGGCGCGGCGCAGGCCGAAGCGCCGACGGAGGCCCCGAAGGCGGAGGCGTCCCCCGCGGCCCAGAACACCACGCCGGGCGGCGGCCACATGAGCTACGAGCGGGTGAACGAGGCGCCCGGCGGGGCAAAGCCGGCGGCGAAGGGCAACGGAGCCGCGCAGGCCGCGCCCGCGGGCGGGCGCGTCTTCGCCTCTCCGCTCGCGCGCCGCATCGCCAAGCAGGAGGGCATCGACCTCTCTGGCATTCAGGGCTCGGGTCCTCACGGGCGGGTGATCGAGCGCGACGTGCGCGCCGCGGCCGCGAACGGCACGGGCAAGGCCGCGGCCCCGAAGGTCGCCGAGGCCCCCGCCGGGACGGTTGCCGCCGCGCCGCCCCCCGCACCGAAGGCCGCCGCGGCCGGGGCCGCCGGCCTCAGCCTCGATCAGGTCCGCGGCTTCTACGACAAGGGCGCCTACGAGGAGGTGCCCCTCGACGGGATGCGCAAGACCATCGCCAAGCGCCTCACCGAGGCGATGCAGGTGGCTCCGCATTTCTACCTCACCGTCGATTGCGAGCTCGACGCGCTCATGAAGCTGCGCGAGCAGCTGAATTCCAGCGCCGGCAAGGACAAGGACGGCAAGCCGCTCTTTAGGCTCTCGGTGAACGACTTCGTCATCAAGGCGATGGGCCTCGCGCTGATGCGCGTGCCGGCGGCGAACGCGGTCTGGGCCGAAGACCGGATCCTGCGCTTCAACAACGCGGAGGTCGGCGTCGCGGTCGCGATCGACGGGGGCCTGTTCACTCCCGTGATCCGCAAGGCCGACCAGAAGACGCTCTCGACGATCTCGAACGAGATGAAGGACTTCGCTGCCCGCGCCCGTGCCAAGAAGCTGAAGCCCGAGGAGTACCAGGGCGGCGTCACCTCGGTCTCGAATCTCGGCATGTTCGGGATCAAGCACTTCACGGCCGTGATCAATCCACCCCAATCGACGATCCTCGCGGTCGGCGCCGGCGAGAAGCGGGTGGTCGTGAAGGGCGATGCGCCGGCCGTGGTGCAGGTGATGACCTGCACCCTTTCCTGCGACCACCGCGTCCTCGACGGCGCCCTCGGCGCCGAGTTGATCGCGGCCTTCAAGAGCCTGATCGAGAACCCGATGGGGATGCTGGTGTAGGCCGGCGCGCTGCGCCTGCCGCGCAGGCCGGCCAGGCGTCACCACCCCCACCCCAGCCCTCCTCGCAAGGGAGGGAATCGCTCGGAGAGCCAGATGCCCGACACCTACGACGTCCTCATCATCGGCGCCGGGCCCGGCGGCTACGTCACGGCGATCCGTTCGGCGCAGCTCGGGTTCAAGACCGCCGTGGTCGACCGGGAGCATCTGGGCGGCATCTGCCTGAACTGGGGCTGCATCCCGACGAAGGCCCTGCTGCGCTCGGCCGAGATCTACCACTACATGCAGCACGCCGCCGATTACGGCCTGTCGGCGGAGAAGGTCGGGTTCGATGCCGCGGCCATCGTCAAGCGCTCGCGGGGCGTTTCCGGCCGCCTCAACGGCGGCGTCGGCATGCTGCTCAAGAAGAACAAGGTCGACGTGATCTGGGGCGAGGCGGCGATCGACTCCGCGGCGAAAGGCAACCAGCCGGGCCAGGTCACCGTCAAGGAGACGAAGCGCGCCGAAGCGCCGAAGGGCGCCAAGGGCGCGGGCACCTATCAGGCCAAGCACATCATCGTGGCCACCGGCGCGCGCCCCCGGGCCATCCCCGGCATCGAGCCCGACAAGAAGCAGATCTGGACCTATTACGAGGCCATGGTGCCCGAGAAGATGCCCAAAAGCCTGCTCGTGATGGGCTCGGGGGCCATCGGCATCGAATTCGCCTCGTTCTACCGCACCATGGGCGCCGAGGTGACGGTGGTGGAGTTGCTACCCCAGATCCTGCCCGTCGAGGATGCCGAGATCGCCGGCCTCGCCCGCAAGCGCTTCGAGAAGCAGGGGATCAAGATCCTCACCGGCGCCAAGGTGACGAAGGTCGAGAAGGGCTCCGACTCGGTCACGGCGACGGTGGAGGCCGGGGACGGCAAGTCGCAGCAGATCACGGCCGAAAAACTGATCTCGGCGGTCGGCGTCGTCGGCAACATCGAGAATCTCGGCCTCGAGAAGCTCGGCGTGAAAATCGACCGCGGCATCGTCGTCACCGACGGGCTCGGCCGCACCAACGTGCCCGGGGTCTACGCGATCGGTGACGTGGCCGGGCCGCCGATGCTCGCCCACAAGGCCGAGCACGAGGGCGTGATCTGCATCGAGACCATCAAGGGCCTGCACACGCACCCGATGGACAAGGGCAAGATCCCCGGCTGCACCTACTGCCAGCCACAGATCGCGAGCGTGGGGCTGACCGAGGCCAAGGCGAAGGAGCAGGGCTTCTCGGTCAAGGTCGGCCGCTTCCCCTTCGCGGGTAACGGCAAGGCCATCGCCCTCGGCGAACCGGACGGACTGATCAAGACGATCTTCGACGCCCAGACGGGGCAATTGCTCGGCGCTCACATGGTCGGGGCCGAGGTGACCGAGCTGATCCAGGGCTACGTCGTCGCGATGACGCTGGAGACGACCGAGGAAGAGCTGATGCACACGGTCTTCCCCCACCCGACGCTCTCGGAAATGATGCACGAGAGCGTGCTCGACGCCTATGGCCGCGTGATCCATACCTGACCGGAGACCCGACATACGCGGGTCGCACGCTGCCCGGGCGCCGGGAGCCAGATCGATGCCCCGGGCGCCCCTTCGAGGCTCAGTCGAGGGGCAGGAGGATGTTCGAGCCGCCGACGAGGCGACCCGCTCGATCGTAGAGCGGGGTCGGGTAGGGCATGAAGGGGCGGCGGGACCCGTCAGGACGTTCCAGCACCGCCTGTACGCCGCGGACCGCCCGCCCTTCCTTCAGAGCGACGGCCATCGGGCATTGGTCGAGCGGGAGGTGCCTGCCGTCCGGCGTGTAGATGCGCCAGGAACCACACCAGCGAGCCTCGCCCAGAGAGGGGGGATAGCCCCAGAGTTCCGCGGCGGCCGCGTTGTAGTACGTCAGCCAGCCGTCCGCATCGGTCGTGTAGAGAGGGGATCGCAACGATCTGAAAAGCTCTTCCCGAGACGGCTCGTAGTTCCAATCCATGTCGGGCGCATCGATCACGTATTCAGGGCCGCCTGAGGTCACAGCTCGCTCATCCATCATTGCGTGGATGCGCCTTTAGCGAGCGGGTCGCGACATGGCGTTAACAAATGTGCGACGGACCCCACAGTTTCCGGTATTCGCGACGAACAATCGGGTTTTGTGTCGTATTTATGAAATCTTGGATGCCAAACACCCGGAGCGCTCCTTTCGTACGAACGCCGACACGGCGATATGTCAACCGGAGTCTTAGGAGAGAACATGAAAATCAGCGTCAATATCGATTGCACACCTGAGGAAGCTCGAGCGTTCTTCGGACTTCCGGATGTCCAGCCTATGCAGGCAGCTCTCCTGGCCGAGATGGAGAAGCGGATGCTGGCCGAGATGGATCGCTTCGCTCCCGATGCGCTTCTGAAGAATTGGCTGTCCTCGGTCTCGCAGAGCCCCGACCAGATGCGGGAGACCTTCGCGCGCATGTTTCAGCAGGGCTTCGGACGGTAACGGGATCCACGCCCGTGCGTTGACCCGCGAGCGGTCTCCTGCTCCCGAGAGGTCCACATGAAGAATCCCGCACTGAGCCTCTGGCTCTCCGCTGCCAATCAGGCGGCCGGCTGGTGGATGGGCATGGCCACATCGACCGCACGGCGCCAGCAGCAGATCGCCCTGTCCGAGATGACGCGGGCTGCCACGGGCCGGTCGGCCTCGGGCAAGAAGCCGGCACGAAAGCGGCCCGCCCGGCCAAAGCGTCGGCGCAGCGTTTAAGGGCAGAGGCCGCCCGCCTCCGGCCTGATCGCCCTGGCTCCGCTTCATTCGACCCCTGTCGCGGCCGTCTCATCCGCCTTGCCGTCGCCGGCACGCCCCCGTGGCGTGGGCCTCGGCCGGTCGACGCGCATCCGCGCCGGCCTCGGGCTTCCGCGCCTCGCGGCACGGGCTCTACTCCATGCGAGAGCAATGTCTGGCGGCCTGCCGCGAGCCGCGGCCCGGCGCGCTCAGACGGCCTCGCGCTTGGCCGCCAGAGCGACGCGGCCGCCCGGCTCCGCATCCGGATTGCGCAACTCGCGCATGCCCGGCGCCCGGCCGCTGACCAGAAATGCGACGACCGTGAGCACCAGCAGAACCTTCGAGGCCATCGTCCCCGCCCCCTCTCGCACGAGGCGACGGGGTTAGGGCCGCCTGCCGTATCGGCGGATGCGCTGGCGCACAGCGATCCGCCCCGGGTGACGGATCCCGCGCGACAAGGTGAGTGGAGCGTTAACGGACGCTGGGGGAGGGCCCGTGGAACCGGAGCCGCCAAGCTTCGTCATCTCGTCGAGGCTCGCGCACGGCGATCGCGCGCCCGAGCCCGGACCCTGGCCGATGCGCGCATCCGACCCGACCCTCACCGCCTTCGAGACCACCGTCGCGGGCCTTGCCCGGGATGCCGCCCGCAGCGAGCGCCTCGCGGGCGACTACGCGCGTCTCGCTGCCTACCTGTCGCAGGAGGGCCGCACCTCCGCGGTGGATCTCTTCGAGAGCCTGAGCCGCCACCATGCCATCCGCGCCCTCGAGGACCGCGCCCGTCTGGAAGCGGCCGTCCACGAGCGCAATGGCGGCGGCGACCCGGAGCAGGACGACTGAGTTTTTCCTACCCGCGGCCCATGAGGCAAAGTGCCCGAGGGTACCGAGAATCGTCCGAGGCCGTTGGGACACCCACCGGAAACGTTCTCGTGCTAAAGCACCCGTATTGTTCTCGGGTCACCCCGACCGGATTGTTCCATGGCGCGCTATTTCATCGATCTTCACGACGGGTCGCAGCACATTCAGGACAAGGAAGGATTTGAGGCCGCGGGGCCTATGATCGCGCGCGAGCGCGTCGTCGGGATCATGTCGGCCGTCGCGCAAGGATTTCAGGCCGGTTCCGACCACCAGCATTGCGTTGCAGCCGTGCGGGACGAGAGCGGGACTGTCCTGTTCCGAGCCCGCCTCTCCCTCAACTTCGACGAGGCCGAGTAGATCGGCCTCGTCGCGGACGAGACTCGCCCTCAGCCCTCTCCGCGCTCGGGCCGATCCACGTTCTGTTCCGGCTCGCCACTGGTGAAGCCGTCGAGCCAGTCGGCGCTCTCCTGGGAGCCGGCCTCGTAGGGATTGACCGTGTCCGGCTGGCCTGCGCGTCTCGCCGCGCTACCCTCGTTCCACTGCTGCGAGCGGGTCGATGCCATGGATGCTCCTCCTGCTGTCCATCACGCCCGCGCCTGTCGGCGCGGCCGGGAGAGCAACGCGGAACACCGCGGATCGCTGCCTACCAGCAGGCGCGGGGCAGCCGCCGCTTCCAGCGCTCGCCCCGGGCGAGCTCGGGGGTCGCCTTCGCGACGGTCCTGCGGCGGCCCGCGGGGGGCTCCGCTGCGGTCGGCAGGAGTAACGGGCTGGCGTCGGCAGCGGGCAAGAGTTCAGGCTCCACCCTCGCGGCCTTCGGGAGCGGCGAGCCGGAAGTCGCCGGCTCCGCCATCGTCGAACGCGCCGTCCTCGGCTTCACGCGGCGGACCCGGGGCAGCGGCGGCTCCTCGAAGGTCCGCATCTCGGGCTCGGGCGCCGGAGCCTCCGCGACGAGCAGGCTCGGCAGCACCCGCCGCGCCTCGGCCTGAGGCGCGGGCGAAACGTGCTCGGGCACGCGCTCGGCCTTGAGCCAGAGGCTCTCGGCGTCGAGGGCTCGGGCAGACGAGACAGGAGTTGGGGCGGGAACGCGGGATGGAATGGCGAGACCGAGGCTCTGCCGGCCATTCGATTTCACTTCGACGGTAAAAGACCGCCGCACGCGACTGCGCGACATGGTGTGTTTGAAACTCGTCAGTGTCGGAGGACCGCGTCGGACGCGATGCTTCAACAGATAAGGCAAGACGCGATTTTGTCGAGAGGAAATGACGAATCCGTTGCTATTTCTTTATCCGGACAGCTGATCGGTACGGTGGCTCGGCCGAATGCTTGCCGGCATGTCTGCGCCCGGTGCCGTACATCCGCGTGCCGGCCGCGATATTGCCGTTCTCGCGCGGTTGAAGGGGTGGGAGCGGGCGCGGGCGAGGTCTTCGGCGTATGTGTGTACGGGTGGCCGTCGGGCCGGTAAGACCGTGAACCCGATTGCCTTCACCCTGATCTGGGCCGGCGTCATCGGCTTCATCGGCATGGTGGGATACGCGTCGGAAGGCGGCCCGGCCTGGGTGTTCGCGGCCGTCATCCTCGCCTGCGTCGCCTTCATGATCCGCTGGCGATAATCCATCGCCGGTGGGCTGGGGCGCGGATCCCACGCGGAGATGCCGGGCTTCATCCCGACAATTTCAACTTATGAGTGAATTTCTGACAAATGTGTCCGTGCGGATGCAGTCAGGACGCGGGCCGGCATGCCATCCGGTTCGGAAGACGGTCGATCGGGGCCTGTCGCTTCCGAGTCGCGCCGATGAGACCGTGTCATCCCGTCCGCCTCTTCCTCGTCATCCTGTGTCTCGCCGGCCCGTTTTCGGCCGTGCCGGCGCCTGCCCTGGCGGGGCAGGGCAGCGCGGCCAAGGGCGATGCCAAGGCCAAGGGCGATGCCAAGGCCAAGGACGATGCCAAGCCCAAGGATGAGGCCAAGAGCGGGGGCCAGGGTGCCGGCGGCGCATCGTCCGGCTCGGAGGACGAGGTCGATACCGAGAACCTGTTCGGCTTCACGGAAGGCTCGGAGACGGGCAAGAAGGGCGAACAGGAGATTCTGCTCGACAGCGTCGGCCGGTTCAGCAAGCGCCGCGCCGGTCCGGGCCCATCGCATTACGGGGTCTCGAACACCAAGCTCAGCTATCAGTTCGACCCGGCCGAGAATTTCAGCATCGATCTCGGCGTCTTCGCCGACGTTCGCAGCGTCCGCAACATCGCCGACCTGCCCGACAAGTCCTACGGCACCTTCGACGGGGCCTCGGCGGAGTTCAAGGTCCGGTTCCTCAAGGCGTCGGCCGACAATCCGCTCGGGCTCGCGGTGGAACTGCGCCCCCGCTACGCCCGGGTGCTGCCGATCGAAGGGCAGGGGGCGGACATCTTCGATATGGAGAGCGTGCTGCAGTTCGACATCCGGCTCGTTCCGGACACGATCTGGTACGGCAGCAACATCAGTTTCGAGCCGAGCGTGGGCCGCCTGCGCGGATCGCGCGAGGTCGACCGCTCCTCGACCTTCCTGTGGTCGCACGCCGTCGTCGCGCGGGTGGGCAAGGACACGTTCCTCGGTCCGGAGCTCCGCTACCTGCGTGCCTATGACGGGGCGTTCCTCAACCGTTTCGAGGGCCACGCGGTCTTCCTCGGGCCGGCCCTCTATCACCGCATCACGGAAAAGGCATTCGTGACGCTGGCCTATTCCGCGCAGATCGCCGGGCACGACCGGGATCCGAGCTACACCCGGCGCGCATTCGACCTCAGCCATTTCGAGCGCCACGCCGTCCGGGTGAAGCTCGGGCTCGAATTCTGAGGCGCGGGCGCGGCCGGGATCGTGGGAGACGGACGGGCATGACGAACCCCTTGCGCGCGTTCTGGCTGCGCCCGCGTCTCCTCGCCTCGCTGCTCCTCGTCGCGGCGCTCGCCGTGGCGCTCCCCGTCGAGTCGCTCGCCACGCGCCTCCTCATCGGCTGGTGCCTCGGCGTCTGCGTCTACGTCGCCCTCGTCGGTTGGCGGGCCGCCCGCGACCCGGCGACGCTTCGCGGCGAGGCCTCCCGCCTCGACGACAGCGCGATGGTGATCTCGGTCTTCGCCCTGCTCGCGGCGGCTGCCAGCATCGGCGCGGTGGCCATGCTGGTCCTCGGTGAGCGGGGAGACGATCCGATGCGTGCCCCCCATCTCGTTCTCGCCGCCGCGACCCTTGTCTGCGCCTGGGCCTTCGTGCAGGTCGTCTTCGCGATCCACTACGCGCATCTCTACTACGGCGAGGGGGAGGCGGGCGGCGCGCGGGGCGGGCTCGACTTCAACGGGGACGAGGCGCCGGACGCCTGGGACTTCCTGTACTTCTCGGTGACGATCGGGGCGACTTCGCAGACCTCCGACACCGACATCACCGCGAAGATGATGAGGCGCGTCGTCACCCTGCAGACGATCTACGCCTTCTTCTTCAACACGAGCATCCTGGCCCTCGGCATCAACCTCGCCGCGGGCTTCGCACAGAAGTGAGGGGCGCTTCGCGAGCGCGAATCAGCAAAACGCCGTTTCGAGGCCGGTTCCGGCGTCGTACTTTAGTGCAAGGTTGCAAGTGCAACTCCGCGCGGTATCGTTGAATACCATCGCCGGAAATGTTCCGATCAGGAGTTGCATCACGACGGAGCGAAGCTTTTACGCGTCGCGCTTGTCCAAGTACGTTTATGCACTTAAACTTTGTTAATGCCGCGGTCAGGCCAAGTTTCTAGCTCGGAGCCGTCGCCCGACCGCGCTTCGCATCGCGCTGGTGACGCGCCAGCCAACCCTCGTCGACTCGCCGGATGCACCCATGGCCCGCTACTTCTTCGACGTTCACGACAGCCAGGTGACGACCCTCGACGAGTACGGCGCGGAATGCGTCGACCGGGGCGCCGTCTCGGATGAGGCCCTGCGCGTCCTGTGCGAGATCGCGGGCGATTGGCCCCAACGGCACCTGCATCGCGGCCTGCGCGTGACGGTGCGTGACGGCAGCGGACACATCGTGCACGCGGCAGCCATCCACCTCTCGGCTCAGTGGCTCGACGAGGACCGCCCCGCCACCGCGCCGAGTCCCCAGACCGCCGGCATCGCGGCCTGAGCGGCTCTGCCGGCTTGACGCACGGTGCTCCCGGGCTATCTGCCGGGCGGAGCCGGCGGTGCGCCGGGGAGGATTTCGCGTGCGGGGGCCGTCCCGAGTCTGCCTGATCCTCGCGGGGTTCATTCTCGCGGGCGAGACCGCTCTGGCCGAGGAGATCACGGTCGATCCCGCTCGCTGGCCCTTCGCCGCGATCGGCAAGCTCAACGTCGTGACGGGGCCGGGAAGCCGGCAATTCTGCACGGCGACGCTGATCGGGCCCCGCCTCGTCCTGACAGCCGCGCATTGTCTCTGGGATCGGGCGCGCCGACGCTGGGTCGAGCCGGACTCGATCCACTTCGTGGCCGGCTACGATCAGGGTCGCTATCTCGCTCACGCCCTCGCCAGCAGCGTGCGGAAGCCGCCCGACTACACCTATGCCTACGGGACGAGTCGGCCGAACATGCCGAATGACTGGGCCTTGATCGAGCTCGCGAGCCCGATCCCGATCAAGCCCCTGGCCCTGGAGCACCTCGTTGCCGCCGGCGGGGAGCGCAGGACCCGGATCGACATCCAGCGGGCGGGCTATCGACGCACGACCTCCCAGCTCATGAGCGCGCAGAGGAGCTGCGCCGCTCGCCTCACGGAGGGGCCGGCCCCGCTCCTCGTCCACGATTGCCGCGCGATTCCGGGCGAATCCGGATCGGCCCTGCTTCAGGTCGAGGACGGTCAGCCGACGGTGATCGGCGTCCTCGTCGCCGGTCCCCGGGCCGGCGGACCGCCGGGTCCCTCCTTCGCGGTGCCGACGAGCGCCTTCCTCGGCCCCGCGCAGGAAATCCTGGGGCGGCAGGCCGCCCCACCGCGAAGGGGTTAGCCGCTCGCTGGCGGCGCCGATTTCGGGCGGGTGCAGACCAGGACGAGGGAGAGCACGAAATCCACGCCCTTCGTCGTGACGGTTCGCAGCATCACACCGGTGCGCCGGTTGAGGCGCAGGGTCTCGTCGGGTCGCGTGCACTCGACGACGCTGGACCGTAGCCGATCCCGACGGCAGGCGAAGCGGGCGACCGCGCTGTTCGAATCGTTGATGAGGACGAGGCTCATCCCCTTCGCCTCGAGGCTGACCGAGACACCCTTGCCCTCGACAGCATCGACCACCTCGGGGCTGCCGTCCTTCAATACGGTGGTCGCACCCTTGGTGATGCAGGCGAAGGTCTCCGCCTGGGCCGGCACGGTCGCGAGGAGAAGAGCCGCGAGCAACACCCTGCGGGACGACCCGTGGCGCGCGCGCGAGAAGCCGAACCGCGCACCGCGACGTGATCCGCCGGCGTTCGTGTGAGGCAAGGGAGGCTCCCGATTCGCAGGGTTTGCCCGCAGGGCGGGCAAGGACCGGCGGTAGACACGATCCCGCGCAGGCCCACAAGAACAGGACGGCAACACCGGCCCGGCCAAGCGCGGCGGGCCGGCGGGGCCACGGCCACGGAAGGGCAGCGGCGCCAGCAGGTTAGGCCAGCCTCCGCAGCCTGTTCACGAAGCCGCGCCTGCGCTTCCGAAGGGTCTCCGGAAAGTCCTGCGCGAGCACCCTCAGGCTATAGCCGATTTGCCATCAAGCTTGGCTTCAGGCATCACTGACGGCAACGATTCGAAACAGAGGTCGAGAGGGGCTGCATGCAGGCTATCCGGGGCACGAGATCGGCCGTCTATCTTGGACTTGTTCTTGCATTGCCGGGCCTCGGCGCCTGCCAACTCAGCCCGAATACTGATTTGACAACGGGATCGATCGGCCGGGCCACGCCCGTCGCGGCGACTCCGGCCGAGCGCGATTGCCTCGCCCGCGCCATGTACTTCGAATCGAACCGCAGCGACGAGGAGGGCCTGCTCGCGGTCGGCACCGTGGTGATGAACCGCGTGGACGCGACCGCCTACCCGAACCGGATCTGCGACGTGGTCGGCCAGCCCCGGCAATTCGCCACCGGCGTCCTGACGAAGCCGATGCGGGCGCAGGACCGGCCGCGCATCGAGCAGGTGGCCGACGCCGTGCTCGCCGGCGAGCGCCATCCGCAAGTGGGCCGCGCCATGTTCTTCCACACGGCCGGGCGCCGCTACCCCTACGGCAACATGCATTACGTGGCGCTCGCCGGGGGCAATGCCTTCTACGAGAAGCGCGGGCGCGGCGCTCCGGAACCGGTGCCCGCGGCCGCGACGGTGGCAGCGGCTACCCCGACTCGGCCGGAGCGGGAGATCACGGCTGCGCAGACGATCCTCAACGAGCCCGCCCGCAACATCTGCCGGGTGGTGGCCCTGAGCATGGCCGGCCACGGCTGACGCCCTCCATCCCGGCCCGCATCCTGCGTCTCGGCGCAGGACGGTCCGGACCCCTCTGTCAGGGAAGCGGCGCGCCATCGGGCGGCAGCGCCGGACCGGCGTCCGGCGCCGCCGTTCAGCCCTCGCGCTCCGCGCCGAGCCCCGCCTGCGGGCTGCGCCGGGCAGCCTGCGCCATCCGGATCAGTTCGCGCGCCGTGAGGCCGCGCCCTGGGGAAGACGGGGTCTCCCGGCTCTCCGCGGCCGGCGCCCTGGCGCAGCCGCTCGTGCCGAGGCGCAGGTCCCGTTCCCGCATCGCCTGCCGCCACCGTACCGCCCTGCGCAACGCCGAGACCATCACCGCTCCGATTCATCCATCACTGTGGACAAGCGTAGCCGTGAACCTCGTGTTAGGAAATTCTTGACGGGTTCGGGGAGCGCCCTACGGGTCCCCGTCCATGCACGGGACGCGAGGCCCGCGTGCGCATTGCGCGGACGGGGACCCGCCGCGCCTCAGGACTTCTTCTTGTACTCGAAGGCGGGAGCGTTCTTGAGCTCGTCCTTCGATGTGTTGACGAGGGCGCGCAGCCTGTCGTCCTTCTTCGACAGCGTGACGCTCGCCGGGCTGACCGCAACGTAGCGCTCCCCAATGCCGAGGAAGCCGCCGACGCCGATGATAACGGCGTGGATCGTCTTGCCGTCGAGGATCACGAAATCCTCGATCTCGCCGACCGTCTCGTTGCTGTTGTTGTAGACGGTGAGGCCGACGAGCTTCGACGTGAGGGTGTCGGCGGGCTGGGTCGTGATGAACTGCACCTTCGCGGTGGCGCTGTCGGCCATCTTCATACCGCCCTCGGCGACCGCCGCGGCGGAGGACGAGTTCGGCGTCGGCGAGGCCGTGGCCGAGGGCGCCGCCTCGGGCTTGGCCATCTCGGGCTTGGCCATCTCGGGCTTGGCCGTCTCCTGGGCCAGGGCGAGGCTCGGGAGGCCGGCGACGAGGATTGCGGCGAGAACGGTTCTGATGGTCACGGGGCCTGTCCCTTCGATGGTGGGGGCGCCGCCTCCGGCACCCGAATGCCGCCTGTAACGGCAGCCCTCCGAACACGGTTCCGGTTCCCTGCACGGCCGTCGGGCAGCGCCCCGCGGTGCCCGCAGGCTGGACTCCCGGTGCGGCTTCGGACCATGCTCCGCCACCACCAAAGCAGGGGATCGGCTACATGGACGGACAGGTCTACGGCGCGCTCGGACAGCCCGGGGTCGGCTTCCTGATGGCGATCCTCATCGGGGCGATCGCGGGCTGGCTCGCGGAGAAGTTCACCTCGGCCGACATGGGCCTGTTCTCGAACATCATCATGGGCATCCTCGGCGGCCTGCTCGGCAACTTCCTCGCGGCCAAGCTCGACATCGCGGTGTTCGGCTTCTGGCGGAACCTGCTCTCCGCGACGATCGGTGCCGTCATCATCATCACGATCTACCGGGCCATCCGCGGGCGCAGCATGCGTTACTGACGGGCGCGCCTGTCGCGACGCGCCGCCGCGCCGGTTTGCGGGCGCGCCCGGGAGGCCCTAAGTCAGGGGTTCCGATCCCAGGATCATCCGACGCCCCGCCCTCGAGCGTGGGCCAAGTCCTCGCGCGGTGTGGCATGGCCGTCGTCCTCGATCTCCTCCAGAACGATCCCCGTCCGGCCACCCCCGTCCGCCTGCGCCACCCGGAGAAGGCGCACAGGCCGGACCAGCCGGTGCAGGCGCGCAAGCCCGACTGGATCCGCGTGAAGGCGCCGGGATCGCCGGCCTATGCCGAGACCCGCGCCATCGTGCGCGAGCACGGCCTCGTCACCGTCTGCGAGGAGGCGGGCTGCCCGAATATCGGCGAGTGCTGGGAGAAGCGGCACGCCACCTTCATGATCATGGGCGACACCTGCACGCGGGCCTGCGCCTTCTGCAACGTGCGGACCGGCCTGCCCGGCGCCCTCGATCCGGACGAGCCCGAGAAGATCGCCGATGCGGTGGCCAAGCTCGGCCTGCACCACGTCGTGATCACGAGCGTCGACCGGGACGACCTCGCGGACGGGGGAGCGGAGCACTTCGCGCGCACCATCGCGGCGATCCGGGTCCGCAGCCCGGGCACCACGGTCGAGATCCTCACCCCCGATTTCCTGCGGAAGGATGCGGCGCTGGAGGTCGTGGTCGCGGCCAAGCCGGACGTGTTCAACCACAATCTCGAAACGGTGCCGGGCAATTATCTGACCGTGCGGCCGGGTGCCCGCTACTTCCACTCGGTGCGCCTCCTGCAACGGGTGAAGGAGCTTGATCCGACCATCTTCACCAAATCCGGGATCATGGTCGGCCTCGGCGAGGAGCGGAACGAGGTCGTGCAGCTCATGGATGATCTGCGCTCGGCCGACGTGGACTTCCTGACCATCGGCCAGTACCTGCAGCCGACGAAGAAGCACCACGAGGTCGTGCGCTTCGTTCCCCCGGACGAGTTCAAGGGCTACGAGACCACCGCCTACGCCAAGGGTTTCCTGCTCGTCTCGGCGACCCCGCTCACCCGCTCCTCCCACCATGCCGGCGACGATTTCGCCCGGCTCAAGGCGGCCCGCCTCGCCCGCCTCCAGGCCTGAACCCGGATCCCCGATGCCCTCCTTCCGCATCACGCGCGCGGTGCGCCACAGCCCCGAGCAGATGTACGACCTCGTGGCCGACGTCGAGCGCTACCCCGAATTCCTGCCGCTGTGCGAATCCCTGCGCGTGCTCAGGCGGCAGCCGGGACCGGGCGAGGGCGTCGAGGTCCTCGTCGCCGAGATGGCGGTCGGCTACAAGGCGATCCGCGAGCGCTTCACCACCCGCGTCACGCTCGACCGGGCGGCGCTGAAGATCACCGCCGAGTATATCGACGGTCCCTTCCGGCACTTGGAGAACCGCTGGGCGTTCAAGCCGGGGCCGAACGGCGGCTGCAGCATCGACTTCTTCATCACCTACGAATTCAAGAGCTTCGCCCTCGGCCTCCTGATGGGCAAGATGTTCGACAAGGCCTTCCGCAAGTTCACCGACGCCTTCGAGAGCCGGGCCGACCGCGTCTACGGCGCGACGGCCTGAGGAACCGAGACGTGCTCGGGGCGGAAGCCGAGCCCGACGAGGCGGGCCGGCAATCGCTGCAACCAGGGCACCCGGCCGAGGAGGCGTAGCGCCAGGGGTGGCGCGAGCGGCGCGCCGGACCCGTCGAGGACGCGGGCGATGACCCGGTCCTGTACGAGGCGCTGGAGGCGCTGGGTCATGCGCGTCGGCGGCATCCGCCGGGCCTGCACCTTGGCGAGATCGTCCTCCGTCAGGCGCCCTTCGAGGAGCGGCGCGCTGAGGAGGTTCGCGGCCGCCACCGCGTCCTGAACCGCGAGGTTCACCCCGACGCCGCCGATCGGCGACATCGCGTGCGCGGCGTCCCCGATGCAGAGCAGACCCGGTCGGTGCCAGCGCTTCAACCGATCGACACGGACGGTGAGGAGCTTCACCGCTCCCCAATCCTCAAGCTCGCAGACCCGGTCGGCGAGGAACGGCGCAAGGCCCGCCACCGCGGCGCGGAACGCGTCGAGACCGCGCGCCCTCAGATCCGCGTCGCCGCCTTTCGGCACCACGTAGGCGCATTGCCAGTAATCGCCCCGGTCGAGGGTGACGAGGATGCTGCCCCGCCCGAAACGTCCGCCCGTCGCGTCGGCGTCGGTGGGCCGGCGGCCGAGGCGGAACCAGAGCACGTCCATCGGCGCGCCGAACTCCTCCCGCTCGAATCCGCCCTGCTCGCGGATGCGGGAATGGCGCCCGTCCGCCGCGATGACGAGGTCGGCTCGGATCTCGATCGGGCCCGCGGGCGCCTGTGCCCGGACACCGACGACGCGGCCATCCTCCTCGATCAGCGCGTCGCCTTCCGTCTCCATGAGCAGGCGGAAGCCCGGATAGCGCCGCCCGACGCCGGCTAGGAAGTCGAGGAAGTCCCATTGGGGCATCATGGCGATGAAGCGGTTGCGCGTCGGCAGGTGCCGGAAATCGGCGATGCCGAAACTGTCGGCCCCGACATAGGCCGTCAGCGTCGCGACCTTGCGATGCGGCAGGGCGAGAAAGGCCCGGCGCAGGCCGAGTTCCTCCATCACGTCGAGGGTCGAGGGATGGATCGTGTCGCCGCGGAAATCCCTCAGGAAGTCGGCGTGCTTCTCCAGGACCAGGACGTCGAGGCCCGCCCGCGCGAGGAGGAGCGCGGCCATCATGCCGGCCGGACCGCCGCCGACGATGCACACCTTCGTGGAGAGCCTGTCCATGGCCGGCGCCTCCCGCCCGAGAGCGGCATCCTACACCCGCACGGCCCCCCTTGGGCAGCCCGGACGGAGCACGGGACGGCCTCGTGTCGGCAGCCGAACCGTCGCCGGAGCGTTCCTAACCGGAGCCTTTCCGCATACAGGGTCACTTCGCGGGCCGTTTCGCGGGTCGACGGGGTGGCAGGCGTGAGCGAGACCGAGAGCCTGAGACGGCGGATCGACGAACTGGAAGCGGAGATCGGCCGCCTCCGCACGGACGAGCGAGCGCAGCGCGCAGCGCTCGCCGAGCGCGAGGAGCGCTACCGGACCCTGTTCGAGCAGATGGACGAGGGCTACTGCGTCATCGAGTTCTTCGACGGCCCGCACGGCCCCCTCAGCGACTACGTCCATGTCGAGGCGAACCGCGCCTACGCGCTGCATGCCGGCATCGAGAACGTCGTCGGACAGACGCTGCGAACGATGGTGGGGGAGGAGGCCGACGGCTGGGTCGAGCTCTACGGAGGCGTCCTGCGAACCGGCCGATCGATCCGCTTCCAGCGCGAGCTGGTGGCGACCGGGCGCCATCTCGAACTCGCGGCCTTCCGGATCGAGCCGCCCTCGCGTCGGCAGGTCGCCGTCCTCTTCCAGGACATCACCGAGCGCAACCGCGCGATCGAGGCGCTCCAGAAGAACGAGGCGCGCCTGCGCTTCCTCGACGCCCTGGCGCGGGAGACGGCGCCCAGCATCAGCGCCGACGAGCTCCTGGCCACGACCACGCGCATGGTCGGCGTGCACATGGACGTCTCGATCTGCGCCTATGCCGACATGGACGAGGATCAGGACGGGTTCACGATCCGCGGGAACTGGGCGGCGCCGGGCTCGCCGAGCATCGTCGGGCACTACAGCCTCGCCGCCTTCGGCCGCCTCGCCGTCCGGAACCTGCGGTCCGGCGAGCCCCTGATCATCAACGACAACCTGCGCGAACTCGCGCCCGAGGAGGCCGCCACCTTCCAGGCCATCGGCATCACCGCGACGATCTGCATGCCGCTCGTGAAGGAGGGCCGGCTGACGGCGCTGATGGCGATCCACCACAAGCTCCCGCACGCCTGGACGGCGGACGAGCTCGCGCTGATCCGCGAGGTGACGGAACGCTCCTGGGCCCATATCGAGCGCGTCGGCGCCGCGGCCGAGCTTCGCGTCAGCGCGGAGGCGCTCGCCGCCCTGAACGAGACCCTGGAGCAGCGCGTCCGTGAGCGGACCGCCGAACTGATGCGGGCCGAGGAGCAGCTTCGCCAATCGCAGAAGATGGAGGCGGTGGGCCAGCTCACGGGCGGCATCGCCCACGACTTCAACAACCTGCTCACCGGGATCACCGGCAGCCTCGAACTCCTCACCAACCGGATCGCGCAGGGGCGTCTGCGGGACGTGGACCGCTACGTCACCGCTGCGCAGGGCGCCGCGCGCCGCGCCGCCGCGCTGACCCACCGCCTGCTCGCCTTCTCCCGCCGCCAGACCCTCGACCCGAAGGCGACCGACGCCAACCGCCTCGTCGTCGAGATGGAGGAGCTGATCCGCCGCACGATCGGGCCCTCGATCACGCTGGAGGTGGTCGCGGCGGGCGGGCTCTGGCCGACCCTCGTCGATCCGAACCAGCTGGAGAACGCGCTTCTCAACCTCTGCATCAACGCCCGCGACGCCATGCCGGAGGGCGGGCGCATCACCATCGAGACCGGCAATCGCTGGCTCGACTGGCGCAGCGCCAAGGAGCGGGACCTCCCGATCGGGCAGTACATCTCGATCTGCGTCTCCGACACGGGCACCGGCATGACGCCGGAGGTGGTTTCGAAGGCCTTCGACCCGTTCTTCACCACGAAGCCCCTCGGCCAGGGCACCGGCCTCGGCCTCTCGATGATCTACGGTTTCGCCCGCCAGTCCGGCGGTCAGGTCCGGATCTATTCGGAGGTCGGCCAGGGCTCGATGGTCTGCATCTACCTGCCCCGCCACGCCGGGGCCGTGGCGGCCGCGGACGAGCCTCAGTTCCGGACCGACGCCCTGCGCTCCGCCGACGGCGAGACGGTGCTGATCGTCGACGACGAGCCGAGCGTGCGGATGCTCGTCACGGAGATCCTGGAGGAGCTCGGCTACGCCGCGATCGAGGCGGCCGACGGGCCGTCGGGCCTGAAGATCCTGCAATCGGACGCCCGCATCGACCTCCTCATCACGGATGTCGGCCTGCCCGGGGGAATCAACGGCCGGCAGATGGCCGACGCGGCGCGGCACGTGCGTGCGGACCTCAAGGTGCTCTTCATCACGGGCTATGCCGAGAACGCCGTCGTGGGCAACGGCCATCTCGAGCCCGGCATGCACGTGATGACGAAGCCCTTCGCGCTCGAGGCGCTCGCGGCCCGGATCAAGGAGCTGATCGCCTCCGGCTGATCCGGGCCTCGCGGCGCACGGGGTTCACCGTCCCGTCCGCACCCGGGTCCAGAGCCGCGTGACGAAGCGCTGGGTGCGGTCGTCCCAGGCCGTGTTGGTGGACAGGCGCTGCATCGTGGCCTCGTCCGGATAGATGCCGGGATTGTTCAGGATCTCGGGCTTCACGAGCTTCCTGGCCGGCAGGTTGCCGCTCGCGTAGGACACGAAGTTGGTGTTGGCCGCCGCCACCTCCGGCCGCATCATGTAGTCGATGAAGGCGTGGGCCTCGGCGGCGTGCGGCGCGTCCTTCGGGATCGCGAAGGCGTCGAACCACATCAGCGCACCCTCCTTCGGGATGACGTAGCCGACCTCGACGCCGTTCTTGGCCTCGTCCGCCCTCTTCTTCGCCTGAAGCACGTCGCCCGAGTAGCCGACCGCCACGCAGATGTCGCCGTTGGCGAGCGCCTGGATGTACTCCGAGGAGTGGAACTTCCGCACCGTGCCGCGCACCTTGTAGAGCGCGTCCGTCACCTGGGTGATGTCGTCCCAGCGCTTCGAATCCGCCTTGAGCCCGTAGGTCGGCAGCATGCTGGGGATCAGGTCCTCGGGGCTGTCGAGCATCATGATCCCGCAATCCTTGAGCCTGTTCGCCGTGCCCGGATTGAGGACGAGATTCCACGTGTTGAGGGGCGTTCCCGCGCCCAGGCGCTCGCGCACCGCGCCGAGATTGAGGCCGATCCCGGTCGTGCCCCACATGTAGTCGACGGCGTAGGCGTTGCCGGGATCGTAGGCGGCGAGCCGGCCCGCGATCTCGGGCCAGACATGGGCGAGGTTCGGGATCTTGCCCTTGTCGAGGGGCTGGAAGGCGCCCGCCTTGACGAGCCGCTGCAGGAAGGGCCCGGACGGCACGACGACATCGTAGCCGGAGCGGCCGGCGAGCAGCTTCGTCTCGAGGATCTCGTTGTTGTCGTAGGTGTCGTAGACCACCTTGATGCCGGTCTCGCGGGTGAAGCTCTCCAGCACCTTCGGGTCGATATAGTCCGACCAGTTGTAGACGTTCACGACGCGCTCGGGCGCCGCCCCGGCGGGTGTCAGGAGGAGGGCGGCGAGCGCCGCCCCGATCAGGCTGCGCCGCCTCACCGCGCGTCCCCGGACGGGTGGCGCACGGCCGTCACGACGATCTCGACGAGATATTGCGGGCCCGCGAGCTTCGCCTCGACGGTGGCGCGGGCAGGCGGGTTCGCCCGGTCGACCCAGGCATCCCAGGCGGCGTTCATCTCGGCGAAGGTGCTCATGTCGGCGAGGTAGATCGTCGCCGCGAGGATCCGGCTCTTGTCGCTTCCTGCCGCCGCGAGCAGGCGGTCGATCTCGGACAGGATCGCCTGCGTCTGGGCGGTGACGCCGGTGCCGACCGCCTCGGCGGCGACCTGGCCGGCGAGATAGACCATGTCGCCGTAGGCGACGGCCTGGCTCATGCGGGGGCCCGTCTCGAAACGCTCGATCGTCATACTGGCCTCTGTCCTCGTTGCCGGGCCGCCTCGGCCCCCGCGCCTTGTGCCGCCTGCGGGCAGGGACCGTAAAGGGGCGTTCACGGAGATGAAGCGGGGAAGCCTCCCGCCTGCGACAAACTTTCCGCGACCCGCGCAACCAGAGGAGCCGTCAGCACGTTGCTTCGGCAGGTTACAGCGAAGCTCAGGATCCACGAGCCATGTTCTCGATCATCGGAACCATCATCATCGGCTTCATCGCCGGCGTCATCGCGAAGTTTCTCATGCCCGGCGACAACGAGCCGTCGGGCTTCATCCTGACGACCATCCTCGGCATCGTCGGCGCCTTCGTAGCGACCTTCATCGGTCAGGCCGTCGGCTGGTACGGACCGAACCAGGGCGCGGGCTTCATCGGAGCCATCGTCGGCGCCGTCGTCGTCCTGGCGATCTACGGCTTCGTCGCAGGCCGCAGCCGCACCACCACGCTCTGACGCGAAGCTCGGAGCGCATACGGAAAGGGGCGCCGCGAGGCGCCCCTTTTTTCGTGGCCGGACGTCCGATCAGATATGCTCGGAGGCGGCCTTGATGGAACAGTGCCCGGTCGCGCCGCGGATGGCGAGGCCGGCGCCGACGATCAGCGCGGCGAGGCTCAGAAGCTTGTTCGGGCGCGGCTGCGCGGCCGCTGCCGCGATGCCGAGACCGAGCACCACCGAGACGGCGCGCTCCGTCGTCGTCAGGTTCTGCTGGCCGCTGAAGATGTCGTGGATGATCGCGTTCGCCATCGGGCGTCGTCTCCGGTTGAGGGGATTCTCGCGGGGCGAACGCAGGGCGGGGGGCGGCGTTCCGCAGGGGCGTGCCGCGCCGCACGCGGGGCTCAGCCGGCCTGCCGCTCGGCGAGCAGGCGGTCGTCGATCTCCCGGGCCCGGATCGCGGCCGGGCGCGCGTTGAGGCGCGCGACGTAGGCCTCGAAGGCCGGGCGCTTCTCCAGCGTGCCGAAGGCCATGCCCCAGCCGAGATGCGCGCCGACATAGACGTCGGCTGCCGTGAACCGGTCGCCGCAGATGTAGTCGCGGCCCGAGACCGCGCCTTCGAGGGCGTCCACCACGGTGGCGAGACTGCCGTAGCCGACCATGCCGCGCATGCGCGGATCGTCCGGCACGACGACGCCGAGGGTCTTGTTGGTGGTGGCCGCCTCGACGGGACCGGCCGCGAAGAACATCCAGCGGTAATAGGGGCCGCGGGCCCGGCTGCCGTGCGGCGGCGCGAGACCGGCTTCCGGGAAGGCGTCGGCGAGGTAGGCGCAGATGGCGGCGGTCTCGGTCACCACGGTGTCGCCGTGGCGGATCGCCGGGACCTTCCCCATCGGGTTGACGGCGAGATACTCGGCCGAGCGCGTCGAGCGGCCGAATTCCAGGATCTCGGCCCGGTAGGGCGCGCCGACCTCCTCCAGCATCCAGCGGACGATGCGGCCGCGGGACATCGGGGTCGTGTAGAAGACGAGTTCGTCAGACATGGCGGCCTCCCTTTCCGTCGCGCCGATTCGCGCGGCCGGAGAAGAGCACAAAGCGAGAGGCCCCCAAACGGGAAGCGCGGCCCCGAGGGACCGCGCTCCGCATCGTTCCGTGTGGCCGGGGCGATTACTCGCCGGCGTTGCGGCGCTCGCCGCGCTCGCGGCGGGGCTCCTGGTCCCCGCGCTCGGCCCGCTCGGCGTCGCGCTGGGACTTCAGCTTCTCGGTGAGGTCCTCGCCGGTCTGCTGGTCGACGACCTTCATGGAGAGGCGGATCTTGCCGCGGTCGTCCTGACCGAGGAACTTCACCTTCACCTTGTCGCCTTCCTTGACGACATCGGTCACCTTGGCGACCCGCTGGGCGGCGAGTTCCGAGATGTGGACGAGGCCGTCCTTGGCGCCGAAGAAGTTCACGAAGGCGCCGAACTCCATCGTCTTCACGACGGTGCCGTCGTAGATCATGCCCGGCTCGGCCTCGGCCACGATCGAGCGGATCCAGTTGTAGGCCGCCTTGATCGCCTTGCCGTCCGAGGAGGCGATCTTCACGATGCCGGTGTCCTCGATGTTGATCTTGGCGCCGGTCTTCTCGACGATCTCGCGGATCACCTTGCCGCCCGTGCCGATCACTTCGCGGATCTTGTCGGTCGGGATCTGCATGGTCTCGATGCGCGGCGCGTACTCGCCGAGCTCGGGCCGCGCGGCGGTCAGCGCCTTGGCCATCTCGGCCAGGATGTGGCCGCGGCCGTCCTTGGCCTGCGCCAGCGCCACCCGCATGATCTCCTCGGTGATGCCGGCGATCTTGATGTCCATCTGGAGCGAGGTGATGCCCTCGTCCGTGCCGGCCACCTTGAAGTCCATGTCGCCGAGGTGATCCTCGTCGCCCAGGATGTCGGAGAGCACCGCGAAGCGCTCACCCTCGAGGATGAGGCCCATCGCGATGCCGGCCACGGGGCGGCGCAGCGGCACGCCCGCATCCATCAGCGACAGCGAGCCGCCGCAGACGGACGCCATCGAGGAGGAGCCGTTCGACTCCGTGATCTCGGACACGACGCGGATCGTGTACGGGAACTCGTGGGCCGGCGGCAGCACCGGATGGATCGCCCGCCAGGCAAGCTTGCCGTGGCCGATCTCGCGGCGGCCGGGCGAGCCCATGCGGCCGGTCTCACCGACCGAATAGGGCGGGAAGTTGTAGTGCAGGAGGAACGTCTCCTTGTACGTGCCTTCCAGCGCGTCGATGAACTGCTCGTCCTCGCCGGTCCCGAGAGTCGCGACGACCAGCGCCTGCGTCTCGCCGCGGGTGAACAGGGCCGAGCCGTGGGCGCGCGGCAGCACGCCGACCTCGGAGACGATCGGGCGGACGGTCTTCACGTCGCGGCCGTCGATGCGCGAGCCGGTGTCGAGGATGTTCCAGCGAACCACCTTCGACTGCGCCTCCTTGAAGGCGGCCTTGACCTTCTCGGGGGCGAACTTCTGCTCACCCTCGGCCGGGCAGAGGGCGGCGACCACCTTCGCCTTCACGGCGTCGACGGCGGCGTAGCGCTCCTGCTTGACGGTCTTCTTGTAGGCCTCGCGCAGCTCCGCCTCGCAGACCTCGAGAACGGCCGTCTCGACGTCGGCGTTCTCCGGAGCCTGGAAGTCGCGCGGCTCCTTGGCGGCCTTCTCGGCCAGCCGGATGATCGCCTCGATGATCGGCTGGAAGTGCTTGTGGCCGAACATCACGGCGCCGAGCATCACGTCCTCGGAGAGCTCCTTCGCCTCCGACTCGACCATCAGGACGGCGTCCTGGGTGCCGGCCACGACGAGGTCGAGGGTCGACTCGTCCAGCTCGGTCACGAGGGGGTTGAGCTTGTAGCCGCCGTTGACGTAGCCGACGCGAGCCGCGCCGATGGGGCCCATGAAGGGCACGCCGGACAGCGTCAGGGCGGCGGAGGCCGCCACCATCGCGACCACGTCCGGGTCGTTCTCGAGGTCGTGGGTCAGGACGGTGACGACGACCTGGGTGTCGTTACGCCAGCCCTCGACGAAGAGCGGGCGGATCGGCCGGTCGATCAGGCGGGAGACCAGGGTCTCCTTCTCGCTCGGACGGCCCTCGCGCTTGAAGTAGCCGCCCGGGATGCGGCCGGCGGCGTAGGCGCGCTCCTGGTAGTTCACGGTGAGCGGCAGGAAGTCGATGCCGGCCTTGGGCTCCTTGCCGGAGACGACGGTGGCGAGCACCGAGGTCTCGCCGTAGGTGGCGACCACGGCGCCGTCGGCCTGGCGGGCCACCTTGCCGGTCTCGAGGACGAGCTTGCGGTCGCCCCACATCAGCTCTTCACGTTGTACGTCGAACATATCTCTCATGCCTTCATGCGGTCGGGCGAACCCGGCGCCGCCAGCGGCAAGACGGCGAGAGGCTTCCGGAGCCGAAGCCTCTCGCGATCCTGCCCTGGCGCCGCGCCTCGAAGTCGCCCGGGGATCCGACGGGCCGGCATTCCGCCCCGCCGATGATGAAACGCGGTCCAGGGCCGGGCCCGGGACCGCGCGGGTCGGTGTTAGCGGCGGATGCCGAGGCGCTCGATCAGGGACCGGTAGCGGGCCTCGTCCTTGCGCTTGACGTAGTCGAGCAGCGAGCGGCGCTGCGAGACCAGCTTCAGGAGGCCGCGGCGGGAATGGTTGTCCTTGCCGTGGGTCTTGAAGTGCTGGGTCAGGTTGGTGATCCGCTCGGTGAGGATCGCCACCTGGACCTCCGGCGAGCCGGTGTCCTTGCCGCCCTGAGCGTATTCCTTGATGAGCGCGGTCTTGCGCTCTGCCGTGATCGACATCGCCATCTGCCTTTCGGGTATCGGGTATCGGATCGGCCTGCCCCCTCTCGGGGCGGCCTCAGGGCCCAGGTCTCGGCCGCTGCCGGGATGTCGTCCAGCAGGGTCTCGTCCCAAGCGGTTCAGCCCCGCCCGTCACCGGGTCGAGGCGGGCCGGACCATACACGAAACCGCCGGGAGCGCCAGCCCTCCGCCGCAGGGCTGGCGCCCTGGCACGGGTTGTGCCGCCTGCGCCCGCGAATCCGTCTAGGATCGCCCGGCAGGAGACCCGCCCGAACCATGCCCGTGCCCGGCCCCATCGCGCCCAAGTCCATCGACCGGATCCTCGACGGGGCGGGGCAGGGCGGGACGCCACTCGCTCGCACGCTCTCGGCCTTCGGCCTCGGCTGCATCGGCGTCGGCGCCACGATCGGGGCCGGGATCTTCGTGCTGACCGGCACGGCGGCGGCGCAATATGCGGGGCCGGGCCTCGTGATCTCGTTCCTCCTTGGCGGGTTCGCGAGCGCCTGCGTCGGCCTGTGCTACGCGGAGCTCGCCGCGATGATCCCGGTGCCGGGCTCGACCTACACCTACGCCTACGCCACCCTCGGGCGGCTCGCCGCCTGGATCATCGGCTGGGACCTCGTCCTCGAATTCGCGATGGCGGCTGCCACCGTCGCCGTCGGCTGGTCGGGCTACGCCCAGAGCCTGCTCGCCGATCTCGGCCTTCGCCTACCGGCCACGCTCGCAGCCGCCCCGGGCGCCGGCGGGCTCGTCAACCTTCCGGCGGCTGGCATCGTGCTCGCCCTAACCCTGCTTCTCATCGCCGGGAACCGGCGCGCCGCAGGGGCGAATGCGTGGCTCGTCGCCCTCAAGATCGCGATCATCCTCACCTTCATCGTGATCGGCGGCTGGCACGTGAAGCCAAGCCTGTGGTCGCCTCTCGTGCCTCCGAACACCGGCACCTTCGGCGAGTTCGGCTGGAGCGGGGTGCTGCGGGGAGCGGGCGTCGTCTTCTTCGCCTTCATCGGGTTCGAGACCGTGGCGACGGCGGCGGGCGAGGCCCGCGAGCCGCGGCGGGACCTGCCGGTCGGCCTCCTCGGCGCGCTCCTCGTCACGACGCTCCTCTACGTGGCGGTGGCGGCGGTGCTGACCGGCCTCGTGCCCTACCGGGACCTCGCGGTGGCGGACCCGATCGCCAAGGCGATCGACGCGATCGGGCTCGGCGCCTTCGCCATCGCGATCAAGCTCGGAGCGCTCGTCGGCCTGACCACGGCGACGCTGACGGCGCTCTACGGTCAGACGCGGATCTTCTACGCGATGGCGCGCGATCGCCTGCTGCCGGAGCCCTTCGCCCGGGTTCACGAGGCGACGCGCACGCCCGCCCTGAGCCAGGGTCTGACCGGCCTCGCGACGGCGCTCGTCGCCGCCTTCGTGCCGATCGAGGTGCTCGGAGAGCTCGTCAGCATCGGGACGCTCCTGGCCTTCACGCTGGTCTGCGCGGCTCTGCTGATGCTGCGGCGGCGGGAGCCGGGAAGGGTGCGTCCCTTCCGGGTCCCGGCGGCACCCTGGGTGGCAAGCCTCGGCATCCTCGCCTGCCTCGCCCTGATGGCGGGCCTGCCGGCGGAGACGTGGCTGCGGCTGTGGGCGTGGCTCGCCGTGGGGCTCGCGATCTATGCGGGCTACGGGCGGAGGCGACAGGATCCCTCTCCCGACGCGGGAGAGGGATCTCGCGTTTCAAGCGAATCGTGCGTCGTCGCTCAGTACGGGCGATGGCCCGGCCGGCCGCCGTAGCGGCGGCGCAGGTACTGGATGACCTTGGGGAGCAGGAAGGCGACGAGGATCTTGCGCATCGGGTCTCTCGGGTTCGGTTCGCGGGACGGAAGCGCCCGCCACGTGCCGAGAGAATGCCGCCGCGCCGCGCGTCGTTCCGTGCTCAGAGTTCGAGGGCGAGCGTTACGGGCACATGGTCCGAGGGCCGCTCCCAGCCGCGGGCGTGTCGGGCGACGGTGACGCTGCGCACCGTACCGGCGAGGTCCGGCGAGACCCAGGCGTGATCGAGGCGCCGCCCCTTGTTGGCGGCCGCCCAGTCGGGCGAGCGGTAGCTCCACCACGTGTAGATCTTCTCCGGCTCCGGCGTCAGCAGGCGGGCGGCATCGACCCAGCCCGCCTCGCCGCGGAGGGTCTCCAGGCGCTCGGTCTCGGTCGGCGTGTGGCTCACCACGTCGAGGAGTTGCTTGTGCGACCAGACGTCGTGCTCGAGCGGCGCCACGTTGAGATCGCCGACGAGGATCGCCGGACCCTTCACCCGGCGCCCGCCCCAGAGGCGCAATGCGTCGAGAAAATCGATCTTGTGCGCGAATTTCGGATTGAGGCCGACATCCGGAACGTCGCCGCCGGCCGGGACGTAGAAATCGTGCAGCACGATGCCGGCGGCCGGCCCCGCCTCGCGACCGAGCACCGCCGAGATGTGTCGCGCGTCGGCGCGCTCGCAGAAGCTCATCACGTCCCGCGTCAGCAGGGGAAAGCGGGAGATGATCGCGACGCCGTTGTAGCCCTTCTGCCCGGCGAAGACGATGTTCTCGTAGCCCGAGCCCTGGAACGCCTTGAGCGGGAAGGCGTCGTCCGGGCACTTGGTCTCCTGCAGGCAGAGCACGTCCGGCCGCTCCTCCGCGAGGAAGCGCAGGACGAGGTCGATGCGCAGGCGCACCGAGTTGATGTTCCAGGTGGTGACGGTGAGGCGCACGTCGGAGGCTCGGGTCGGGCGGCGTCAGTGCTGCTGCTGGATCTGCTGCTGCATCGCCTTGTCCTCGCTCCGCCCGTAATTGATAAAGAACAGGGCCGTGTCGACCGACTTGCCCTTCTGCAGGTTCGTGAGCTGGACGGTCGTCAGGTAGCCCTGCGGGTCGGTGATCCGCCACTGGCTCAGCGTCTTCATCTCGGCGTCGAAGAAGAGCTGGATCTTCGAGGTGCCGCCCAGCGTCGAGCGGTCCTCCAGGCTGATGCGCACGCCGCCCGGGTCGTTGGCGATGTCGGTGACGGAGAGGTCGCGGGCGAGGTCGATCTTCTCGCGCAGCAGGAATTTCAGCGGCGTCTGCGCGATGAAGTAGAGGTCCTGCGTCGAGAGCTTGCGGTCGCGCACGGCGACCGAGGTGCCGTCGGCCACGACCTGGAGCGGGGAGGGCTCGTCGTAGTCGAAGCGCAGGCGCCCGGGCTTGGCCACCGTGAGCTTGCCGCCGATCCGGCGGCCGTCCGCGCCGATCTGCAGGAACGTGCCGGTCAGTGTCGTCATCCCGTTGAAGTAGCCGTTCGCCTGGGCGAGGATCGTGGCGGGGTCGGCGTCGGCGAAGGTCGCCGCACCCGCGCTCGGCGCGCCGATCGCCGCGACCTTGGCCTCCTTGGCCTCCGCGGCGGGCTTCCCCGCGCCGGCCTTCAGGCTGCCCGTCTTCTCGGTACCGGGCTTGTCCGCCGCCTTGTCGGGGGCGGCCTTCGCATCCTTGGCCGCCTTCGGCGCGGGCTTGGCCGCTTGCGGCTTGGCCGCGGGCGGGGCGGGCTGCGGCGCCGGGGCCGGCTCCTCCTTGCGGCCGAACAGGCTGTCGAGGAAGGACGTGACCTGCGCCTCCGCCGGCCGCGGCTCGGCGAGGATCCCGGCGAGGACGAGCAGAGAACCGGCGAGCAGGCTGTGGCGGCGGCCGATCATCGGGGGGCGTCTCCGGGGCGTGCGGCAGGGCGGTCGAGGGGCGGGCCCGAGCCTTAGGCCCGAACCCTGTGGCGAATATGCGACGCCGGCCGCACCTGGCCGGCGTCCGCGTCTCAGTCGTCGTCGTACATCACGCCGGACGCGGCGTGATGGCCGCCCTCGACCAGGATCTCGCGCTTGCCGGCGTGGTTGGCCGGGCCGACGATCCCCTCGATCTCCATCCGCTCCATGATGGAGGCGGCGCGGTTGTAGCCGATCTGGAGGCGGCGCTGGATGTAGCTCGTCGAGGCCTTCTTGTCCCGCAGCACCACCTGGATCGCCTGCTCGTAGAGGTCGCCGCCGGCCTCGCCGCCGCCGGAGGCCACGAAGCTGCCGACGTCGAAGACCGCGACGTCCGCCTCCTCCTCGGCCTCCGCCCGCTCGGCGCGCTCGGCCTTGTCGGCCTTCGAGCCGCGGGTGGGCTTCTCCGCCTCGGCCGACCCGTCGTCGGCGGTGACGGCGTCGAGATAGGCGGGTCGGCCCTGGCGCTTCAGATGCGCCACCACGCTCTCGACCTCGCTGTCCGAGCAG
>NZ_JAVDVV010000024.1:0-81166 GCF_031457035.1 Methylobacterium sp. BE186
GGCGGCGATCGCGGAGGGCGACGGCGAGGCCGCGGCCCGCCGGATGCGCGCCCACATGCTCAACGCCGCGAGCGCGCTCGGGCGCTACGTCGCCGAGCACACGACCGACTGACCCCTCAGGTGATCACCACCACCTTGGTGCCGACGCCGACGCGGCCGTAGAGGTCGATCACGTCCTGGTTGATCATGCGGATGCAGCCCGAGGACACGCTGTGGCCGATCGAGGTCGGCTCCAGCGTGCCGTGGATGCGGAAGAGGGTGTCCTTGTTCCCCTGCCACAGGTAGAGGGCGCGGGCGCCGAGCGGGTTGCGGGTGCCGCCGGGCACGCCGAGGCCGCTCTGGAGCTGGCTGACCTCGCGGGCGAGCTTCGGCGTGCGGGCGATCATCTCCTTGGGCGGGTACCAGTCGGGCCAGGCCTGCTTCGAGTTGATCGTCGCGTTGCCCGACCACGAGAAGCCCTGCTTGCCGACGCCGACGCCGTAGCGGCGCGCCCGGCCGCCCGGCTGCACGAGGAAGAGGTGGTGGGCGCGCGGATCGACCACGATGGTCCCGGGCTCGTAGCGGCCGTTGAAGGCGACCTCCTGGCGCAGGAAGACCGGGTTCGCCTTCTTCCAGTTGAAGGGCTGGACCGGGAAGGCGTCGTCCGTGATCGCCGCGTAGGCGCGGGCGTAATCGATCGGCCCGTCATCGACCGCGCGGTTCTCGCCGAGCTTCGGGACGGGCGCGCCCTTGGGCGGCGGCGCCTCGTCGACGGTGCGGCGCGGCGGGGGCTCGCGCTCGGTGCCGGGCACGGGCCGGCCGTAGGTCTCCCGGCCCGAATAGGGCACGTACTGGCCGCCGCGGCGGCGGTAGAGCTGGCCGGCCTCGTCCCGGTAGAGCCGGTCGTCGTCGTAGCCGCCGAAACCGTCGATCGCGTCCTCCGGCGGGGGGCCGCCCTGGGCGAGGCCGGGGAGCGTGGAGCGGAGGAGCGCGAGGCTCGTCATCGAGCCTGTGAGCAGCGTGCGGCGCGTCAGTCTGGACATGGAATGCGAGACGTCCCTTCGGGGCCCGTGCCGTCGTCCGACCATGGCGGGCGGGGGGCCTTGGAGCCGAGTTCGCGCCGCCCGTATGCGGCAGCCAAGCTCGGTCTTGATCTGCCTTAGCAAAAGTGGGCCTCGCCCGTCACGTCCCGCGATGCAGGGCCGGGCCGCGTCGCGCGGGAACCGTTACCGATCCGGCACAGGCCCGGCCGGACATACAACCTTCGGATGAGGCACCTCTTCACCATTTCGGATGAGAGGATGGGGAAAGACGGGCCGCCGCGATTGCGGGGCGACCGGTGCGAGCGCATATCCAGCCGCGATTCGCCACCTCCCCATCCTGGATTCGTCCCGTGCCGGTTCTCCTGTCTCGGCCCGTCCGCACGAGCTCGCTCGTGCTCGCCCTGGCCGCATCGTGCCTGATCGCCGCGCCTGCCGAGGCGCGCCGAGGGGAGAAGCCGGGGGCCGCCGAGCCTCCGGCCCGGGCGAGCGTGAAGGCGCCCGTCAAAGGGCCCGGGGGCGAGCCGGCCGTCGCCTGGACGGCGGGCGAGGCCCCGGCCGCGAACTGCACGCGCAGCCGGCGCAAGCTCTGGCAGGAGGGCGAGGGCTGGATCGTCCGCACGATCACCGCCTGCCGCTGAGGCCGATGCGCCGGCCGCCGCGCGATCGTTCGGAATCGGACGCGTTCGGACCCGTCGCGAGGGGCGGCCCCCCGACCTTGAGCGGCGCGCACCCCTGATCCACGGCAGGATATCGCCGCCGGCGACCCAAACTCGCCGTGGCAACGCGTCGTTTTCGCCCCCGGAAGCGGACGCTCGTCCCGCCCCCCTGTTCCGGCAGCATGGCGCCCCCAGGTGCGGTTCAGCCGCCTCCGACACCGGAACGGTACGCGTCAGGCTGCCCTTCGCTCAGGCGGCGCGCACGGTCTGGATGAAGCGTTGCACTTCGGCCGCGAGAGTCTCGGAGCGGCGCGACACATCGAAGGAGGCCCCGAGCACTCGGCTTGCCGCCTCTCCGGTCTCTTCGGCCGCCCCGGCCACCCTGGTGATGTTGCTCGTCACCTCTTCCGTGCCCATCGCGGCCTGCGAGATGTTGCGCACGATCTCCTGGGTGGCCGCGCCCTGCTGCTCCACGGCGGCCGCGATCGAGGTCGCGACGGCGCTGATCTGCTGGATGCGACCCGTGATGCCGCCAATGGCCGTGACCGCCTGATCCGTCGAGGCCTGGATCCGAGCGATCTGGCCGGCGATCTCCTCGGTAGCGTGGGCGGTCTGACCGGCGAGATCCTTCACCTCGGCCGCCACCACGGCGAAACCGCGACCCGCCTCGCCTGCGCGGGCTGCCTCGATCGTGGCGTTCAAGGCCAGCAGGTTCGTCTGGCTGGCGATCCCGGAGATCATGCCGGCGACGTCACCGATACGGGCGACGGCAGCGTTCAGCTCCAGGACTAGCGCACTGGTGTGATCCGCCTCGGCCACCGCGATCCGGGCGAGGTCAGCCGAGCCGCCGACCTGCCGGCCGATCTCCTCGACCGAGGCGCCAAGCTCCTCCGCGGCCGCGGCCACCGTGCCGACGTTGCTCGCAGCTTCCTCGGCGGCCGCTGCCACGGTGGTCGACTGGCTGGCCGCCGCGGCCGCGGTGGCGGTCATGGTCTCTGCCGTGACTTGAAGCTCGGAGGCCGAGGATGAGACCAGCCCGATGATGTCGAGAACTGTCGCCTCGAAGGTTCGGACGACATGCTCGGTCTCCGCCCGACGCGTGACCTCGATCGCCGCGCGTGCCCGCTCGGCTTCCTGCTCGGCCGAACAGGCGCGGTGGAGTTGCGTCTGAGCCTCGCGCTCGGATTCTGCGAGCGAGACGAAGGACTGCGCGATGGTCCGGCAGACCCAGATCAGGACGCCCGCCTCCATCAGCACGATCACCGCGTGGAGCGCCACCCGAGCAAGGTCGAGGTCGGCACCCGGGAACACCAGGCCTGGCATCACGATATCGAGGGTGAGGTGATGCAGGGCGGTGGCTATCGTCGCCGCCAAGATCACGCGCCAGTCACACCATCCGACGAGGACGGCAAGGCAGGCGAAGAAATACATGTGCAGGTCGATCTGCCAGGGATGGCCGGCGAAAGCGATGAGGATCACGGCCGCCATGCCGACCAGCGCGAGCGCACTCACGAGTCGTGTCGCCGTGCCGACCGGGTCGCGCAGCCAGAAAAGGGTCCCGATGCCGGCGAGGCAGACGGTGGCGACGACCGGAGCGTAGTCGGGCCATCCTCGGGTCAGGATGGCGTCGCCTCCTGCAACGATCAGGACGTGCCCCCACAGCAGCAGGATCAGGAACCGAGCGAAGGTGAAACGCAGATCGTCAAGTTGTCTCATCGTGGCAGAGCCTCGGTTCGGATGGCTGCGGCGCGCACGGCGGCGGGGCCGCAGCCTTTGGCTAGGTCGGCATTGAGAACGAGGTGGGCACCCGCGGCGTAGAGGCGGGAGACGAAGCCGTGGCTGTCCGAGTGGGCAAGGATGACGTTGTCCGAACCGCCGGCGTTGACGATCGCGCCATCGGCCTCCGCGATGATCCGAGCGAGATCGGCCGTGTCGCGTCCCGGCGCCACGACGACGGCCACCATCGTCGCGCTTGGCATGGCCAAGAGCGCGAACGGCACGAAGAGCGCGCTCATGCCCCCGAGAATGCCGAACCCGCACGCGGCATGACACTCCCGCAGACGGTGCGATGGTTGTGTCCCGTATGCGTCGGCTCGTGGAGGAGGGGCCATGAAAAACGGAATCCCCTGCAGGCGGGCAAGTCATGACCGTTAAGGGCAGGGTGATATAGAATGATGATGATTAATGATCTGTTAAAACTCAGATGTGACTAGATATTACAAATAATGATTGAAGTCACTCAGAACAAAATCAAACAATAGTTGCACAAGTCCGGCTCGATGAATGCGGAGCGAGTCGGATCGGTCCCGAGCCGGCATGCGCGGCCGTGTATCCCGGGACCTCACCGGTCAGCCGCGCCCTCATCTCGGCGTGTGACAGCCGAAGACCGCTGGGGACCGATCGGCATCCGGTTTCCGCCCGTAGCGGACCATCGGCGTGGGCACCCAGCGCGCGCTGTCGACCCCAACCGTCCCGTCCGCCGCCGGCGAGCCGCCCGTTTCCTGGGCAGGCTGCCTTGCAGTGCAGCAATCTGCCCGGCGCCCCACGACGGGGCCGCATGGGGACGCCCCACCCGGCCCGGCCGCGGCCGTCTCTGGCACGCTTGCTGCTTGACCATCGAGGTCGCGCCTCGGCGCGGCGCGCGGGGCAACGGCGCCCCGCAAGGCGGACGGTGTGAGTCCGGTTCCTCCGGCAGAGCGGCAGCGCGAACGCGCCGCACCAGCAGACGAGCACCCCCTGATGGCCAGCTTCAAGACCGTGATGAAGTCGGGGCATCCCCCGACCCTGTTCGCCGCGTTCCTCTACTTCGATTTCTGCTTCGCGATCTGGGTCCTGAACGGCGCCATGGGCCCGTTCATCACCGAGACCTACAAGCTCAGCCCCGCCCAGACCGGGTTCATGATCTCGCTGCCGATCATGGCGGGCGCGATCATGCGCTTCCCCCTCGGCGTGCTCGCCCAGTATATCGGCCGCAAGAATGCGGCGATCACCGAGATGAGCCTCATCATCGCGGCGATGGCCTTCGGCTTCTTCCTCGTCCACACCTTCAACGACGTGCTCGCCATGGGCGTGCTGCTCGGTATCGCGGGCGCCTCCTTCGGCGTCGCCCTGTCGCTCGGCTCCGGCTGGTTCCCGCCCCAGCACAAGGGTCTGGCTATGGGCATCGCGGGCGCCGGCAACTCGGGAACGGTGCTCGCCGTGCTGTTCGCGCCCCCGCTCGCCCAGGCCTATGGCTGGCAGGCCGTCTACGGCTTCGCCGGGATCGTGATGCTGATCCCGCTCGTCGTGATGATCGTCTTCGCCAAGGAGCCGCCGGACCGCGAGCACCAGTCGTTCCGCCAGCACGTCGCCTGCCTGTTCGAGAAGGACGGCTGGGCCTTCAGCCTCGTCTACATCATCACCTTCGGCGGCTTCATCGGCCTGTCGAACTTCCTGCCGACCTTCTTCTACGAGCAATTCGCGGTCACCAAGATCGAGGCCGGCCGCCTTACCATGCTCGCCGCCATCATGGGCTCGGGGATCCGCATCGTCGGCGGCTACTTCGCCGACCGGGTCGGCGGCGTGCTGGTGCTGACGGTGGTGCTGCTCGCGGCCATCGCCTCCTTCCTGCTCCTCACCTCGGCGCCCTCGCTCGCCCTGACCACGATCCTGTTCATGCTCTGCTTCGCGGCGCTCGGGGCCGGCAACGGCGCGCTGTTCCAGCTCGTCCCGCTCCGCTGGCCGACGAACACGGCGGTGGCGGGCTCGATGATCGGCGAGGTCGGGGCGCTCGGCGGCGCGATCCTGCCGAACGTGATGGGTCTGTCCAAGCAGTACACGGGCTCCTTCGCCATCGGCTTCGTGGGCTACGCCGCCTTCGCGGCGCTGGTGCTCGGCTGCCTCTACCTCTGGCAGCGCCGCTGGGTCGGCCAGTGGATCGGGCCGCGTGGCAAGGTGCTGGAGCCGGCGCAAGCCGCGCCAGTGCCGGCCGGGCTCGAGCCAGCCCCGGTCTGACCGGGCGGATACGCCTCGCGGACGCAGCGAGCGGGGGCCCTCCGGCCCCCGTTTTCGTGTTCGGGGTATGCGGGGCGGCCGGGCGCGGCCCGAGGGCGCTTGTCAGCCCGGCGCGCCCGTGCTCAACCCTGGGTATGTCGGACACCACGAGCCCCGTCCCGCGGCAGACCAAGCGCTTCGCCGAGAAGCGTCAGGCGATCCTCGACGCGGCCGCCAAGCGCTTCAACGAGCGGGGCATCCGCGGCACCTCGCTGGCCGACGTCTCGGGCAGCGTCGGCCTGATGACGAACTCGATCACCTACTATTACCGCCGCAAGGAGGATCTTGCGGCGGCCTGCTTCCTCGCCAAGATCGCGTGGCTCGACGCCCTGATCGCGGAGGCCGAGGCGGAGCCGACGCCCGAGGCGCGCCTGCGCGCCTTCCTCGACCGCTACGCGCGCGGTCTCGCCGCGATGGCGACGGGGGAGCAGCCGGCGCTGATCCGCTTCCACGACGTGCGCGCCCTGCCCGACCCGCAGGCGGAGACCGTGTTCTCCGCCTACAACGCCTTCTTCCGCCGGATGCGCGCCCTGGTGCTCGGGCCGGAGGCCCTGCCGGATCTCGGCCGGATGGAGCGCAACGCCCGCACCCATCTTCTGGTCTCGATCGTCCAGACCCTGCGCGTCTGGATCGAGCGCTACGAGCCGGACGACTACGCCCGGGTCGCGAGCCGCGTGGCGGACATCCTCCTGCGCGGCCTTGCGGGGCCTCTCAGCCCCTGGCCGCCCGCCGCGGGGCGCGTCGTCGAGGTTCCGGCAGCCGAGGGCGGCCCGACCGATGCGTTCCTGCGCGCGGCCACGAGCCTCATCAACGAGCAGGGCTACCGCGGCGCCTCGGTGGAGAAGATCTCGGCGCAGCTGCGCGTCACCAAAGGCTCCTTCTACCACCACAACGACAACAAGGACGACCTCGTCGCCAATTGCTTCGCCCGCACCTTCGACCGGATCCGGCGGACCCAGGACGCGGCGGAGGAGGCGGGCGGAACGGGCTGGGAGCGCCTCACCGCGCTGAGCCGCGCGCTGGTCCGCCACCAGCTCTCGGAATCCGGCCCCCTGCTCCGCTGGATCGCGGTCGGCGCCCTGCCGGACAGCCTGCGCGGCGGCGTCACCGGCACGATGCACCGCCTCTGGGACCGTGTCGCCTTCCCGATCGTCGACGGGGTCGCGGACGGCTCGATCCGCGCCTGCGACCCCTCGATCGCGGCGCAGGTCGTCAACAGCATGATCGATGCCGCCTCGGAACTCGATGATTGGGCGCAGGGCATCGACGCCGAGGCCGCCGAGCGCCACTACGTCTACCCGCTGCTCGCCGGCCTCTACGCCCGGGCACCGGCCTGAGCCTCTACCCCTGCGCCCGGCCGGGATCGCCGAAGCGGCGCCCCTCGGCGGCGAGGCGTTCGAGGAGCGGCGACGGCGCGAAATCCGGGCCGAGGTTTTCCGCGCGGGAGCGGAGCCTGTCCCGCAGGAGGGGCAGGCCCAGCCCGTCCGCCCAGTGCATCGGCCCGCCGCGATAGGCCGGCCAGCCGTAGCCGGTGACCCAGACGACGTCGATGTCGGAGGCGCGCAGGGCCACGCCCTCGTCGAGGAGCCGCGCGCCCTCGTTCACCAGGGAATCGAGGCAGCGCTCCAGGATCTCGTCGTCGGAGACCGCCCGGCGATGGATCCCGGCGTGATCGGCGGCGAGGCGTACCGCCTCGTCGCGCTCGGGCGACGCGACGGCGCGGTCGGCGAGGCCGAGCCCAGCCGTCGCCAGCCCGAATCCGTCGAGCACGCGGGCGAGTTGCGCGGGGCTCGCCCCGTCGAGGATGAGGCGGTCGGCCTCGCGCCGCAGGCGCGCGAGCATCCTCGGCCCGATGAAGCCGCCCGGGCGCGTCGCCACGGCGACCCGGCCGAGGCTGCGCCCGAGAGCCATCGCCGTCGCGAGCACGTCCGGCGCGGTGGCGCGGCCGCGCATGATTTCGAGAAGGCGGTCACCGGAGGCGGACGCGCCGGCCCGGAGCCCGACGACCCGCTCCGGGTGCGCGCTTCCCGCGGCGAGCGCGTCGAGGTCGGGTTCGGCGCCGGTCAGGGCAACGATCGCATCCGGTCCCGCGAGGGCGTCGAGCCGGGCCATCGGCCCATCCGCGGGGGCGACGACGAGATCGCAGGCGCCGACGGTCTCGGGGGTCGCCGTCTCGCCCAGGACGACCGGCAGACCCGCGCTGGAGAAAACCTCCGCCAGGTCCGCGGCACCGGCCAGGAGGGCGACGCGCCGGACCGGACGCTTCGGCGTGGCCGCCGGCAGATCCGGGATCTTGCCCGCCTCGCGCTCGGCGAAGAAGGCGTGGCGCTGGGCGATCGACGGCTCGCCCATCATCAGGGCGAAGAAGGTCCGCTCCTCGAAGGCGAGCCCCTCCGCGAAGGGCAGCGTGCCCGCCGCCTCCACGCAGGCGATGCAGGCCTGGGGCGCCTCGAAGCCGCGGTAGCGCCGCGCGGCCGCCTCCCGGGCCGCGGCGAACAGGCCGACGCGGCCGGGCTCCAGCCGCGCGTCGCTGTCGCGGATGCGGCGCGGCCCCCGTTCCTCCGCGATGACCCGCTCCGCGAAGGCGATCGCCTCCGCCTCCAGCCGGTCTTCCGCGGCGAGCGCGTCGACGAGGCCGAGATCGAGGGCCGTCCGCCCGTCGATCGGATCGCCGGAGACGATCATGTCGAGGGCCTTCTCGGTGCCGATCAGGCGGGGCAGGCGCTGCGTCCCGCCGGCGCCGGGCACGAGGCCGAGCTTCACCTCCGGCTGGCCGAGGCGGGCGGAGGGCGTCGCGATCCGGTAATGGCAGGCGAGCGCGAGTTCGAGGCCGCCGCCCAGCGCCATCCCGTGGATCGCGGCGACGACCGGCTTCTGCGTGTCCTCCACGCGGTCGAGGAGCGCGCCGAGGCCGATCCCCTGCCAGGGCCGCCCGAACTCGGTGATGTCGGCACCCCCGCAGAACATCCGGCCCGCGCCGATCACCACGATCGCGCCGACCTCCAGGTCTTCTCCGGCGGCCGTGATCGCGTCGCGGATACCGAGGCGCAGGGCCTCCGAGAGGGCGTTCACCGGCGGCGAGGCCAGGGTGAGGATCGCGATCGCCCCGGTGCGCCGCAGGTCGGTGACGCTCTTCCGGCTTCCTGGGCTGTTTGGGCTTCCCATGGCGGCTCCATCCGGTTCTCCGGCCTGCCCCTAGCATGGGACGGGCCGGAGGCGGAGGCGCCGGGGCTGCGGGCCCGGAGGGAGATGGGTCCTATTGTGGGTCGCAATCCATGCCGTTGCGCCGTGCGTTGGCGATGCAGTCGCTCTTGTTGACATACGCCTCAGTGGAAGCGCCTACGGGCTCGCCGTTGCGGGCCGTCCGGCGCCAGCGCCACTGGCCGCCGGACTGGTAAATCTCCCAGGTGTCGCCGTTGCTGCCGCGGCAGGTGCTCATGCGGTTCGTCTCCGATTATTACCCTAGGTTAATATCTCAACTCTAGAGATACGCGCGCTTGCTGTCCAGCCACTCGAGTCTCGCCGCTCTTGCGGCCTCGCCCCGTCCGCGGTTGCGCCCTCTGCTGCCGGCTCGCTATGGCATGCCAGATCGATGCGCCCCCGGCCGGACCGGCGCGGGGGCAGGCCGTACGGAGACGCGATGACAGCGACGACGAAGCCGCAGCGATCCGGGCCCCTCGCGGGCGTGCGGGTGGTGGAGCTCGCCCACATCATGGCGGGGCCCGTCTGCGGGCTGATGCTCGGCGACATGGGTGCCGAGGTGATCAAGGTCGAGAAGATCGAGGGCGGCGACGACACCCGCCGCTCGGTGCCGCCCGCGATCGAGGGCGAGAGCGCCGCCTACATGATGATGAACCGCGGCAAGCGCGGCATCGCCCTCGACCTGAAGAGCGAGGACGGCAAGACGATCCTGCGCCGGCTCCTCGCGGAGGCGGACGTGCTCATCGAGAATTACCGGGCCGGCACGATGGAGCGGCTCGGCCTCGGCTACGAGACGCTGAAGGCGGAGTTCCCGGGGCTGATCTACTGCTCGCTGTCCGGCTTCGGTCGCTCCGGGCCGTATGCCGAGCGGGCGGGCTTCGACCTCGTGGCGCAGGGCATGAGCGGGCTCATGAGCATCACCGGCGAGGGGCCGGGCCGGCCGCCCATGAAATGCGGGCCGCCGGTCACCGACATCACCGCCGGCATCCTCGCCGGCATGGGCGTGCTCGCGGCCTACGCGCACAAGCTGAAGACCGGCGAGGGGCAGGTCGTCGACACCTCGCTGTTCGAGGCCGGTATCACGCTGACCTACTGGCAATCGGCGATCAGCATGGCGACGGGCTCGGCGCCGGGGCCGATGGGCTCGGCCCACCCGCTCAATGCCCCCTACGAGGCGTTCGAGACGGCGGATGGCTGGATCACGATCGGCGCGGCGAACCAGACGAACTGGCTGAGGCTTCTGGCCGTTCTCGGGGCCGAGGACCTCGCCGACGACCCGCGCTTCGCGCAGAACCGCGACCGGATGGCCAACCGCGAGGCGCTGGCCGCGGCCCTCGGCCCCCATTTCCGCACCGCGCCCTCGGCGGATTGGCTCGCCCGGCTCGAGGCCGGCGGCGTGCCGGCCGGCCCCGTCCTCGACGTCGCGGCGATGCATCGCGATCCGCAGACGCTCGCCCGCGAGATGGTGGTCGAGGTCGACCACGCCCGCGCCGGGCGGATGCAGACGCTCGGCCTGCCGGTGAAGTTTTCCGGCACGCCCGGGCGCGTGCACGGGCCGGCGCCGCTCCTCGGCGAGCACAGCCGCGCGATCCTGGCCGAGGCGGGCTACGACGCGGCGGCGATCGACGGCCTGATCGCGCGCGGCGTCGTGCGCGAGACGCAGGCGTGATAGGCGGGGCGGGACAAGCAGCGACGGACACCGCGCGCGCCGTACGGGCGCGCGGGCGCCAACCAGGGATCGCACGATGACGACCGACCCGACGTCCCCCACCGAGGAACTCCTGTTCACGAAGGACGAGGCCGGCATCGCCCGCATCGTCCTCAACCGGCCGCAGGCGCGCAACGCGCTCACCTTCGGCATGTACGAGGGGCTGATCACCCTGTGCGGGCAGATCGCGGAGGATTCCTCGGTCAAGGCGGTGATCGTGGCGGGTGCGGGCGAGAAGGCTTTCGCCGCGGGCACCGACATCGCGCAGTTCCGGGGCTTCAAGACGCCCGAGGACGCGCTCGGCTACGAGCGCTTCATGGACCGGGTGCTCGGCACCCTGGAGCGCCTGCGCGTGCCGACGATCGCCGCCGTCGCGGGTGCGTGCACGGGCGGCGGCGCCGCCATCGCCGCGGCCTGCGACCTGCGGATCGCGACCCAGGACGCCCGCTTCGGCTTCCCGATCGCGCGGACCCTCGGCAATTGCCTGTCGCAGGGCAACCTCAAGCGCCTCTCGGCCCTGATCGGCCCGGCGCGGGTGAAGGACATCCTGTTCACCGCCCGCCTCGTCGGAGCGGACGAGGCGCTCGCGGTCGGCCTCGTCAGCGAGGTGGTGGCCGATGCCGAGGCGCTGCAGGCCCGCGCGGCGGAACTCGCGACGCTGCTCGCCGGCCATGCTCCGCTGACGCTCCAGGCCACCAAGGAGGGCCTGCGCCGCCTGCAGGAGGGCGATACGGGCACGGGCGAGGACCTGATCCTGCAATGCTACATGAGCCAGGATTTCCGCGAGGGGATGGAAGCCTTCCTCGCCAAGCGCCCGCCGCACTGGAGCGGGCGGTAGGGCCGCGAACGCAAACGGCCCGGACCATCCGGTCCGGGCCGTTCGCGCGAAGCGTTCTGCCTGCGCCCGCTACCGCGTCGTCGGCAGCAGGGTATTGGGCAGCCACATGGCGATGCCGGGGACGAGGCACAGGATCAGGATCGCCACCGCCATCAGGATCACGAAGGGCAGCGTGCCCCAGATGATGTCCGAGAGCGGGATGTCGGGGGCGATGTTCTTGATCACGAAGATGTTGAGGCCCACCGGCGGGTGGATCAGCCCCATCTCCATGGTGATCGTCATCACGACGCCGAACCAGACGAGGTCGAACCCGGCGGCCTTGAGGGGCGGCAGGATGATCGGCGCCGTCATCAGGATGATCGAGACCGGCGGCAGGAAGAATCCGAGGCCGATCACGAGGAGCAGGATCGTGACGAGGAGGAGCCAGGGCGAGAGCTGCATGGCGACGATCGCCGCCGCCGCCGCCTGGCTGATGTGAAGGTAGCTCATCACGTAGGCGTAGAGGAGCGACATGCCGATGATCAGCATCAGCATCGTCGATTCCCGGAGCGTCGCCGTGAGGATCGGGCTGACATCCTTCGGGCGCCAGACGCCGTAGATCACCGCGATCAGGGCGAGCGCGAGCAGGCCGCCGAGGCCGGCCGTCTCGGAGGGCGTGGCGTAGCCGCCGTAGAGCGCCACCATCACGCCGGTGAGCAGGATGACGAAGGGCAGCACCCGCGGCAGCGTCGAGAAGCGCTCCCGCATGCTGTACTTGTCCTCCGCCAGGATCGGCGAGGTGGTGCCGTTGCGCTCATAGGCGACCTTCGCCGCCGCGAATTCCGAGCGGAAGCGGTAGACGGCCCAGGCCGCGAACAGGCCGACGAGGAGCAGGCCCGGCCCGATCCCGGCGAGGAAGAGCCGGCCCAGCGACTGCTCGGCCGCCACCGCGTAGAGGATCATGGTGATCGAGGGTGGCAGCAGGATGCCGAGCGTGCCGCCCGCCGCGATGATCCCGGCCGCGAAGCCCGGCGAGTAGCCGCGCTTGCGCATCTCCGGGATGCCCGCCGAGCCGATGGCCGAGCAGGTGGCCGGGCTCGATCCCGCCATGGCGGCGAACAGCGCGCAGGCGAAGACGTTGGCGATGCCGAGCCCCCCGGGGATGCGGTGCATCCAGGCATGCATCGCCGAGTAGAGATCCTGGCCGGCCTTGGACCGGCCGATCGCCGCCCCCTTCAGGATGAAGAGCGGGATCGACAGGAGGGTGATCGAGGCCATTTCCTCGTAGACGTTCTGCGCCACGGTATCGAGGGAGGAGCCGGGCATGAACGCGACCATGAAGGCGAGCGCCACGAAGCCGAGGGCGAAGGCGATGGGGATGCCCGCGAGCATCACGCTCAGCGTCGCTCCCGCGTAGAGGAAGCCGATTGCCGCGACGCTCATTGGTGCCTCCCCGTGGTCCGCGTGCCCATCACGTCGGGGCCGCTCGGCGTCAGGTCGGGACGGTCCTTCAGGTCCCGGTTGAGATCGGCCCCGAGACCGATCTTGGGCTTGGCCCAGCCGGCCTTGTCGGGGCCGTAGAGGATCGCCTCCGCAATCTGCAGGACGAACTGCACGGAGAGCAGGCTCATGCCCACCGCCATCAGCGAGTACGGGATCCAGAGCGGCGGGCCCCAGGTCGATTGCGAGACCTGCCCGTCGACCCAGGCCTCGTGCAGGAGCGACCAGCTCTTCCAGGCGAAGAACACCACGAAGACGAAGCTGACGATGTCGGCCATCAGCAGGCGGGCCCGGTTCACCCGCGGCGAGAGGAGGCCGGTCAGGGCCTCGATCGCCACGTGGCCGCGCTTGGCCTGGACGGCGGCGGCCGAGAAGAAGGTGGCGCCCACGATCAGGAACACCGCCATCTCGTCCTGCCAGTCGGTCGGCTCGTGCAGGACGTAGCGGATGACCACGCTGTAGCTCAGCACGAGGCAGGCGCAGACGAGCGCGACGCCGCCGAGCAGCATGATCACGTGGTTGACGGATTTCACGCCCCGATCGAGCGTGCCGAGGAGCCCCGGGATGCGGGGCTCCGGAGCGGCGTGGGTCTCGGCGGCGGCCGAGGCCGCATCGAAGGCGTGGCTCATGACACCTGCTCCGCCAGCTTGAGGAGTTCGGCGCAGTTGGCGTTCTTGCCGGCGTAATCCTTCCAGGCCGTCTCGCGGGCGATCTCGCGCCACTTGCCCATGGTCGCCTCGTCGAGGTTCTGGACCTTGGCGCCGGCCTTGGCGAAGACCTCCTCGACCCGCGTGTCGTCGGCCTTGGCGCCCGCCTGACCGAAGGCCTCCAGTTCCTCCCCGACCGACATGATCAGGTCCTGCTGGTCCTTCGGGAGGCCCGAGAACACGATCTTGGACATCATGATCGGCTCGAGCATGAACCAGTAGGAGCGCTCGCGGCCGGAGGTGAGGGCCTTCGCCAGTTCCTCCAGGCGGAACGAGATCAGGCTGGTGGAAGAGGTGATGACCGCGTCGCACGCGCCCGTCTGCATGGCGGCGTAGGACTCGTTCGAGGGGATCGAGAGCGTGGCCGCGCCCGCCTGCTTCATCATCAGGTCCATCTCGCGGGAGCCGCCGCGGACCTTGAGGCCCTTGGCGTCGGCCGGTGCGTAGAGCGGCCGCTCGCGGCTCGCGACGCCGCCCGCCTGCCAGACCCAGGAGACGAGGATGATGCCCTTGGAATCGAGGATCTCGATGAGCTTCCGTCCGACCGGCGCCTTCTTCCAGGCCACGCCCTGCGCGTAGGAGGTCACGAGGGCCGGCATCAGGCCGATGTTCAACTCCGGCACCTCGCCGCCCGCATAGGGCGAGGGGTAGAGCGACATGTCGAGCGCCCCTTTGCGCATCGCGCCGAACTGGGCGTTCGTCTTCATCAGGGAGGAGCCGGGATAGACCTGGACCTCCAGCGCGCCCTTCCCGCGCTCGGCGATCGCGGCGGCGAACTTGCGGCACATGCGGTCGCGGAAATCGCCCTCGTCGATCGTGCCGCCCGGGAACTGGTGCGACAGCTTGAGGGTGGTGGCCGCCTGCGCGGCGTTGAGCCCGAACTTGAGGAGGGCGGGCGCTGCGAGGCCCGAGGCGAGGATGTGGCGTCGAGTCAGGGGCATGGCGTCTTTCTCCCGCGGCGCACGCTGGCGGCGCCGATCTTGTGCAGCGCAATATTTATACTGAATGCGCCTTCTGGTATTCAGATGAGACCGTCTTGTATATTTTGTCAACTCCCTTGCATAATAGTGGCGTCCGGAAAATGCTGCCGGCCGGGAGGATACCGCAATGAGCCAGGCCCAGCGCCTCAAACAGACGATCGAGGACGAGATCGTCGACGGCCGCCTGCCGCTCGGTGCCCGCCTCGACGAGGTGCAGCTCGCCGAGCGATTCGGCGTGTCGCGCACGCCGATTCGCGAGGCCCTGATCCAGCTGGCGATGACCGGCCTCGTCGAGACGAAGCCGCGCAAGGGTACGATCGTGAGCGCGCCGGAGCCGCAGCACCTGCTCGCGATGTTCGAGACGATGGCGGAGATCGAGGCCTCCTGCGGCCGCCTCGCGGCCCGCCGCCTCGTGCCCGAGGACGAGGCCGCCCTGAAGGAGGCGCTGGCCGCCTGCGCCCGCGCCGCGGAGGCCGGGGACACGGAGGCGTACTATCAGGAGAACTACGTCTTCCACACGGTGGTCTACCGCGCCTGCCGCAACGAGTTCCTGTGCGAGCAGGCCCGGACGCTCCATCGGCGTCTCGCCCCGTTCCGGCGCCTGCAGCTTCGCGCGCGCCAGCGGCTCACGCAGTCGCTCGCCGAGCACACGGCGATCGTAGAGGCGATCGTCTCGGGCGATGAGGCGCGGGCCGCGGAGGTGCTGCGCGCCCATGTCGTGGTTCAGGGAGACCGCTTCGCCGACCTCGTGGCGAACATGCGCGCGATCAACGCGGCGGCGTGAGCCGGGGCGAGCCCGGCCTCAGCCGTCGGCCTCACCGTAATTGGCGGCGATGACCTGCTTCTTGCCGCGGATGTGCTCGCGCATGAGCGGCGAGAGGGTCGCGCCGTCGCGGGCGTGGAGCAGCCTGACCATCTGCTCGTGCTCCTGGACCGCCCGCTCCCACTGGTCGGCGGTCTGGTGCGCCTTGTAGCGCGAGCGCTGGATCCGGCCGGACAGGCTCATGTAGATGCCCGACAACGTGACGTTGCGGCTCGCCGTCATGATCGATTCGTGGATGCTGCGGTTGATGCGGAAATATTCCGCCTCGTCCCCCGCCTTCCAGGCCGTGACCATCGCCGCATGCTCGACCTCGATGGCGGCGATCTCCTCGTCGGTGATGCGGCGGCAGGCGAGTTCCGCGGCCGTCGCCTCCAGGCCCGCGATGACCTCGACCATCTCCTCGATCTCGCCCTGCGAGATGCTGGCGACGCGCGCGCCCCGGTTCGGCAGGAGCTCCAGCAGCCCCTCCGTCGCCAGGATCTTGATGGCTTCCCGCAAGGGGGTGCGCGAGATGCCGAAGCGCTCGGTCAGCTCGCCCTCGTTGATCCGGGCGCGCGGCTCCATCTCGCCGGACTGGATGAGCTCTCGCATCCGGTCGGCGACCTCGTCGTGGAGGTAGCGCCGGCTGATGCCGAGACCCGTATCGATTTTATTCATCGGCCAACTGGATCGGAGAACACGGACGGAATCCCACGCTACGTTTAGGCTCGGCTGAAATCAGTGTCGAGGGATCAGAGCGCGATCCAGAACGCGGGCCACATGTTCTGCTTGAATTCCGAGACCGTCGTGGATCTGGTGGCGGCAGCTCGTGCCGTCGGCGACGACGAGGTCGTCCGGGCCGGCCCTGCGGAGCGCCGGGAACAGCGAGAGCTCGGCCATGGCGAGGGACACGTCGATCGTGTCGGCACCGTAGCCGAAGGCGCCCGCCATGCCGCAGCAGCTCGACTCGATGACCCGCAGGTCGAGGCCGGGCACGCGGCGCAGGACGGTCTCGACGGAGCCCATCACGCCGAACGATTTCTGGTGGCAATGGCCGTGCAGATGCGCGACCCGGCCGCCCTGGTCGGCGAGGGGCAGCTCGATGCGTCCGGCGGCGAGGTCTGCGGCGAGAAGCTCCTCGAACAGGACGCTGCTCCGGGCGAGCAGGCCGGCATCCTCGCCCGGCAGGAGGGCGGCGAACTCGTCGCGGAAGGTGAGGAGGCAGGAGGGCTCGAGCCCGACGACGCGCGCGCCGGCCCGGATGTAGGGCAGCAGCGTCTCGAGCGTCCGCCGCGCCTCGGCGCGGGCCCGGTCGGTCTGGCCGGAGGCGAGGTAGGTGCGCCCGCAGCAGAGCGGCCGGCGCCCCCGCGCGGGGAAGACCCGGTGCAGATGGTAGCCCGCGGCGGCGAGCACCCGCTCGGCCGCCTCCAGGTTCTCCCGCTCGAAGGCCCGGTTGAAGGTGTCGCCGAACAGGATGACGTCGCGGAAATCGCCCGTGACGTCCTGCGGGTGGGCGGCCTCGCCGGTCTCGGCCCAGGGCCGGCGCCAGCGCGGCAGGGTGCGCCGGGCCGAGAGGCCGGCGACCCGCTCCGAGAGCCGGGCGAGGGGGCGATAGCGGTCGCGCAGGTTCAGGAGCGGGGCGAGCTTCGCGGCGATGCCGGCATAGAGCGGCAGGCCGGCGACGAGCCGCTCCTTCAGCGGCAGGCCGTGCCGGGCGTGGTAATGGTGCAGGAACTCGACCTTCATCTTGGCCATGTCGACGCCGGTCGGGCATTCCCGGCGGCAGGCCTTGCAGGAGACGCAGAGATCGAGCGTCCGCTTCATCTCGGGGCTGGTGAAGGCGTCCGCGCCGAGCTGACCCGAGATCGCGAGCCGCAGGGAGTTCGCCCGGCCACGGGTGAGGTGCTGCTCGTCCCGCGTCGCCCGGTAGGAGGGGCACATGGCGCCGCCCGCGAGCTTCCGGCAGGTGCCGTTGTTGTTGCACATCTCGACCGCGCCGCCGAACCCGCCCCATTCCGACCAGTCGAGGGCGGTCTTCATGGGCTGGCTCACGGAATAGCCCGGCGCGAAGCGCATCAGGGAGCGGTCGTCCATCCTCAGCGGCCGCACGATTTTGCCGGGGTTGAGCCGGTTCTCCGGATCGAAGGAATCCTTGACCGTCTCGAAGGCGCGGGCGAGCCGCGAGCCGAACAGCGGCTCGACATATTCCGAGCGCGAGATGCCGTCGCCGTGCTCGCCCGAGTAGGAGCCCTTGTAGCGGCGCACCAGATCCGAGGTCTCCTCGGCGATGGCGCGCATCGTCGCGACGTCCTCCCCCTCCTTCATGTTGAGGATCGGCCGCACGTGCAGGCAGCCGACGGAGGCGTGCGCGTACCACGTGCCGCGGGTGCCGTGCTTCGTGAAGACCTCGGTGACGGCGTCCGTGTAGTCCGCGAGGTGCTCCAGCGGCACCGCGCAATCCTCGATGAAGGAGACGGGCTTCGCGTCGCCCTTCATCGACATCATGATGTTGAGGCAGGCCTCGCGCACCTCCCAGACCGACCTCTGCCGGGCGGGCTCGGGCACCTCGACCACCGCGTCGGCGAAGCCGTGGTCGCTCATGCAGGCATCGAGGCGCTTCAGGTCGCGCATCAGCGCGTCGCGGTCGTCCCCGGCGAATTCGGCGAGCAGCAGGCAGTTCGGCTTGCCCCGGGTGATGTCGGCGAGCGTCGTGCGGAAGAGCGGGATGTCGGCGCCGAGGACCAGAACGTTGTTGTCGACGAGCTCGACCGCGACGGGGTTGAGGTCGACGATCGCCTGGGTGGTCTCCATCGCCGCCCGGAAGGAGGGGAAGTGGCAGACACCCATCACCCGGTGCGTCGGCAGCCGCGAGAGCTTCAGCGTGACGGAGGTCGTGGCCGCGAGCGTCCCTTCCGAGCCGACGAGGAGGTGGGCGAGGTTCGGCCGCGCCTCGATCAAGGCATCGAGGTTGTAGCCGCCGACGCGGCGCTGCACCTGCGGGTACATCCGCAGGATCTCGGCGCGCTCGGACTCGGCCAGCGCCAGCATCCGCCGGGCGAGATCCTCGGCCCGGGGACCCCCGTGAGCGCCGCTCGCATCGTTGCCGGTCAGGCCGAAGCCGAAGGGCTCGCCGTCGTGGAACAGCGCCTCCATCCCGAGCACGTTGTCGCTCATCTTGCCGAAGCGGAGCGAGCGGGCGCCGCAGGAATTGTTGCCCGCCATGCCGCCGATCGTGCAGCGAGTGGCCGTGGAGGGCTCGACGGGGAAGAACCAGCCGTCCGCCTTCACCCGCGTGTTCAGGCGCTCCAGCACCATGCCGGGCTCGACGGTGATGGTGCCGCCCTCCGCGTCGTAGGCCAGCACCCCGTTGAAGTGGCGCGAGCAATCGACGACGAGGCCGCGCCCGATCGGCTGGCCGTTCTGCGAGGTGCCGCCGCCGCGCAGGATGACCGGCACGTCGTGCTCGGCCGCGATCCCGAGGGTCGCGGCGATGTCGGCGGCGTTCCGGGGAAAGACGACGCCGGCCGGCACGATCTGGTAGATCGAGGCGTCGGTCGCGTAGCGCCCGCGCGTGAAGGCGTCGAAGCGTACCTCGCCCTGCAGGGCTTCGGCGAGACGCCGCGTCAGCCCCGCATCGTTGCGTGCGGCGGCCCTCTGGCTCGTCGCCGGCTGAGGCGTCGCTCCCATCCCGTCCTCCCATGGGCGCGCCGGGTTCCGAACCCACCGACCGGCGACCGTCTTGTCTCTTACTGAATTTGTAATACAAAATTCAATTCGAATGAAGCCCGGGTTCCGAGCCTGGGCAGCGGGCCCGCCCCGGGCTAGGACGGCTCGGCCCTCGGGCGGGCGCATCGACAATTCAACGAGTTTATCGCCGTGACGATCGATCTCTACAGCGACACCCAGACGCGTCCGACGCCGGGCATGCGCGAGGCGATGGCCCGGGCCGTGGTCGGCGACGAGCAGTCGGATTCCGATCCGACGACGCGGGCCCTCTGCGAGCGCGTGGCGGCGCTGCTCGGCCAGGAGGACGGCGTGTTCATGCCCTCGGGCACGATGTGCAACCTGGTCTCGATCCTGGTGCAGACGCAGGCCGGCGACGAGATCATCGTCGACGACCAGTCCCACATCTACAACACGGAGGCCGCCGGCTCGGCGGCGATCGGCGGCGTCTCGGTGGCGCCGCTGCGGACGCCGGCCGGCATCTACAGCCCGGAGCAGTTCGAGGCCGCGATCCGGACGCCCGCCCGCACGGCCCCGCGCTCGCGCCTCGTCTCGGTGGAGCAGACGACGAGCTTCAGCGGCGGTTCGGTCTGGGAGCTCGCCGACATGCGGCGCATCCGCGACATCGCCCACGCGCGGGGGCTGAAGGCCCATATCGACGGGGCGCGCCTGCTGAACGCGGTGGTGGCCACCGGCATCCCGGCGGCCGAGTACGCGGCCGGCTTCGACAGCGTCTGGCTCGACCTCAGCAAGGGCCTCGGCTGCCCGGTCGGCGCGGTGCTCTGCGGCACGAAGGATTTCGTGGTGGAGGCGTGGCGCTGGAAATACCGGCTCGGCGGTGCCATGCGCCAGTCGGGCGTGCTCGCCGCGGCCGGCCTCTACGCGCTGGACCACCACATCGAGCAGCTCGCCGCCGACAACGCGAACCTGCGCCTGATCCACGAGGCGGTCCGGGACCTGCCGGGCCTCGCCTTCGACCCGACGGCCGGGCAGTCGAACATCCTGGTCTTCTCGGTCGAGGGCCTCGGCATCCCGGCCGCCGCCTTCGCGCAGGCCTGCCTCGCCGAGGATGTCCGGGTGCGGGCGATCGGCACCCACCAGATCCGCGTGACGACCCATCTCGACGTCGACCGGGCCGGCGTGACGCGGGCGGCGGAGGTGATCCGGGCCGCAGCGTTGCGCTTCGCCGACGCGCTTGGCTGAGCCGCGCTCCGCTATCCGCAGCGGCTTGGCAGACGCGGCCGCCGACCGTTAGCCTGCGAGGATCGAACCAAATCCCGCTCGGAGCGTTGAGCGGCCGTCAAGGAGGACACGCAGAATGAAGGCAATCTGGGCAATGGCAGCGGTGGGCCTGACCCTGATGGGGTCGGTGGGCACGGGCTGGGCTCAACCCTACGGCGGCTCGGATTACGGATACCGCGACCGCGACTACGGCTCCAGGGACCGGGATTACGGCGGCCGGGACCGTGACTACGGGTACCGGGACCGCGACGAGGGCTACCGCGATCGCGGACCGCGCTCCCGTGGCGACTCCGCCTTCAACGAGCGCGAATATCTCCGCTGCAATCCCGACGTCCGGCGCGCCGTCGAGCGCGGCAAGATGGAGTCCGGCCTGCTGCACTGGCAGGTGCACGGGCAGCGCGAAGGCCGCCGCCTGCGCTGCTGACGGGCGCGCCGCAAGCGTCTTCCGCGAAAATCGGGGCGGGAGCGGGCTAGACGCCCGCCTCCGCCCTTCGCATGCGTCCGATCCCGCCGCTCGACGAGGACGGCCGTTTCCCGCGCGAGGCGCCGGCCCGGAAGGGCGGGCCCGCAGGGCTCGGGCGGCGTCTCCCGCGGCCCTCGCCGGCAGGTTCGGGGCACCGAGCCGCCCGGGCCGGAGCCAGGAGCACAGGAGACAGCATGCAGGCCTACCTCGACCTCGAGCAGCGCTTCGCGCGTCTCCACGCCCTCGGCGACGCCTCCGGCATCCTCGGCTGGGACGCGCAGACCCTTATGCCGGACGGCGCGGCCGCGGGCCGGGCCGACCAGCTCGCCGTCCTGAAGGGCCTCGCCCACGATATCCTGACGGCGCCCGAGACCGCCGACCTCCTCGCCGCGGCCGAGGATGCGGGGACGGGCCTCGACCCCTGGCGGCGAGCAAATCTCCGCGAGATGCGGCGCGCCTACCTGCACGCCGTCTCCGTACCGCGCGACCTCGTCGAGGCGAATTCGCGGGCCGTCTCGCGCTCGGAGATGACGTGGCGGCAGGCCCGACAGGATTCGGATTTCGCGTCGCTGGCCCCCGCGCTGGCCGAGGTGCTGCGCCTGCAGCGGGAGATCGGGCGTGCGAAGGGCGAGCGCCTCGGCCTCTCGCCGTACGACGCCCTCCTCGACGGGTACGACCCGGGCCTGCGGCAGGGGCGGATCGACCCGCTCTTCGCGCAGTTGCGGGACTTTCTGCCCGGCCTCGTCGCCGAGGCGCGGGCCCGGCAGGCGGCGGAGCCGGCGCCCATTCCCCTCGACGGCCCCTTCCCGGTCGAACGCCAGCGGCAGGTGGGGCTCGCGCTGATGGGGGCCATGGGGTTCGATTTCACCCGCGGGCGCCTCGACGTCAGCCTGCACCCGTTCTGCGGGGGCGCCACCGACGACGTGCGCATCACCACCCGCTACGACGAGGCCGACGTGACCCGGGCGCTCCTCGGCGTGCTGCACGAGACGGGCCACGCCCTCTACGAGCAGGGCCGCCCGGCGGCGTGGCGCGGACAGCCCGTAGGCGAGGCGCGCGGCATGAGCCTGCACGAGAGCCAGTCCCTCATCGTCGAGATGCAGGCCTGCCGGTCGCGCGCCTTCGCGGGCTACCTCGCCCCGCTTCTGCGCGACGCCTTCGGCCGGGAGGGGCCGGCCTGGAGCGCGGAGAACCTCTACCGGCTGCATGTCCGGGTCGAGCCCGGCTTCATCCGGGTCGACGCCGACGAGATGACCTACCCGGCCCACATCCTGCTGCGCTACGGCCTGGAGACCGCGATGATCGCGGGCGACCTTACGGTGGCGGACCTGCCCGGCGCCTTCAACGACGGGATGCGCGACCTCCTCGGCCTGCAGGTTCCGAACGACAGGCTCGGCTGCCTGCAGGACATCCACTGGCCGGGCGGAAGCTGGGGCTACTTCCCCACCTACACCCTCGGCGCGATGGCGGCGGCCCAGCTCTTCCAGGCGGCGCAGGCCGCGCAGCCCGACCTTGTCCCGGCTCTCGGACGGGGCGACTTCACGCCCCTGCGGACTTGGCTGCGGGCGCGGGTGCACGAGAGGGGGAGCCTCCTCGACACCGACGGCATCCTGGAGGAGGCGACCGGGGCGCCGCTCGGGACGGCGGCCTTCCGGCGGCATCTGGAGCAGCGCTACCTCGGTACGGCCTGAGGGCGAACCTGAGCCGCCCTGCGGCGTTGGGGCCGGGAAGGAGAACCCCGATGTCCCCGATGCGCCCCCTCGCCGCCGGCCTGACGCTGGCCGCCCTGACGATCCTGCCCGCCGCCGCCCAGGCTCCCGCCGAGACCGGGACCGGCGGGGGGCCGGCCTCGACGGTGACGGCGCCCAACACCTCCTCGGTCGGCCGGACCAAGCCGCCGGGTGCCGCCGCGGGCGGGACGACGGCGACTGACCGGACGGAGCGGACGCCGCAGCAGAAGGAGGACGACCGGATCCAGAAGGGGATCTGCATCGGCTGCGCCCCCAAATGAGGGCGGCCCCAGGGGTCCGGTGAGGGGAGAGACGGGCCGGTCAGGCGCTGAGCTTGCGGGCCTCGCGCTGGATGCGCTCGTTCATGGCGCGCAGGCCCCCGGCCCGCTTCGAGGTGATGTGGTTCCCGAAATCGAGCTGGCGGAAGACGTCGAGCCCGTCGGTGACCGCGATCTCCTCCGGAGACTTGTTGGCGTAGATCGCGATCATCAGGGCGACGAGGCCGCGGGTGATGCTCGAATCGCTCTCGCCGGCCAGGGCGAGGATCGGCTTGGGGCCGGATTCGTCGAGGTGCGATTCGAGCCAGACCTGGCTCTCGCAGCCGTGGACCCGGTTCTCCTCCGTGCAATGCTCCGGGCTCAGGCGCGGCATCGCGCGGCCGAGCTCGATCACGTAGGCGTAGCGGTCGTCCCACTCCTCCAGGAACTCGAAATTCTCGATGATGGTCGGTAGGGGCGGAAGCATCGGCGGCCGGTCGAGGGGTTCAGCGTCGGGCGGGATATAGGCGCGCCGCCCGGCGGATGCGAATCGCGGGCGGCGTTCAGGGCGCGTCGTCGACCCGCGGCTCTGGCAGTTGCAGCTCCAGCGGATCGTCCATCGAGGCGGAGCCGCGCACGGCGATCTCGGCCTGGGCCGCGTAGGCGGCGATGAGGCGCGGCCCGAGCTTCGGCACGTCCGGCCGCCCGGCCTCCGCCGCCTCCCCGGCGCCCGAGGCGACGGTGAGCCGCACCGGGCCGCCGGCCGCCGCGTCGATGGTGATGGCGATGGTACAGGCCACCGTCTCGGCGGTGGCGTCGAGGCACTCGGCCACCACCTCGGCGACGATCATGCCGAGGGCGTTGGCGGTGCGGGGCTCGACGAAGCCGGTGCCGCTGCCGCCGACCGTGACGCCGATGCGGCCGGCGCGGCGCAACTGGCCGAGCCCGGAGGCGAGCCGGTGCAGGTAGTCGCGCAGGTCGATCGAGGCGATGTGGGGCGCCTCGTGCAGGTGCTGCTGCACCAGCGCGATCGCGCGGACCCGCTGGCCCAGCGCCTCGAAGCTGCCCCGGCAGGGGTCCGGTGCGGCCCGGCCGTACAGGCCGATCAGGCTGACCATCACCTGCAGGTTGTTGCGGACCCGGTGGTAGACCTCGGCGAGCAGCGCCTCCTTCTCGGAGAGGGCCTGCTCGATATGCTCCTCGGCGTGCTTGCGGTCGGTGATGTCGAAGCAGGAGCCGAGATAGCCGTGGAAGCCGGCATCGTCCTCCAGCGGGCGGCCGGTCTCGAGGAGCCAGCGATAGGAGCCGTCGTGGCGGCGCAGGCGGAACTCGACGGTGAAGGGGCGGCGCTCGGAATAGGCCTCCGCGACGAGGGCGGCGTGGCGGGCGAAATCGTCCGGATGCAGGCCCCGCCGCCAGCCGTCGCCGATCTCCTCCTCGGCGCTGCGCCCGGTGAATTCGAGCCAGCATTCGTTGTGGTGGACCGCCTGACCCTGAGGATCGGCGCGCCACATCATCAGCGGGACGAAATCGGCGAAGCGCCGGAACGCGTCCCCCACCTCGAAGCGGCCGTGGCCCACCCCGGACACTGGTGTTTCCGCTGCCATGATTCTCCCGATTCGCCCTTTGCCCTCGCTGATGTGCGCAATGCAGGCGCCGGTCAACGTGCCGAGCCATGCCCCGTTCCGGCAGGCCCCCGGCACGGAACCGGGACGATTGCCGGAGCGGCGGCTCCGCCCGTCGCCGAGGGCGATGAGCCGCCCCATATGGAGCGGGATGACAGCCCTGGACCCCCTCCTGAAGACCCTCGACGGCCTCGCGGCGACCGACGACCCCGCCGGCGTCGAGCACGCGGACCGCGCCATCTGGGAATACCTGTCGGGCATCGACGGATTGAGCGCCCAGATCCGGGCGGTCGACGCCCTGGCCGAGGCCCTCGAATCCTGGCCCGCAAGCAGCGGCCTCATCCCTGCCATCCGGGACGTGGTGGCGCGCCACCGGGCGCGGCTCTCCGAGCCTTCGGCCTGAGCGGCAGGTACGACCGCGTACGCACCCTCCGCGCCATCCGGAATAAAAGCCGGTCTTAGGCTTTTTCAGGTTGACAGCGGTGCGCTCCTCGGGTACAAAACGGGAACACTCCAGAAGTGTGACGAGACGGCGGGGACGATGGCGCGGATCGGCCGATACCCGCCCGAGCGTGTCGCGGCCGCCGAGGCGCTGGTGCGCGGCACCGAGCGCAGCCTCATGGCGCTGGCGGGCGAGATCGGTGTCGCGCCCCTCACCCTGCGGCGCTGGAACCGCCGCTTCGGCTGGCGCGCGACGCACGCATCCCATGCGCAGGGATCCAAGGGGAGCGGATCGAAGGCGCGCGGACACATGCCCGGACCGGCCTGGACGCCGGAGCGGGTCGCGAGCCTCGGCCGCCTCTACCACAACCCGACGATCGACCCGCGCGACCTCGAGGCGGCCCTCTCCCCGAGCCGCTGGGCCGCCCGCGGCTTCCTCCGCTCCCACGGCCTGACGGTGCGCCGCCGCGCCGCCGCGGGCCGGACGATGCGGCGGGAGGCGGACGGCTTCGCCGGCCCGGCCCTGCGGGCGGCGTTGCACGCCCAGGTCGCCCGCCAGATCGTGCGCTTCGACGCGGCTTTGCGCGAGGAGCCGGGCCTGCCCGATTCCGCGCGGGTGCTGCGCGACCTCGGCGGCCTGAAGCGCCTCCTCGACGACCTCGACGCGGCGCCGCCGCAGCGTGACGGAGACGGCCATGCCACGCGCCGACCGGGCTCCGACGCGCAGGATGTCCCCGCCGGCCGGGAGGGAGCGCCCCTCGACCTGCCCGCCCTGCGCGCGGAGATCGCGCGCCGCTATGCGGCTTTCGCAGGCGAGCGGGCTTCTGCCGGCCTTCCTGGAGAGCCTGCCGCCCCGCCTCCTCGCGGCCCTGGCCCGTGACTGGCTGCACCTCGCCCGCGCCGACCAGCTGCCGCCCTGCGGGCCGGACCGCGCAGCTTGGACGACCTGGGCGCTGATCGGCGGCCGCGGCTGCGGCAAGACCCGGGCGGGCGCCGAGTGGGTGAGCGCGCTGGCGATGGGCGATCCCGCCTTCACGTCGGAGCCGGTCGGGCGCATCGCGCTCGTCGGCGAGACCGTCGCGGATGTGCGCGACGTGATGATCGAGGGGCCCTCCGGCCTCCTCGCGCTGCCCGACCGGGGCTCCCGGCCGTGCTGGTCCCCCTCGCGGCGGCGGCTCGAATGGCCGAACGGGGCGGTGGCCCTGGCCTTCTCGGCCGAGGAGCCGGATTCGCTGCGCGGGCCGCAATTCGGGGCCGCGTGGTCGGACGAGATCGCCAAGTGGCGGCACGGCGAGGCCGCCTACGACATGCTGCAATTCGGCCTGCGCCTCGGGCGGCGCCCGCGCGGGCTCGTGACGACCACGCCGCGGCCGATCCCGCTGATCCGGCGGCTCATCGCCGATCCGCGCACGGTCCTGACCCGCGCCCGCACCGCCGACAACGCGGACAACCTCGCCCCCGCCTTCCTGGCGGAGGTGGTGGGTCGCTACGCGGGCACCCGGCTCGGGCGCCAGGAACTCGACGGCGAGCTGATCGAGGACCGGCCGGACGCCCTCTGGACCCGGCCCGGGCTGGAGGCGGCCCGCATCGCCTGCGCCCCCGAGGCGCTGGCGCGGATCGTGGTGGCGGTCGACCCGCCGGCCTCCTCGCGGGCCGGGGCGGATGCCTGCGGGATCGTGGCGGCGGGCGCCCTCGGCGCGAATGCCTACGTGCTGGCCGACGCGACCCTGGCGCGGGCGACGCCCCAGGCCTGGGCCTCGGCGGCGCTCGCCCTCTACCACCGGCTCCAGGCCGACGCCCTCGTCGTCGAGGTGAACCAGGGCGGCGAGATGGCCGAGGCGGTCCTCCGCGAGGTCGACCCGAGCGTGCCGGTGACGGCGGTGCGGGCGAGCCGGGGCAAGTACCTGCGGGCCGAGCCCGTCTCGGTGCTCTACGCGAAAGGGCGCGTGCGCCATGTGGGCGCGCTGCCGGCGCTCGAGGACGAGATGTGCGATTTCGGCCCGGACGGCCTCTCCACCGGCGCCTCGCCGGACCGCCTCGACGCCCTCGTCTGGGCCCTGACGCATCTCCTGCTGCGGGCGGCACCGGAGCCGCGCATCCGGCGCCTGTAGGGGAGGCGCGCGCCACCTCTCCCGTCCGGGAAGTCTGAGTCCGCGGCCACGCGGACCGGGTGAGGGATGCGACCTCCCCGGACAGGCCGCATCCCTTACCCCCGCCCTCTCCCCCGCCCTCCCCCGGACGGGAGAGGGAGCCCGCGGCGTCCCTCGACAAGGATCCTCGATGCCCAACCTCATCGCCCGGCTCGCGCGGGCCGCGGGATACGTGCCGGCCGCGAAGGCCGCGCCCCTCGCGGGGCCGAGCTTCGCCCTCTACGGGGACGGGCGCGCCGTCTGGACGGCGCGGGAGGGCGGCGCGCTCGCCCGGGAGGGCTTCCAGCGCAACGCGGTGGTGCACCGGGCCGTGCGGCTCGTCGCCGAGGCCGCGGCCGCGCTGCCGCTGATCCTCACGGGGCCGAGCGCCGAGGCCGCGCGCCCGCTGACCGCGCTGCTCGCCCGGCCGAACCCGCGCCAGGGCGGCGCGCGGCTCCTCGAGGCGCTCTACGGGCACCTCATGGTCTCGGGGAACGCCTACCTTGAGGCGGTGAGCCTCGACGGGCGCCCCCGCGAGATCCACGTGCTGCGGCCCGACCGGATGCGGGTGGTGCCGGGACCCGACGGCTGGCCCGCCGCCTACGCCTACGACGTCGGCGGGCGCCGCCTGCATTTCGACCAGACCGGCGCGGGGCTGCCGCCGATCCTGCACCTGACCCTGTTCCACCCCCTCGACGACCATTACGGGCTCTCGCCGATGGAGGCGGCGGCGGTGGCCCTCGACATCCACAACGCGGCCGGCGCCTGGAACAAGGCGCTCCTCGACAACGCGGCGCGGCCCTCCGGCGCCCTCGTCTTCGGCGGCGCCGGCGGCAGCTTGAGCGAGGCGCAGTTCAGCCGGCTCAAGGGGGAGCTCGAGGCGAACTACCAGGGCGCGGGCAATGCCGGGCGCCCGCTCCTCCTCGAAGGAGGCCTCGACTGGAAGCCCCTCGCCCTGTCGCCGAAGGACATGGATTTCGTGGAGGCGAAGGCGGGCGCGGCCCGCGAGATCGCGCTCGCCTTCGGCGTGCCGCCGCTCCTCCTCGGCCTGCCCGGCGACAACACCCACGCCAACTACGCCGAGGCCAACCGCGCCTTCTACCGCCAGACCGTGATCCCGCTGGTGCGGCGCACCGCCGAGAGCCTCGCCCACTGGCTGGAACCCGCCTTCGGCCCGGCGAGCCTGGAACCCGACCTCGACGCGATCGAGGCCCTGGCGCCCGAGCGCGAATCCCTCTGGCGCCGCGTGCAGGGGGCGGATTTCCTCACCCCCGACGAGAAGCGCGAGGCCGTGGGCTACGGGCCGGGCGGCTGACGACGGGCCTGCGGCGGCCGGCCGCGGGCGGCGCCCCGCGCCCCCTCTCCCGTCCGGGAGAGGGTTGGGGTGAGGGATGCGCCGTGTCCGGATGACGCGAACCCCTCACCCGGTGCGCTGACGCGCACGCGCCCTCCCCGAACGGGAGAGGCGACCACACCCCTTCCCCGCGAGGTCCCCCGATGGACGGCCATTTTGCCGGCTATGCCAGCCTGTTCGGTGTGCCCGATCTCGGGCGCGACGTGGTGGCGGCGGGCGCCTTCGCGGAGACGCTGCGCGCCCGCGGCCCCGCGGGGGTGCGCATGCTCTGGCAGCACGATCCGGCCGAGCCGATCGGGCGCTGGATCGCCCTCGCCGAGGATGCGCGCGGCCTGCGCGTCGAGGGCCGGCTCAACCTCGCCGTGCAGCGGGCCCGCGAGATCGACGCCCTGATGCGGGAGGGCGCGGTCGACGGGCTCTCGATCGGCTTCCGCACGCTCCGGGCCGCCCCCGACCGGGCGGGCTACCGCCATCTGCGGTCGATCGACCTCTGGGAGATCTCCCTCGTCACCTTCCCGCTGCAGCCCGGCGCCCGCATCGCCGGCAGCGATGCCGGGCCGCTCGTCGCCGAGATCCGCTCGCTCGCCCGGCGGCTGGCGCCGCCGCGGCGCGGCCCGGGCCTGCAGACCCGCTCCCACCCCACCCCCGCGATCCGGCTGCGGCCGGGCCTGCGGGCCTGACCCCTCCGCTCCCAACAGCGAGACGCCGCATGACCCTCCCCGACACGACCGAGACGAAGACCGCCCCCGCCCTGGAGAACAAGGCCGGCGCCGGCGAGACCAAGGCGGCGCTCGCCGACCTCGCCACCGCCTTCGAATCCTTCAAGGCGACGAACGACACGCGGCTGGCCGAGATCGACCGGCGCCTCTCGGCCGACGTCGTGACCGAGGAGAAGCTCGCCCGCATCGACGCGGCGCTCGACGCCGCCCGGACGCGCCTCGACCGGATCAGCCTGGAGCGCGCGAGGCCGCCCCTGGCCGGGGCCGAGACCGGCGGCCCGCGCGACGGGCTCGGGGCCGAGCACAAGGCGGCCTTCGACCTCTACGTGCGGGCCGGCGAGAGCGCCGGGCTGAAGCGGCTGGAGGAGAAGGCGCTCTCGGCGGGCTCGGGGCCCGATGGCGGCTACCTCGTGCCGCCCACGATCGAGCGCGAGGTGCTGCGCCGCCTCGCCGCCCTCTCGCCGATCCGGGCGCTCGCCACCGTGCGCACCATCTCGGCCGGGCAGTACAAGCGGGCGATGTCGCAGAGCGCGGCCGCCGCCGGCTGGGTCGCCGAGGCGGCGGCGCGCCCGCAGACCGACGGGCCGACCCTGTCCGAGCTGAGCTTCCCGGCGATGGAGCTCTACGCGATGCCCGCCGCGACCCAGACGCTCCTCGACGACGCGGTGGTCGACATCGACGCCTGGCTCGCCGACGAGGTCGAGACCGCCTTCGCCGAGCAGGAGGGCACCGCCTTCGTCAGCGGCAACGGCGTCAGCCGCCCGAAGGGCTTCCTCGCCGCCGACACGGTGGCGAATTCCGCCTGGGTGCCGGGCAAGATCGGCTTCGTCGCGACCGGCGTCTCGGCGGGCTTCCCGGCCGCCAACCCCTCCGACGTGCTGTTCGACCTCGTCTACGGCCTGCGCGCCGCCTACCGCCAGAACGGCACCTTCGTGATGAACCGGCGGGTGCAGGGCACGATCCGCAAGTTCCGGGACGCGGACGGCAACTACCTCTGGCAGCCGCCGCTGGCCGCGGGCGCCGCCGCGACGCTGCTGGGCTTCCCCGTGGCGGAGGCGGAGGCGATGCCCGACATCGCGGCGGGCAGCCACGCGCTCGCCTTCGGCGATTTCCGCCGCGGCTACCTCGTGGTCGACCGCGCCGGGCTGCGGGTCCTGCGCGACCCCTATTCCGCCAAGCCCTACGTGCTGTTCTACACCACGAAGCGCGTCGGCGGCGGCGTGCAGGACCACGAGGCGATCAAGCTCCTGCGCTTCGCCTGAGGCGGGCGGATCCCGGCTCCCGCGGGGGCCCGGATCCGGCTTCCGCGCCGTGATGGGCGGCCGCGATAATCATCCTTCAGGTTGCAGAATTCGCTGTCTTTCCGTCACATTCGCGATATTTGATAACCTGAGCGATGTTTTCTCCGGAACAGCGGCTTCTCCTCGCCCGTCACGCGGCCCTAGATGTCCCGGGCTTGCGAGGGGGGACGGCGCGACATGAACCGGGACGGGGCGATCAACGCCAAGGCCGAGATTTTCCGGAAGGCCTTCGATTTCCGCGAGGTGGCCTCGGCGTCGCTGGAGGAGAGCGACGGCCCGCTCTTCGCCGCGCCCCGCGGAACCGAGATCTTCGACCGGATCCTGACGGCGCGCAGGCGGCGGTCCCTCGATGCGAGCGAACAGATCGCCCTCGGCCTGCTCCGGCGCCCGCGCGTGCAGGCCGACCTCAAGATCGGCATCTTCGTCCAGGACGAGCGCCTGCGCCATTCCGCGATCGTCGAGATGGCCCTCGGGATCGTCGGCGAGCGCGAGGCCGAGGTGATCGTCACCGGGCCCGTCCGGTGCCAGACGCCGGTGAATGCCGGGACATGCCGTCCTCTGCGGATCGGCGGATCGGTCGGGCACGCTGCCGTCACGGCCGGCACGCTCGGATGCTTCGTCCGGTGCCGGACGAGCGGCGATGTCGGCATCCTGTCGAACAACCATGTCCTGGCCGCGACCAATGCCGGCGCCCGCGGCGACGTCATCCTGCAGCCCGGACGGGCGGATGGCGGCTGCGGGTCCCTGCCGACCACGCACGTGGCCGAACTTCGCGACTTCGTACCGATTGACTTCGCCCCGGATGCCGCGAACTTGGTGGATTGTGCGTTCGCCCCGCTCACGAACGGCGTGGGCCGCACGACCGATCGTGTCAGCGATCCCCTGTGCCTGCGGGCGGACTGGAGCGTTGCGACCGTGGACGATCTGATTCTGGCCGGAGCGCCGGTCCGGAAAGTCGGGCGGACGACCGGCTACACGGAGGGCTCCGTCCTGGCGATCGGCGTCGACAACGTCGTCGTGCGGATGCCGGGCCGGACGCGGAAGATCGCGCGCTTCGACCAGCAATTCGCCATCGCCGGATCGGCCGGCGCGTTCTCGAGCGGCGGCGACAGCGGCTCGCTCATCTTCACGCAGGAGGGTCACCCCGCGGCCCTGCTCTTTGCCGGCACAGAATCCGGCGGCCCGCAGGGCGGTGGCATCACTTATGCGAACCCGATCCAGACTGTTTTGGACTTGTTAAACCTCGATATCTATACTGGCCAGTGAGGGACCCGGCCATGGATCAGCGGCGCGAGAAACTTCTGGCCTCGAAATCCGCCGCCATGAAGGCCAAGGCCGCCTTCATGGCCCAGTATATCGAGGGTCACGCCGACCGGGCCGCCGGCCTCGGCGTCAGCAAGAGCGGCGAGGCATGGGCGTTCGTGGTCTTCGTCCACACGCCGGACGCCGCCGCCGAGCTGCCCGACCATTTCGGCGCGTTCGACGTCGAGGTCCAGGTGACCGGGCCGGCCAGGGCTTACTGACCGGCCCCGCGGAGGCCGGCTATTGCCGCCGCCGGCCGGGCCGCGCCATCCAGTCCGTGCGGCCGGGGGCGCGCGCTGCCGCCTCGCCGGCCTGGAGCTGCGAGAGCTCGGCCGCGCGGGCGCTGATCCAGCCCGTGTGCTCGCCGAGCGGCGTCACGGCCGTGAAGCCGCCGCAGGCGGTGCGCTGGCGGGTGTTCTGCTGCATGGCCCCGCTCGACCAGCTCACCACGCCGACGATCTGGTAGCCGCCGGGGCCGCCTCGCAGGATCGGGCCGCCGGAATCGCCGAGGCAGGCGCCCGCGCCCACCGTCTCGGCGAAGCGGCGCCGGTCCGTCACCACCGTGACGCGGTTGGCGACCTGCAGCGAGCCGATCGAGACGAGATGCGCCTGGCGCAGCGTGCGCGCCGTGTTGCGGCGGTTCTCCGCCACGACACCGAAGCCCGCGATGTCGACCGGATCGCCCTTAGAGATCGAGCCGGCGCCGCGCGGGTCGAGGGGCTGGAAGTCCGGCCCGAGCGGCTCGGCGAGCTTGATCATGGCGAGGTCGACGCCCGGCTGGTCCTCCGGCGTCGTGCCGGGCACGAAATCCGGGTGCATCGAGGCCGCCACGGCCGAGATGCGGCGCTGGCGGAACGCGCGGTCGACCGCCACGACGCTGTAGCCCGCCCGGTGCATCACGCAATGGGCGGCGGTGAGCACGAGGTCGGGCGCGATCAGCGTGCCGGAGCAGATCTCGCCCTGCGTGCTCTCGATCCGCACCACCGAGGCGCGAAGCCCGTTCGGGTCCCGCGAGACCTCGCCCTGGATCACGGCCTGCGCCGGCAATGCCCCGAGGGGGCTCAGCGCCAGCGCGGCGCCGAGGACGGCCTTGCGGAAGGGGATCGCGAACATCGGGTCTCTCTCGCAGGCCGGGTGCAGGCGGCAGTCGAATGGAGCGTAGCGTAAGGCAATGGGCCGGCCAAGCTCCGGTTCCCGCCAGCCTCCTCACGGAGCCGTCAGGCGTGGAGGCGGATCCTCCACGGGGTGGAGTGCGGAGTCTCGCGCGGGTCGGCTCGCGAATGCACCAAGCGGGCGCTGCGGAGGGCGTGAAGGCGGAGGCGAGGCAAGGCACGGAGCCCAAGCCTCCGAGACTGCAAAAAAATCAACCTGAGGTTATTATTTTCCGTTTGCTTCCCGCGTATCCGCCCGACCAGACTGACTCGACCCGGCCCGTCCTGCTCGTCCCCATGGTCATAACCCCGAAGCACGCGAAATATTACGCCCTCCGCACGGCCTCGCGGGAAGCTGTCGCCGAGAGTTTTCTGGTCAAGATCAGGCGCTCCCAGCACGCCTCGTCCTGGAACGGCGTCGTCTTCGGTTCCATCGACAAGGGCGCGACGGATTGTGCCCGCCTCGAATGGCCGAAGCACTACTCAGATCAGACACATCGCGGATTTTCTGAGAGCTGGGAGACGCTGCACAGGAAGTTTCTACCGATCCCATCCTTCTTCGACCTCGCGATCTGGCAACGAATCGAAGGTCAACTCGTTCTCCAGGGAATGGCATTGGGCAAGCCGTCGGACGGGAAGACGCACCTCACGCTTAACTGGGTTGAAAGATCGTTCGCGCCAGACTACCTGCGTGGAGGGGTCCTGCTGCCAATTCTGGCCTGCGCCGAGGAGTACGCCAAGCTCCTAGGTTGCCAACGGGTTCTGATCAAGAACCCCGTTGACCCTGCCAAATACGAAAGGTACGGCTATTCCCCGTACGCGTTGCGTCGCGTTCGCGCGACCTACCTGTGCAAGGAACTGTGAGATGGCTACGATAGCGACGGGCGCCTCCAAGGCCGTCGAAGTCCGTGACGAGATGACGGCCGCCCTCGAGGCTGGCGCCGCTCACGCGGCCGCCTTCTACGCATCCGGCCGGAACACGCTCGTCGACCAGCTTTCGCAAGAGGCGTGGGAGGCGTGGGACGGCTCTGACGAACTCGCCCTCGTGTTCGACCCGGATGGGGTCGATCTGCCGGACGACGCCGATTGCGACTTGGCCGCCTGAGGCGCCGCAGACGGCATCGTGGATTCAGCCCCGCTTCGGCGGGGCTTTTCGTTTCAGGCCCAGCGAACAAATCGAGCGGGTGGATCGTCTCTACTTCCAAGCGGTCGACATCTGTCCACACACAGGGTCCCGAACCGGGGCCGTGGGCCAGGATTCTGGCCTCCGGTTTGACCGTCGCGCTTGAGGTTGCCGGCTTCGTTCAACGGAGGGTCCGCTCAAGGTGATGAGCGGCCCGAGCGATGGGGCAGCGAAGAACCGTCACGTCTTCTCTGCTGCCAGGACGTGCGCCACGATCGCGTTGGCGTGTCCATGACCCATCCCGTGATCGCCCTTCAACATCGCGACCAATTCCATGTGCTTGGCCGGAAGCCTTTCACGGACAAGTTGCTGCCACTCACGAATGGGCCGACCGTATTTTTTCTCGATCGATGGAAAATACGAGGCTGGCCCCTTGGTCGATTCGGCAGACACTGCGCGACGGGCTCCGGATGATTTTGGCTGACGGCAGTTTGAACACACGAACCTCTCACCGCAACGGGACCTTGCAGGGTGATGCGGACTTCGCGCCAACGCCCGCCCAGGGTCGAAAGCAGCCCCGCGCGCGTGAGTCCCAGGCGTCGGATTCCGGTCCCTAGGCCCCTCACTCCCACACGGCCCGCCGCCCCCAGCCCTGCAGGGTGCGGTCGAGCCAGTCCCGTTGCGGGCCGAGAAGGACGCCCTGTGAGATCGCGCCGCAGGGGCCGCCTCCGACCCAGGCCGTGACGGCGACGATGGCGCCGTCGCCGCGGGCGATCGGGCCGCCGGAATCGCCCTGGCAGGCGCCGGCCGGGCCGGCGGCGGGCTTCAGCCAGACCAGGATGCGGCTCGGGCCGTAGGGTTCCACCACGGGCAGGCTCGCGCTGCGGAAGGTGCCGGTCGTGCGCGCCTCGCCGGCCCGCGCGACGCCGTAGCCCGACAGGACGAGGCTCTCCCCCGCCCGCGGCCCGTCCGCGGCGAGGCGCGCGGGCGCGAAGCGCGCGGGCAGCGGGGTCGCGGTGCGCAGGAGCGCGAGGTCGATCGAGCGGCGCCGCCCGGCGATGGCGCCGGCATCGTAGCCCGGATGCACCGCGCGGCCCGCGACCTCGACGAGCACCGGCTCGGCCCCCTCCCGGTAATGCACCCGGTGCTCGGCCCGGCCCGCCGCGCAATGGGCCGCCGTCAGCACCGTGTCGGGGGCGAGCACCACGGCGCTGCAGACGCCCCCGTCCGAGGACAGGACCATGACGCTGCCGGAGGCGCCCTCCGGCGCCTCGCGGCCCCCCACCACCGCGCCGGCCGGTCCGGCGAGCGCCCCGAGGGCGAGCGCGGCAGAGCCCAGACGCGCCCCGAGCCCGCGCGCACCGACACGCAAGCCCGGCGCACGCCGCCCGATCGGCCGCGCCCGGCCGGAGATTGGATCCATGAGCCCTGCCCTCCCGACGCCTCCGATACGGCTCGACGGACCCGCCGTCGAGCCGGTGAGCCTCGCCGAGATGCGGCTCGACCTGCGCCTCGACCCGGACGACACCGCGGAGGACGGGCTCGTTGCCGCCCTCCTCGCGGCCGCCCGCGCGCGGATCGAGGCGGAGACGCGCCGCATCCTCGTGCCCGGCCGCTTCCGCCTCGTCCTCCCCGCCTGGCCGTCGGAGGGCGGGCTCACACTGCCCCTCGCCCCCGTCGTCGCGATCGAGGCGGCGAACCTGCTGGCCCGGGACGGCACCGCGACCGCGCTCCCGGCCGGGCTGCTGCGCCTCGGGCCGGACCGCGTCGAGGCGCCGGTCCTCCTCGTCGAGGGCAGCGCGCCGCCGCTCCTCGGCCGCAGCCTCGCGCTCGAGCTCGGGGCCGGGCATGGCGGGGCCGGGCCGCCGGTGCCGCCGCCGATCCTGCTCGCGATCCGCCGCCTCGCGGCGCTCTGGTTCGAGCATCGCGGCGACGAGCCGGCCGGCGGCCTGCCGCCCGACGCCGCCGCCCTCGTCGCGCCCTATCGCCGCCTGACCCTCTGACCGCGAGTCGCCGCCATGGCCCGCCCCTTCATGACGCGTCCCTCCGCGCGGCCCGCCCTCGGGGCGCGCCGCCGCCGCTTCGTGCTCGAACGCCCGGTCGAGGACCCGGACGGGTTCGGCGGGGTACTCCGCCGCTACGTCTCCGGCCCGGTCCTGTGGGGGGCGATCGAGCCCGTGGGCGAGGCGGAGCGCACGCGCCTGCGCGGCGGCCGCGGCGATCCGGTCGCCACCCACCGCATCACCCTGCGCGCGCGCAGCGGCCTCGCGCCCGCGATGCGCCTCTGCGCCGGCCCGCGCCGCTTCGTCATCCGCAGCCTCGCGCCCGCCGGGCCGCCGGGCGGCGACCTCGTCTGCCGCGTCGAGGAAGTGCCGGAGGAGACGCCGTGAGCCCGCTCCTCGCCCTGCGCGCGGCGATCCTCGCGCGGCTTGCCGCCGACGCGACGCTGATCGGCCTGATGGGCGGGCGCCTGCGCCTCCACGACGAGCCGCCGCGGGGTGCCGCGCCCGTCTACGCGATGTTCGGCGATGCCGAGATCCGCGACGCCTCCGTCGACGGCGCGGCCCGCCACGCCCACAGCCACGCCCTCGTCGTCTTCGCCAAGCCCGGCTCCGCCCGCACCGGCCTCGACGCGGCCGAGCGCATCGCCGCGCTCCTGAGCGAGGGCGGTCTCGCCCCCGCCGGCCACGCCCTCGTGACCTGCCGGGTGCAGGCGCTCAAGGCCACCCGCGACGAGGCGAGCGGCGAAGCGCGCTGCGTCCTGATCCTCGACGCCGTCACCGAGGCGGCCTGAACCCTCGCGACCGGAGCCCCCGATGACCGCCCAGAAAGGCAAGGACCTCCTCATCAAGGCCGGCAACGGCAGCGGCGGCTTCGTCGCCGTGGCGGGGCTGCGCGCCCGGCAGATCGCCTTCAACGCGGAGGCCGTCGACGTCACGAACGCGGATTCGGCCGGGCGCTGGCGCGAGTTGCTCGCGGGCGCCGGCATGCGCCGCGCCGCGATCTCGGGGGCGGGCGTGTTCCGCGACGAGGCGTCGGACCTGCGCCTGCGCCAACTCTTCTTCGACGGGCTGATCGAGACCTTCCAGATCGTGGTGCCCTCCTTCGGCATCCTGGAGGGACCCTTCCAGGTCACGGCGCTGGAATACCGCGGCGACCATGCGGGCGAGGTCACCTTCGACATGGCGCTGGAATCGGCCGGCGCCATCGGCTTCACGGCGATCTGAGCATGAGCCCGCGCATGGCGAACCGCCGCCGCGGCGAGGTGCCGCTCGACCTCGGGGGCGAGCGCCTCACCCTCTGCCTCACCCTCGGGGCGCTCGCCGAACTGGAGACGGCGCTCGGCGCCCCCGACCTCGCCGGCCTCGCGGAGCGCTTCGCGGGCGGGCGGCTTGCCGCGCGCGACCTCATCGCGCTCCTCGGCGCCGCGCTCCGCGGCGGCGGCCACGACATCGACGATGCGGGCGTCGCCCGGCTGCCGCTCGCGGGCGGCATCGCGGCGGTGACGGAGGCGCTCGGCGAGGCCCTCGCCGCCGCCTTCGGGGAGCCGGATTCATCGTCGGATCCGACCTCGGACCCTTGCCCGCCACGGGAGGCCGAGAGAGGGGAGACATCCCCGCCTTCCCGTGGGATTCCGCGCTGACGCTCGGGCTCCACGCCCTGCGCTGGCGCCCGCAGGACCTCTGGTCCGCCACGCCGCGGGAGCTGGCGCTCGCCGCCGGCGCCGCGCGCCCCCCCGAGGCGGCCCGCCGCGCCGACCTCGCGCGCCTCCTCGCGGCGTTTCCGGACGGGGCCTGAGGCGCGCCCCGCATCACCCCGCCGAGGCGCCGCGGCCCGAGACGCGAGGCGCCCCCTCTCCCGGACGGGCGAGGGGACCCGCGCTCGACCCTCGAAGCCCGCAGACCGCGCCCGGAGCCGCCCCATGACCGAGACCGACCTCGACCGCGCCAACGCGGCCCGCGTCAAGCAGCTCGACGCCCTCGACCGGCTCGCCCAGAAATTCGGGCAGAGCCTCTCGAACGCGCTCGCCCGCAATCTCGGGACGGGGCGCCAGCTCGACAGCCTGCTCGGCTCGCTGTCCGCGAAGCTCGCCGGCCTCGCCGTCAAGGCGGCGCTGAACCCGGTGAAGCAGGGCATCACCGGCCTCGTGAACGGGCTCCTCGGCACGCCCTCCCTCGGGGGCGAGGCGGCCTTCGCCCGCGGCGGCGTCCTCTCCGCGGGCCGGGTCCGGCCCTTCGCGGGCGGCGGCGTGGTCGCCGCGCCCACGTACTTCCCGATGCGCGACGGCACCGGGCTGATGGGCGAGGCGGGGCCAGAGGCGATCCTGCCGCTGAGGCGCGGCAGCGACGGGCGCCTCGGCGTCGCGGCCGGCGCGGGCCAGCGGCCCGTCGCGATCACCGTCAACATCGCGACGCCCGACGTCGCGGGCTTCCAGCGCTCCGAGGCGCAGGTCGCCGCCCAGCTCGCCCGCGCCGTCGCCCGCGGGCGGCGCGCCCTGTGAGCCCGCATCCGCCCGGACCCGTCCCGCGACACGGAGCGTCCCCATGCCCGCCGATTTCCACGAGGTGCGCTTTCCCCTCGACGTCTCCCTGCGCGGCAGCGGCGGCCCGAGCCGGCTCACCGAGATCGTGACGCTGGCCTCGGGCCGCGAGCACCGCAACAGCCGCTGGGCGGATTCCCGGCGCCGCTACGATGCCGGCTTCGGCATCCGCAGCCTCGACGCGCTGCACGCGGTCGTGAGCTTCTTCGAGGAGCGGCGCGGGCGCCTCTACGGCTTCCGCTACCGCGACCGGGTCGATTTCCGCTCGGGACCGCCGGGCCGGGCGATTGGGCCGACCGACCAGCCCCTCGGCACCGGCGACGGGGCGACCCGCACCTTCGCCCTGGCCAAGACCTACGGCGGCGGGCCGCTGCCCTACCGGCGCGCCATCGCCAAGCCCGTGGCCGAGACGGTGCGGGTGGCGGTGGCCGGCCTCGAGGTGGCGCGGGGACGCTTCGCCTGCGACGCGACGACGGGCCTCCTCACCTTCGCGAGCGGGGCCGCCCCGCCCGCGGGCGCTCCCGTCACCGCGGGCTTCGAGTTCGACGTGCCCGTCCGCTTCGACACCGACGACCTCACGGTCGACCTCGAAGCCTTCACGGCGGGCGAGATCCCGAAGGTCCCCCTCGTCGAGATCGTGCCCTGAGCGGAGACGGCCGATGCGCGACCTCCCCCCCGCCCTCGCCGCGCGCCTCGCCTCCGGCGCGACGACCCTCTGCCATTGCTGGTCGCTGACGCGCCGCGACGGCCTGCGCCTCGGCTTCACCGACCACGACCGCGACCTCACCCTCGGCGGGCTCGTGCACGCCGCCCGCACCGGCCTCGCGGCGGCGGAGGCCAGCGCCGAGCTCGGCTTCGCGGTCTCCGGCGGGGACGTCTCCGGGGCGCTCACCGCGCTCGGCCTCACCGAGGCCGACATCGCCGCCGGGCTCTACGACGGGGCCGCCGTCGAGACCTGGCTCGTCGACTGGGCGGAGCCCGAGGCGCGCCTCCTCCTCGACGTCGCCAGCCTCGGCGAGATCCGCCGGGCGGGCGACGCCTTCGTGGCGGAACTCCGCGGCCTGATGGAGCGCCTCGACGCCGAGCGCGGCCGCAGCTTCCGCGCCACCTGCGACGCGGACCTCGGCGACGCCCGCTGCGGCGTCGATCTCGGCCCCTTGCGGATCGCGGGCCGGGTGATCGGCGAGCCGGAGCGGGGCAGCCTCCTCGTGAGCCTCTCCGGCCCCCTCCCGGACGCCGCTTTCCCGGGCGGGCGCCTCGCCTGGACGGGGGGCGCCAATGCCGGGCTCTCCGCCGATATCCGGGCCCAGGTCGCGGGGCGCGCCGGCACGCGGCTCGACCTGCGGGAGGTGCCGGCCCGCGCGGTCGCGGCGGGTGATGCCTTCACGCTGATCCCGGGCTGCGACAAGCGCCTCGCCACCTGCGCCGGGCGCTACCGGAACGCCCCGAACTTCCGCGGCTTCCCGCACCTGCCGGGCAACGACTTCGTGCTGCGCCAGGCCGGGGGCCAGGGGACCGGCCAAGCCGCCGGCCCCCCGCTCGACGGCGGCAGCCTGTTCCGCGCCGGCTGAGGGGGAGGAATGATCATGAGGGACGCGGTGGTCGCCGCGGCGCGCGGCTGGATCGGCACGCCCTACCGGCATCAGGCCTCGCTCAGAGGGGTCGCCTGCGACTGCCTCGGCCTCGTGCGGGGCGTCTGGCGGGAATGCCTCGGCCCCGAGCCGGAGGCCGCCCCGCCCTACGCGGCCTCCTGGGCGGAATCGGCCGCCCCCGGCACCGACCCGCTGGCGGAGGCGGCCGCCCGCCACCTCCTCCCGGTGCCGATCGGCCCCGGCTACGAGCCCGCCCCCGGCGACCTCCTGCTCTTCGCCTTCCGGGCGCACCTGCCCGCCCGCCACTGCGCCATCGCCACGGGGCGGGGCTCCATGATCCACGCCCATGACGGGGCGGCCGTGGCGGAGGTGGCGCTCACCCGCTGGTGGCGGCGCCACCTCGCGCACGCCTTCCGGTTCCCGGAGGCGCCCGAGAGCCGAACCGGCGATCCCTGACACCTGAGACGAATCGTCCTTCCGGAGCCCGCCATGGCGACGCTGATCCTGTCCACGGCGGGCGCCGCGCTCGGCACCGCGCTCGGCGGCCCCGTGGGCGGGCTGATCGGGCGGGTGGTCGGGGCCGCGGCCGGCGGGGCGATCGACGGGGCGCTGCTCGGGCCGGGCTCCGGCCCGCGTCAGGTCGAGGGGCCGCGGCTCGCCGATCTCGCGGGCCTGTCCTCGACGGAGGGCGACCCCGTGCCCAGGGTCTACGGCCGCGCCCGCATCGGCGGCACGCTGATCTGGGCGACGCGGCCCCTCGAGGTCGCGACGAAGAGCGTGGAGCGCGGCGGCTCCGGCGCCAAGGGCGGCGGCGGCGGCAAGACCCTGCGCACCACCTACGCCTACTCGGCCAATCTCGCGGTCGGCCTCTGCGAGGGCGAGATCGCGCTGGTGCGCCGGGTCTGGGCGAACGGGCAGGAGGTCGACCTCACGACCCTCACCCACCGCGTCCATACCGGCCGCGCCGACCAGGCGCCGGACCCGCTGATCGTCGCGAAGGAGGGTGCGGAGAACGCCCCCGCCTATCGCGGCCTCGCCTACGTCGTGTTCGAGGCGATGCCGCTCGCCGCCTACGGCAACCGCATCCCGCAGCTCGCCTTCGAGGTGGTGCGGCCGGTGGCGGGGCTGGGCCGCCTGATCCGGGCCGTCAACCTGATCCCCGGCGCCACCGAATCCGGGCTCGACCCGCTGCCCGTCACGGAGGATCTCGGCCTCGGCGCGAGCCGGGCCGCCAACCGCGTCCAGCTCCAGGGGGCGACCGACGTGCTGGCCTCCCTCGACGCCCTGCAGGCGCTCTGCCCGCGCCTCGAACGGGTCTCGGTGGTGGTCTCCTGGTTCGGGGACGATCTCCGGGCCGGGCATTGCACCGTGGCGCCGCGGGTCGAGGACGGGACGAGGCGCACGATCGGCGCGGATTGGAGCGTGGCGGGCTCCCGCCGGGGCACCGCCCGCATCGTCTCGCGGGGGCCGGACGGCGGCCCGGCCTATGGCGGCACCCCGTCCGATGCCGGGCTCGGGCGCCTCGTCGCGGAGCTCGTCCGCCGCGGGCTGAAGGTCGTGCTCTACCCGTTCCTGATGATGGACGTGCCGGCCGGCAACGCCCTGCCGGACCCGCGCGATCCGGGCGGCTCGCACCAGCCGGCCTATCCCTGGCGCGGGCGCATCACCTGCGACCCGGCGCCGGGCGTCGCGGGCAGCCCGGACGGGACGGCGGCGGCGGCCGCGCAGGTCGCCGCCTTCTTCGACGGGCCGTCCGGCTACCGCCGCATGGTGCTGCACTACGCGGACCTCGCCGCCTTCTGGGCGGCGGGCGGCGTGCCGATCTCGGGCTTCATCCTCGGCAGCGAATTCGTCGGCCTCACCCGCGTGCGGGGCGAGGGCGGGCGCTACCCCGCCGTCGAGGCCCTGCGCGACCTCGCCCGGACCGTGCGCCCGCGCCTGCCGGGCGCCGCCCTCGTCTACGCGGCGGACTGGACCGAGTACGGCGCCCATGTCCGCGAGGGGGGCGCCAGCGTCCGCTTCCCCCTCGATGCGCTCTTCTCCGACCCGAGCCTCGACGCCGTCGGCATCGACTTCTACCCGCCCCTGTCCGACTGGCGCGACGGGCCGGGCCACGCCGACCTCGCCGAGGCGCCCGACATCTACGACCGCGCCTATCTGCGCCGCCGCCTCGGCGCGGGCGAGGCCTTCGACTGGTACTACGCGGACGAGGCGGCGCGGCAGGCGCAGGCGCGCACCCCGATCACCGACGGCGCCGCCGGAAAGCCCTGGATCTACCGGGCGAAGGACCTCGTCGCGTGGTGGTCGAACCCGCATGTGGAGCGCGACGGCGGGGTCGAGACCCGCACGACCGCGTGGCGGCCGCGGAGCAAGCCGATCTGGCTCACCGAGGTCGGGGTGCCGGCGGTCGACAAGGGCACGAACGGGCCGAACGTCTTCCCCGACCCGAAATCGGCCGAGAACGCGGCCCCGCCCCATTCGAGCGGCGCCCGCGACGACCTGATCCAGGCCCGCGGCCTCGAGGCGATCCTCGGCCGGTTCGACGCGGCCGTGCCGGGCTTCGATCCCGCCCACAACCCGGTCTCGCCGGTCTATGGCGGGCCGATGGTGCCGCCGGGGGCGATCTTCGTCTGGGCCTGGGACGCGCGGCCCTTCCCGGCCTTCCCGGACTGCGCGACCCTCTGGGCCGACGCGCCGAACTGGGCCCTCGGCCACTGGATCACGGGGCGCGTCGAAGGGCTCGACCTCGACCGGCTGATCCCCGCGATCCTCGCCGATCTCGGCATCGCCGCGCCCCTCGACATCGCGGCCTCGGCCCATCTCGACGGCTACGTGATCGACCGGGCGATCTCCGCCCGCGCGGCCCTGGAGCCGCTGGCGCAGCTCTACGGCCTCGACGTCTCGGCGGTCGCGGGGACCTTGCGCGTGCGCGGCCCCCGCCGCGAGGCCGCCGAGACGATGTCCGCCGACGACCTCGTGCGCACCGACGACGAAGCGCCCTTGCGGCGGGTGCGGGCCGAGGACGGCGCGCTGCCCGCCCGCATCGAGATCGGCTTCACCGACGCGGAGAGCCCCGAATACCGCCGCGCCGCGGCCGCCGCCGCGCCCGCCGCCGCGCCCGCCGCCGCGCCCGCCGCCGCGCGCGGTGGCGCCGGGCGCGGCCGCGAGATCCGCCTGGAGGCCGCGATCGTCACGCGGCGGGAGCAGGCCGAGGCCCTGGCCGAGGGGCTGCTCGATGCCGGGCTCGCCGCCCGCGACACGGCCGCCTTCCGGCTGAGCCCGCGGCGGCTCGCCCTGGAGCCGGGCGACCTCGTGGCGCTGCCGGGAACGGGCGCCCCGCACCGGATCCTGCGCATCGACGACGGGCCGGCGGGCCGGCGCATCGAGACCCGGGCCGTGCCCCTGCACCGCACGGGCGCCCCGCCCCGGCGCGAGACGGCGCGGGCTCAGCCGCCGCCCCCCGCCCTGCCCGGGCCGCCGCTCGCCGTCCTCCTCGACCTGCCGGTGGATCGCGGCGAGCCGACCGTCCTGCAATATCTCGCGGTGGCGGCGACGCCCTGGCCGGGCGAGGTCGCCATCTGGCGGGCGGAAGGGGCCGGGGCGCCGCTCGCCCTGCACGGGATCGTGGAGTATCCGGCCTGCCTCGGGCGGACGCTGACCGCGCTGCCGCCGGGGCCGCTCTGGCGCTTCGACCGGGGCGCGCGCCTCGAGGCCGCCTTCCGCCCCGGCGCGGCCCTGAGCGCCGTCGACGACCGCGCGGCGCTCTCCGGCCGGAACCTGTTCGCCCTGGTCGCTCCGGACGGCACGGTCGAGATCCTCTCCGCCGCGGGCGCCGAGCTGATCGGCCGCGATACCTGGCGGCTGTCGCGCTTCCTGCGCGGGCTCTCCGGCAGCGAGGCGGCGGCCGCGCGGGTGACGCCGGCGGGGAGCTGGATCGTCCGCCTCGACGACGGCGCCCCGGTGCCCCTCGTCGAGCGGCTGGACGAGGCGGGCCGCGCCTTCCGCTACCGGATCGGCCCGGCCGCGCGGGACCCCGGCGACGCGGCCTTCACCGAGATTGACGCGAGCGCGGGCCTCTCCACCCTGCGCCCCCTGAGCCCGGTCGGCCTGCGGGCGCGCCGCGAGGCGGGGGGCGTGCGGCTCCAGTGGATCCGCCGGGCGCGGCGCGCGGCCGATGCCTGGGAGCCCGTCGAGATCCCCCTCGACGAGGCGGCGGAGAGCTACCGCCTCGACCTCTACGCCGCAGACGGGCGCCTCCTGCGCAGCCTCGCCGCCTCGCCGCCTCGCAGCCGAGCCTCCTCTATCCGAGCGCCGACGAGGCCACCGATTTCGGCGGGCCGCAGCGCGAGATCGAGGTCGCGGTCGCGCAGGTCGGCGCGGTCGCCGGCCGCGGCGCCCCCCTCCGCGCCCGCGTGGCCGTGCGGGCGGGCTGACCCCGTCCGGACACCCGCCTCTCCCGTCCGGGAGAGGTCCGAGCCCGCGCGAGCGGACCGGGTGAGGGATGCGACCTCTGCGGAGAGATCGCCCCCTCCCCGGGTCCCCCCGGAACGCGCGTGACCCCGCGCTGCGACAGTGCCGCCGCCGGCCGCCCCGAGATCCCGGAGATCCCGATGACGACGACCCGCCATCTCGCCCTGCCGCTGCTGGCGGCGGCGCAGGCGCAGAAGCACGTGACGCACAACGAGGCGCTGACCCTCCTCGACGCGCTGGTGCAGCTCGCCTGCCTCGACAAGGACCGCACGGCCCCCCCGCCGAACCCGGCCGAGGGCGACCGCTACCTCCTCGCCGCCCCGAACCCGACCGGGGCCTGGGCAGGGCTCTCCGGCCAGATCGCCCGCTTCGAGGACGGCGTCTGGATCGGGCTGCAGCCGAGGCCGGGCTGGCTCGCCTACCTCGCCGACGAGGGCGAGCTCTACCTCTACGGGGCCGCGGGCTGGGCGCCCCTGCGGACGACGATCCAGAGCCTGCAGAATCTCGGCCGGCTCGGCATCAACACGGGGGCCGACGGGGCGAACCGGCTCGCCGTGAAGGCCGACGCCGCCCTGTTCTCCTGGGACGACGTCACGCCGGGCTCGGGCCACATGCGCGTGAGCCTCAACCGACGCTCCAGCACCGAGGAGGCGGCCCTCGTCCTCCAGAGCGGCTACCAGACCCGCGCCCTGTTCGGCCTCCTCGGCAACGACCTCGTCGGCCTGAAGGTCAGCGCCGACGGGACGGCCTACGCGCAGGGGTTCAGCGTGCACCCGACGAGCGGCTGCTTCGGCCTCGGCCAGACCGCGACGCCGGTGGCGGGCCTGCACCTCACGACGCTCCGCTCGGGTTCGGGTCCGGGCGTGGTCACGCAGGACGTGCAGTTCAACAGCTTCGGCGGCGACGCGGGCGCCACCGTCCCCCCGGTCGCCACCTTCGTCGCGCAGGTCGCCCGGGGCGTGCCCGGAGCCCCGGCGCCGATCAGGGCCCTCGACCGCTTCTTCGGCTTCTTCGGGTCGGGCTGGCGCCCGGACGGCACGTATTCGAGCAACGTCGTCGCCTTCACCGGCTTCGCGGAGGAGGATTTCACGGCCTCCGGCAACGGCACCGGCCTCGACTTCCTGACGACGGCGGTGGGCGCCACGAGCCGGCGCTCGGTGGTGAAATTCCGCGCCAACGGCGCCCTGGAATTGCAGCCCCAGGCGGGCGCGCCCGCCCTCGGCACTGCGGCCGGGCAGATCGTGTTCGATTCGAGTGCGGGCGCCTTCAGGGGCCATGACGGCACCCGCTGGTGGCGGCTCACCAACCTGCCGCGCTTCTTAGCGACGACGAACTTCGACAACGTCCTCGCGGCCGGCACCTGGACGCGGGTCCAGTTCAACACGGCCGAGGCCAACGATCACGGCGCCTTCGCGGCGGCGACGAACCGCTTCACGGCCGCCGAGGCGGGGCTGCACGCCTTCACGGCGAACCTCGCCTACAAGCGCAACGGGACGAGCGCGCCGAGCGCCTTCGAGGCCCAGTTCTACCGCAACGGCGCGCCGGCCGGGCGGGGCCGGGCGGCGCTGACCGGCCCCCTCGTCGACGGCGTCTCCTGCCTCGGCCTCGCCACGGTGCTGAAGCTCGCGGCCGGCGACACGGTCGAGGTCCAGGCCCGCCTGACCGGCGCCGACGGCTCCGTGGCGGCGGCGGACTCGCTGTTCAGCGGGCGGCAATTGCCGTGAGGCGGGTCCTTCCCGCTCACCCGGACGACATTCTAGACATGCACGGTGCACCGAGCCCGGAGTGCAGGCTTGCGATTCCTCGATCAGTACCGCGCCCATCTCCGGCCGGCGATGCAGCTCTCTCCGTATCCGTCGCAGGCGATCGGGGCGGCGATCCGCTCGCGAGCGCCCCGGTGCCGGCTGCTCGTCTTCGGGATCAGCGACGATTCCGAGCTCTGGCTCGCCCTCAACGGCGATGGGGAGACCGTCTTCTGCGAGTCCTCGCCGGATCGGATCGAGGCGATGCGCCCGCGGCTGCCGGGTGCCCGCATCGAGGCGATGCCGACGTTCGGGCTGAGCGTCGCGACGAGCACCGACCTGCCTCTGGAGGCGCTGGACGCCTTTCCCGGCCCCCAAGAGCTCGCTGCCTTCACTTCGCTCGCTGCCCTCACCTGGGACGTCATCCTGGTCGACGCTCCGCCCGGCGATCGGCCGCTGGATCCGGGACGCGCCGTCGCGATCCACTGGGCGTCGCGCCTCGCCGACCGGGGGACGCATGTCTTCGTCGACGATTACGAGCGGCCGCTGGAGGAGCGTTTCGCGAACGCGCTCCTCAGGGACCGTCGCGATACGGCGTCCTGCGTCGTCCCGGCCAGCGAAGCGGCGCCTTACCGGAAGCTGTTCTGGTCGATGGGCGATCCCACCGGCGCGACGCCCGAGCCCAGACCGGTGGCTCTGACGGTCGCGACGCCCGACTACGCCCGGACCTGGCGCTTCTGCATCGACGCTCAATCCGCCTACTGCCGACGCCACGCCTACGAGCACCGCGTCATCGATCCGTCGCGCTCGCCCCTCCACCCGAAATGGGCGAAGCTCGAGGCCGCTGTCGGCCTGTTGCGGCAGGGCCGCGATGTCCTCCTCATCGATGCGGATGCCGAGATATCGGAGACCTGCCCTCCCTTCATGGACCTCCTCGCAAGCCATCCTGACCGCGACATCTTCTGCGTGAAGGGGATCTCCGGGAGGCCGAATTCGGGTGTCATGCTCCTGCGTGCGGGAGGGCTCGCCCTCCGGTTCCTCGAGGCGTGCCTCGCCCACCGGCAGGAACCCGTTCCGCCCGAGGATTTCGTCACGTCCGAGGGCGAGAACGGCCACGTCATCTGGATGCTGAAGCGTCGGCCCTACGCCGACGCGCTCGCGGAACTGCCGCTCGCCTGGAACTGCTCGGATCCGGCGAGGTCCGAGCACGCCTTCATCCGGCACTACACGAACCACCTGCGGGGCTGGCTGGAGCGGACGCGAGGGGCCTGAACCCCCGCTGTCCCCGGCCGCCTCCGCGGGGCGAGCCTCAGGCCGCCGCGCCTCGATGACACGTTCGGCATCGGCGAACAGGGCCTCGGTCCGCATGCGAGCCCCCTGGCAACGGCCCGAACCCGGAGACATCCCATGCATCTCACCCCCACGGGCCGCGCGGTTCTGATCGCGCGGGAGGGACGATGCCTGTCCGCCTACCGCGACTCGGCCGGCATCTGGACGATCGGGGTCGGGCACACCTCCGCGGCGGGGCCGCCCCGGGTGACGCCGGGGCTGACGCTGACGGAGGAGGCCTGCGACGCGCTGTTCGCCCGCGACGTCGCCCGCTTCGAGGCCGCCGTGCGGGAGGCCGTGCCGCCGGGCCTGCCCGACCACGCCTTCGACGCCCTCGTCTCCCTCTGCTTCAACATCGGGACCGACGCCTTCCGCCGCTCGACCGTGGTGCGGCGCCTGCGCGCCGGGGACCGCGAGGGGGCGGCCGAGGCGATCCTCCTGTGGAACCGGCCGCCGGAGCTGATCCCGCGGCGGCAGGCCGAGGCCGACCAGTTCCGCACGCCCTACGCCCTCGCGCAGCCCCGCGCCCGGCGGGGCGACCCGGCCCCCGTCCCGCGTCCGGCCGCCCCGCCGCCGCGCCGGACGGTGCCGCGCATCGCCGCCGCCCCCGCCGACGCGGCCGGGCCCGACGCTCCCTCCCCGACACCCGCCTCCCCCCTCGCCCGCCTGTGGCGCCGCCTGCGGGCGCGCCTCGGCCGGCGCTGACGCCCCCCTCGACCAGCGGAGACGATGCCATGACCCGACCCGTCACGACCCGCGGCGCGCTTGCCGCAACCCTCGCCCTCCTCCTGCCCGGGACCGCCCTGGCCGCGGCCGGGCCGGCCTCCGCCATCCTGCCCTGGGGCGACGCGCTCGCCGCCGCGGCTCAGGGCGCCGGCGCGGCGATGGTGCCGCTCGCGGCGGCGGCCGCGACGGCGGCGCTCGCCCGGGCCGCCGGCCCCTTGCGGCTCCTCGTGTCGAGCACCCTCGTCGAGCGCCTCGTGCGCAACGTCGGGGATTACGCGCTGAACGCGGTCGCGGGCGCGGTGAAGGGCCGGACCCTCACCGTGCCCCTCGGCTCCGCCGTGATCGCGGCGGCGGTGCAGCGCGCGGCGGACCAGGCGCCCGCCTGGCTCCTGAGGGAGGCCGGCGGCCTCGAGGGCCTCGCCGAGAAGGTGTTCCGGAGCCTGTCCCTCGAGGCGGAGGCGGATGTGGGCAACACCCTCCGCCCCGCCCTGCAGGCGGCCCGGCGGGGAAGCGGCCCCGCCTCCTGAGGGAGGAGGGCCCGGAGGGCGGGAGGGCGGCCTCGTGGAGAGAATCGCGATCGAGGCCGCCCGGCTGCTCTTCTCGGAGAGCGGGGCGGGCTGGGCCGTCGCGGCGCTGCTCGGCCTCGCCTGCCTGCACCTCTACCGGGAGAACCTCCGGAGCCTGGAGGCCCGCGTCAGCGACACGGGCGCCACCGCGACGGCGCTGGAGCGGGCCTCCCAGACCAACGCCGCCGTCGCCGCCGCGCTGGAGAGCCGCACCCGCGTGCTGGAGGATCTCTCGCGCCTCGTCGCGGAGATCGCCCGCGGCGCCGACCGCAGCGACGAGCGCGCCCGCGAGAAGTTCGACGAGATCCTGCGCCTCGTCGCCGCCCTGCGCCAGCCGCCCCGCTGAGCGCCAAGCCGACGCCGAGGCCGCGATGACGGAAGCCCCGCCCCTGACGACGCGCCCGCCGCGCGGCCGGGCCGCCCGGCGCGCCGACCGGGCCGCCCGGCGCCTGCGCGCGGCGCGGCGCGGGTTCGAGCTGTCCGCCGCGGCGCTGCGGAGCGCGGCCCTCGATGAGGTCGAGCGCCACGGCCTCATCCGCACGGTGCTGCGGGCGAGCCTCGAACGCCGCGCGCAGACCTGCCCGGCCGATCCCTGACATCCCACAGGCCCGTCGGGAACCGGACGCCGCCTCGGCCGTAAGACCTGCCGGAACCCCGTAGCAGCCCATGAGATCGTCGCGTCCCGAGCCCGCCTCCGCCCCGTCCCCGCGACCCGAGCCGCGCGCGCAATCGTGGCAGGCTGGGCGCGCGGGTATTCAGGGGCTATTCAGTGCCCGGGGCCGAGATTCCCTGCCCATGCGCTACGCCCTCGCCCTCCTCGCAGCCTGCCTGACGCTCGCGGCCGTCGCCGCGGGCGATCTCGGCACGCTCGCCGAGGAGACGAACCAGCCCGCCGCCCGCCTCAACGCGGTGCAGAGCGCGCCCCCGCCCCGCAGCGAGAACTGCCTCGCCCCGGCGGACCTGCGCGAGGCGGTGGCCGAGCGCCGGGTGATCGAGCCCGTGGCGGCGATCCGCGCCGCCCGCACCGTGATCCCGCGGGCGGAAATCCAGCGCGCGAGCCTGTGCCGTCACGAGGACGGCCTCGTCTACATGCTGACCGCCTTGCGCCGGGACGGGCACTTCGTGCACGTCATGGTCGACGCCAAGACCGGGCAGGTCGCCGGGCAGTACTAGACAACGGAGTGAGCCAAGGTGCGTCTGCTCGTCGTGGAGGATGACCGGGACATCAACCGGCAGGTGGTCAACGCCCTGGAGGAGGCCGGCTACGTCGCCGACAAGGCCTTCGACGGGGAGGAGGGCGGCTATCTCGGCGAGAACGAGCCCTACGACGCGATCATCCTCGACATGGGCCTGCCCAAGGCGGACGGCGTCAGCGTGCTGCAGAAATGGCGCCGGGCCGGCATCAAGACCCCCGTCATCATCCTCACCGCCCGAGACCGCTGGTCGGACAAGGTCGACGGGTTCGACGCGGGCGCGGACGATTACGTGACGAAGCCCTTCCACATGGAGGAGCTGATGGCGCGGGTGCGCGCGCTCCTGCGCCGCACCGCCGGCCACGCCACCAGCCAGATCACCTGCGGCCCCGTCACCCTCGACACCCGCTCGGGCCGGGTCTTCGTCGACGGCAACCCGGTCAAGCTCACGAGCCACGAGTACCGGCTGCTCTCCTACCTGATGCACCATACCGGGCGCGTGGTCTCCCGCGCCGAGCTGACCGAGCACCTCTACGACCAGGATTTCGACCGGGATTCCAACACGATCGAGGTCTTCGTCGGGCGCCTGCGCAAGAAGCTCGCCGTCGACCTGATCCAGACCGTGCGCGGCCTCGGCTACCTCGTCGACCCGAGCCAGCCGGCCGCGCGGGTGTGACCGCGCCGTCGCGTCACGACACGCCGCAGCTCACCGCCTGGCTGTCGTAGACGGAGATCGTCCACCGGCGCAGCGTCCTGTCGGTCCGGCTCATGAACAGGCGCGCGATGCCGGGCAGGAGCGTCCGGTGATCCGACTGGATCACGACGACGATCGCGGTGTCCCCGTCCGCGAGCACGGACAGCGCCCGCGCAGCCACCTCGGTCTCGAGATAGGTCATGGGGCCGGAGCAGACGTTGAGCGCCCCCCGGACCCGGGAGATCTGCGCGATGCCGACCGTGGCCGAGGCGGGCAGGCCGAGGAGCGCGTTCGCCTTCCGGTCGCGGTAATCCTGCATCGTCCGGTTCAGGCACCCGTCGCTGCCCTGGCGCGGGCAGCTCGTCAGGATCGCCGCGACGTGGGTCGAGGACCGCTCCATCTCCCGCGTCTTCGCGACGAGGCTGACGAGGTCGATCAGGCCGCCGAACACGAGGAGGATGATCGAGGCCAGCAGCGCGAACTCGACCGCGAGCCCCCCCTCCCGGCTCGCGAGGCCGGCGCGCCAACCCGTCCGCCGCGCGCCCATCACGTCCTCCGGTAGACCACGGAGGATCGCACCGTGACCGCCGGGACGAAGGGGATGACGATCGGGATCGGCAGGGCCGCGCGCAGCAGCATGACCTCCTTCGGCAGGCCCGCCGAGAAGGTGGCGCCGGTGACCGGCGTCGGCGCCGTGGGCCCGGCGGAGAGCGGCGCCAGTTCGAGGACGAGCCGCGCCCGGCAGGTCGCCGAGGGCACGACCACGATCTTCCCGCACACGAGCGCCCGGTAGGCCGCCCGGTCGCCGAGCAGGAGCTCGGTCTCCGGCTTGCCGGCGGAGATATGGAGCCGGTCGCTGAGGAGAACCCCCGCATACTCGACGACGACGTACTGGAGGATGCCGAGGACGAGGCCGATTAGCGGCCAGGCGAGGAGCGCGAACTCGACCGCCGAAGCGCCCCGCCTGCAGGCGCCGAAGCGCCGGAACGGGCTCGCGGCCTCGGAGCGGGTAGGCCCCGCGGCCTCGGAGCGGACAGGCCCCGCGGCCTCAGAGCGGGCAGGCATTGCGGCAGATCCGGAGGTAGTCGATCAGGCCGCCATAGGCATCCTCGCGGCCCGCTGCCCGCCAGCTGATCCGGTATTCCGAGGCGTCCTTGACGGTGAAGTTGATCACCCGCTCGGTCCAGGTGTCGGCCTGGACGCAGACATCGACCATGTTTCCGGCCTCGAACGTGTAGTGGCCGGATTTCTCGACGAAGACCTCGATGCGGTTGGTCTGCCCGTCGACCTGATACCAATCCACATCGCTGCCCTTCGTGCCGCAGATCAGCTGCCCGGGCCGCGCCGGATCGCGCAGGCGGGCGATGTACCAGTAGCGGATCTGGTAATCGCCCTGCGTCAGGTTCATCGTCCGGGACATGGTCGAGTTCGTGTGGCAGTCGGAGCCGCCGCCCGCCGCCCACCAATATCCGCAGTCGCTGTCGAGCTCGGCGAAGAAGTCGCCGAAGCGGATCGAGTTGCTCGCCAATTCCCGCTGGCCGTTGATCTCGATGCCGCTGCCCTGCGTCGTCCAGCCGTTCCAGGCCCGCCCGTTCAACCCCGTTCCGAGCACGCTCCAATCATTGTAGTTCACGCCGTGACTCGGCCGCTCGAAGGATTCCGAGATGAGCACCACCGGCTTGGTGCTGCTCGCGACCAGTTCGACGGGGCAGTCCCGGCTCGCGGCGACGGTGACGCTGTCCGCCTTCAGGACGCGGCCGAACACCAGCGGCAGGCTCGCGCGGGCCTCGACATGCAGGTTCGTGTAGCTCGGTCTCGTCACGGGCTTGACGTCGCCGAGGTCCTTGGCCGCGAAGTTGCGCGCCGCGATGTCGTCGACCTCGCGCTGGTAGTCGCGCGTGAGCGCGCCGGCCTCGAAATCCGCGGTTCTGCGCATCGTCAGGAACGCCTGGCCCTGCGTGCAGGTCAGTTCGACCGCGCTGGCGAGGCGGTGCCGGTAGGAGACCGCGCGCGCGGCCTCGATGGACCCGCCCGCACCGACGAGGAGCACGGGCAGCGCGAGCGCGAGGATGACGGCAATGCTGCCGCGCCTGTCGTCTGCGAACATCTCGGAATAACTCGGAGTCTCATCTGATCGCACCGAGTCTATCGCAGCACCTATAAAGCCTTTGTGGCCTCAATATCAGAACACCCGCGATCCGATCCGCTGACTTGAACAGAAACAGGCCTTTCGCCCACGCAACGGAGCAGCATTTCGGCTCTCCTGACGCGATGGTGCGCAGGGTTCGATCCAACCGCCCGGGCCGTCGAGTGCCGGACGGGACCCCATTCCGACCGAAGGAGAGAATTGCCTCCATTGCTCAAGCACGTGAATAGGCCAGACTTACCGCAACTGACACTGGATGAACTCCGGAATTCTGCACGTTTCACCAGCATAGGCCGGTGTTAAGTCATTCTTGACCATTCCCCGGCATTTCTCGAACCGAGCACCTACCGAGGCCGTTCTCAGTCATGCTGGGCAATCTCTCCCGACGTTCCACCATCAACCGGACCTGGGTCGAGGCGATCGACCGGTCCCTCGGGACGATCGAGTTCGCCCTCGACGGAACCATCCTGAACGCGAACGACAACTTCCTCGCCCTCGTCGGCTACGGCCTCGACGAGATCCGCGGGCGCCATCACCGGATGTTCGTCCTGGAGGGCGAAGCCGGGAGCGAGGCCTACGAGGCCTTCTGGCGCGATCTGCGCGCGGGCCGGTACCAGTCGGGCGAGTACGAGCGCGTCGGCCGGGACGGGCGCCGGATCTGGCTGCAGGCGACCTACAACCCGGTCCTCGACCGGCGCGGGCGGACCGTGAGCGTGGTCAAGTTCGCCGCCGACATCACCGCGCAGAAGCGCTTCGACGCCGAGTTCCGCGGCGAGACCGACGCCATCGGCCTCTCGCAGGCGGTGATCCAGTTCGACCTTGCCGGCAACATCCTGTCGGCGAACCGGAACTTCCTCGAGGCCGTCGGCTACCGCCCCGACGAGGTCGTGGGGCGCCATCACCGGATGTTCGTCGAGCCGGATTACGCGGAGAGCCCGGACTACGCCGCCTTCTGGGCCGCCCTCCGGCGCGGCGAGTACGGGACCGGCGAGTACAAGCGGCGCGGCCGCGACGGCCGCGAGATCTGGCTGCAGGCGAGCTACAACCCGATCCGCGACCTCGACGGGACGGTGTTCAAGGTCGTCAAGTACGCGACCGACATCACGGCCGAGAAGCGGGCCAACGCCGACACCGCCGGGCAGCTCGCCGCCGTCAACCGCTCGCAGGCGGTGATCCAGTTCGATCCGAGCGGGCGCATCCTCGACGCGAACGAGAACTTCCTCGCCGCGGTCGGCTACCGGGCCGAGGAGGTGCGGGGCAGGCACCACAGCATGTTCGTGGAGCCCGACTACGCCAAGGGCGCCGAATACGCCGCCTTCTGGGAGCGCCTGCGCCGGGGCGACTTCATCGCCGGCATGTTCCAGCGCTTCGGCCGCAACGGCCGCTCGGTCTGGATCCAGGCGAGCTACAACCCCGTCTTCGACCCCGACGGGCGGCTCGCCAAGGTGGTGAAGTTCGCCACCGACGTGACCGCCAGCATGGAGGCCCGCAAGGTCGCGGTCGACGCGGCCGAGAGGACCCTCGACAATGTCCAGACGGTGACGGACGCCGCCGAGGCGATGGACGTCGCCGCTCGGTCGATCTCCGGGAGCATGGTGCGCTCGAAGGCCGCGGTGGACGACATCCACGACCAGGCGCACGAGGCCGACGCCTCGACCCTGCGCCTGCGCGCGGCGGCGGAGGCGATGGGCAGCGTGGTCCAGCTGATCACCGGCATCGCCGAGCAGATCAACCTGCTCGCCCTCAATGCTACCATCGAGGCGGCGCGCGCGGGCGCGGCGGGGCGCGGCTTCGCGGTCGTCGCCGCCGAGGTGAAGAGCCTCGCGACGCAGACCACGACGGCGACGGGCCGGATCTCGGCGGAGATCGCCGACATGCAGAGCGCCTCGACCGACGTCGCCGCGAAGCTCGGCTCCATCACCGCCGCCATCGGCACGATCAGCGCCCATGTCGACGAGGTGGCCTCCTCGACCGTCCGCCAGAGCGAGTCGACGGGCGCGATCCTCGGCAGCATGCGCCAGGCCGCCAACGGCGTGTCGAGCATCAGCATGAGCCTCGACGACTGGACGGTGGGCATGGAGGAGCGCCGCTCCGACCGCCGCACCCGCGTCCTCCTCGCCGCGACGATCGACCTCGGCAGGGGCCGCCTGCAGCCCTGCACGGTTCGCAACCTCTCGACGAGCGGCGCGATGATCCACCTGCGGGACGAGGTGCCCGTTCCCGACGGCTTCACCCTGGTGATCGACCAGGACGGGCGCCGCCACGCCTGCGCGACCGCCCGGCAGGAGGGCAGGGAGATCGGGGTGCGGTTCGTCTGAGGGGGCGGACGCCTTCTCGGCCGGCCCGCGGGGTGGTACCGCAGCAAGCCCGACCTCGCGAGATCCTCAAGGTGGCCGGCCAGCGGCCCGGACCGCGGGTCCGCCCAGGCCCGCACCTTGCCCCGCACCTTGCCATGACCGCCCTCCTCACCTTCTTCTCCCTCCGGCAGCGCTCGATCGCGGTGCGGCTCGCCGTCTCGGCGCTGCTGGCGAGTTCCGCGATCCTGCTCATCGCCGCCTGGATCCTGACGACCCTCTACCGGGAGAACACGGAGCGCGCCTTCGACAGCCGGCTCCTCGTCTTCGCCAACAACCTCGCCACCGACCTCGTCTCGCCGAGCGACCCCGAGAGCCGCTCCTTCTCCCTCGGCGACCCGCGCTTCGACCTGCCGCTCTCCGGCTGGTACTGGCAGGTCGGGCGGCCGGAGGCGAAGCCGCGGGACCTGCGCACCTCGCGCTCCCTCGTCGGCGTGCCGCTGAAACCCGCCACCAACCCGGACGGCAAGACGGGGATCGGGCAGATCCGCCAGGGCTACGGCCGCGCCCAGGACGACCGGCTGCTGCGCATCATCGAGCGCGACGTCGATCTCGGCGAGGAGGGCCGCTACACGGTGCGCATCGCCGGCCCCGCCGACGAGATCGTGAACGACGTCGACCGGTTCCGCTTCTCGCTCTTCGTCACCTTCGGCCTGCTCGGCCTGTTCCTGGCCTTGACGACGCTGCTGCAGATCCGCTTCGGCCTCGCGCCGCTGGCGCAGCTGCGCGCGGCCCTCGGCGTCATCCGCCGGGGCGAGGCCGACCGGATCACGGGCTCCTACCCGCCCGACATCGCGCCGCTGGCGGGCGAGGTGAACCTGCTCATCGAGACGAACCGGGAGATCCTGGAGCGCGCCCGCACCCAGGTCGGCAACCTCGCCCACGCCCTCAAGACGCCGCTCTCGATCATCGTCAACGAGGTCGGGAGCGCCGAGGCGCCGGAGGAGCTCGCCGCCAAGATCCGCGAGCAGGCGAGCCTGATGCGCGACCAAGTGAACTACTATCTCGACCGTGCCCGCGCCGCGGCGCTCGCGGGCACGCTCGGCACCTCGACGGAGGTGGAGCCGGCGCTCGCGGGCCTCGTGCGCACCTTCGGCAAGATCTACCGCGACAAGGACATCGCCTACGAGGTCAGCGTGTCGGCGGGCCTGCGCTTCCGCGGCGAGCGCCAGGATTTCGAGGAGATGGTGGGCAACCTCGTCGACAATGCCTCGAAATGGGCGCACGGGCGCGTCGCGATCCGGGCCGAGGCGATCGGCAAGGACGATTATCCCCACCTTCTCGTCGCCATCGAGGATGACGGCCCGGGCCTGCCGCCGGAGGACCGCGAGGCGGTGATCGGCCGCGGGCGCCGCCTCGACGAGACGAAGCCGGGCTCGGGCCTCGGCCTCTCGATCGTGGCCGACCTCGCGGCCCTCTACCGCGGCCGATTCCGCCTGGAGGAGGCGAGCCTCGGCGGCCTGCGCGCCGTGCTCGAGGTGCCGGGCGACGCGCCCGCCGCGGCCGCGCACCACTGAGGGGATCTCGCCGCGCCGGGCGCCGCGCGGCCGCTTGTCACCGCGCCGTTCCGCGTGACACCGTGTCACCCGGCGGACGCGTCGTGCCCGCCGCCGCGCGTGCTTTACATGGACCGCGAGACGGGGGCCGCGACACGGGAGGTCGCGGGCGGGGCCGGAGCGGCCCGCGGGTCCGGGCGATCTGAGGTTCGATGACGGCGATCTGGTTCATCCTGGCGTTCATGACCGGCGCGGCGGTTCTCGCCCTGCTCTGGCCGATGTCGCGCCGCGCCGCCGCCGCCGACACGGGACAGGCCGCCACCGAGACGGGCTTCTACGAGGACCAGCTCGCCGAGATCGAGCGCGACCTCGGGCGCGGCCTGATCGCGCCCGCGGAGGCGGAGGCCGCCCGCACCGAGGCCGCGCGCCGCCTGCTGCGGGCGAGCCGCGCGGGCGCCACCACCGACGGGAAGGGTCTCGCCGAGCCGTATCTGCGCCAGCGCCGCGCGGCCTCCGCCTTCGCCCTCTCGACCATCCCCCTCGTCGCGCTCCTCGCCTACGGGATCTACGGCTCGCCGGACCTGCCCGCGCAGACGGCGGCCGACCGGCAGGCGGCCCAGACGAGCAACGACGACCTGATGAAGGCGATCGGCCAGATCGAGGCCAAGCTCGCCGCCGATCCCGGCGACGCGCGCGGCTGGGCGGTGCTGGCCCCCGTCTACATGCGGCTCGGCCGCTTCGACGACGCCGCCCGCGCCTACGAGGCGGTGGCCCGGCTCAAGGGCGAGACGCCGCAGGTGCTCGGCGAGTGGGGCGAGGCCCTGGTCGCGGGGGGCAACGGCGTGGTGCCGGCCGAGGCGAAGGCGATCTTCGAGCGCGCCGTCGCCCTCGACGCCGCCGCGGCCAAGCCGCGCTTCTACCTCGCCCGCGCCGCCGAGCAGGCCGGCGACACGGCCGGGGCGATCGAGCATTACACGGCGCTCAGCGAGGCCGGGCCGGCGGACGCCCCCTGGCAGGGCATGGTGCGCGAGAACCTCGCCCGCCTGAAGGCCGAGCCCGCGGCGCCGGGCGCGCCGAAGGAGGCCGCAGCCTCGCCCGACCCGAACGCCGCGATCCGCGGCATGGTCGACGGGCTCGACCAGCGCCTCGCCAAGCAGGGCGGCACGGTGGAGGAGTGGCTGCGCCTCGTGCGCTCGCGCAGCGTGCTCGGCGAGCGCGACAAGGCGCTCGCGGCCCTGGAGCGCGCCCGCTCCGCCCTCGGCTCCGACGGCTCGGCGCTGGAGCGGCTCGACGCGCAGGGCCGGGAACTCGGCCTCGCCCCCGGCAAGGCCTCCGAGCGGCGGGCGCCGGACGCGCGCCCGACAACCGGCCAGCTCGCCGGAACGGTCGCCAAGCCCGCGGTGGCGGATGCCGAGGCGCGGGCCGACACCGAGGCGGCGGTGGCCGCCGTCAAGGCGATGCCGGCCGCCGAGCGCGACGCGGCGATCCGCGGCATGGTGGCCGGGCTCGACCGGCGGCTCTCGGCCAAGGGCGGCACCCCGGACGAGTGGCTGCGCCTCGTGCGCTCCTACAGCGCGCTGGGCGAGCGCAAGCAGGCGAGCCGCACCCTCGACCGGGCCCGCATGGCGCTCGCGGCGGATACGGGCGCGGTGGAGCGCCTCGACGCGCTGGCCCGCGAGCTCGACCTGCACGGCACCGGCACGAAGCCGTGAGCCACCCCTGACAATCGGTCCCGCCCGCGGGCCTTGACCCGCGCGGCGCCGGGGCCGACACCCTTCACTCACCAACACATGTGAAGACCGGCGCGCCGGGGCCGATGCCCGACCGCGCCCTCCGCCGTGGCAGCAGGACCTCGAACCCGTGACCCGCAAGAGCCGCCGCCTCGTCCTGATCGCCGCCTGCGGCGCCGTGCTGGCGCTCGCGGTCGGGCTGATCCTGTCCGCGATGAGCGGCTCGATCGTGTTCTTCCGCTCGCCCACCGAGGTCGCGAACCAGGGCGTGGCCCCCGGCACCCGCTTCCGCCTCGGCGGGCTCGTGAAGGAGGGCTCGCTCCAGCGCGGGGCCGACCAGACGGTCGATTTCGCCGTCACCGACACCAACGCCACCGTGCAGGTCACCTACAGGGGCCTGCTGCCGGACCTGTTCCGCGAGGGCCAGGGCGTAGTGACGGAGGGCATGCTGGAGCCCGGCGGGATCTTCCGCGCCGACACCGTGCTCGCCAAGCACGACGAATCCTACATGCCCCGCGAGGTGGCCGACGCGCTGAAGGCGCAGGGCCGCTGGCAGGAGGGTGCGGGCAAGGATTCGGGAAAGGCCGCCACCGCGAACGACAAGGCCCTCGGACCGCGCAGCGAGCGATGACGCGCGTGCGGCAGGGAAAGGAAGGATAGCCAGTGCTCGTCGAGGTCGGCCATTTCGCGCTCGCGCTCGCGCTCGCGCTCTCCCTGGTCCAGGCGGTGATGCCGATCTGGGCCGCCCGCACGGGCGACCCCGCGCTGCGCCAAGTGGCCACCCCCGCCGCGCTCGGCGCCTTCGCCTGCGTGCTCTTCGCCTTCGCGGCCCTCACCTACGCGCACGCCACCTCGGATTTCTCCGTCCAGAACGTCGTCGAGAACTCGCACACGACGAAGCCCTTCCTCTACAAGCTGTCCGGCGTGTGGGGGAACCACGAGGGCTCGATGCTCCTCTGGATCCTGATCCTGACCCTGTTCGGGGCGCTGGTGGCGGTGGCCCACGATTCGGTGCCGCCGGTGCTGCGGGCCCATACCCTCTCGGTCCAGGGCCTCATCACCTTCGTGTTCGTGCTGTTCATCATCACGACCTCGAACCCCTTCACCCGCGCGACGCCCGCGCCGCTCGAGGGCAACGACCTCAACCCGCTCCTGCAGGATGTCGGCCTCGCGGTGCACCCGCCGCTCCTCTATGTCGGCTATGTCGGGTTCTCGATCACCTTCGCCTTCGCGGCGGCCGCGCTCATCGAGGGGCGCATCGACGCCGTCTGGGCGCGGGCCGTGCGGCCCTGGACGCTGGTTGCCTGGAGCTTCCTGACGCTCGGCATCGCGATGGGCTCGTACTGGGCCTATTACGAGCTCGGCTGGGGCGGCTGGTGGTTCTGGGACCCGGTCGAGAACGCCTCGCTGATGCCCTGGATCGCCGGGACCGCGCTCCTGCACTCCACCGTCGTCATGGAGAAGCGCGACGCCCTCAAGGTCTGGACGGTGCTGCTGTCGATCCTGACCTTCTCGCTGTCGCTCCTCGGCACCTTCATCGTGCGCTCGGGGCTGCTCACCTCGGTCCACACCTTCGCCACCGACCCGACCCGCGGCGTCTTCATCCTGGGCATCCTGGTCCTGTTCATCGGCGGCTCGCTGACGCTGTTCGCGTGGCGGGCGCCCCTGCTGCGCCAGGGCGGCCTGTTCGCGCCGATCTCCCGCGAGGGGGCCCTGGTGATGAACAACCTGTTCCTGGTCGCCGCCTGCGCCACCGTCCTCGTCGGCACGCTCTATCCCCTGCTCCTGGAGATGGCGACGGGCGAGAAGATCTCGGTCGGGCCGCCCTTCTTCAACATGACCTTCGTGCCCCTCGCCGTGCCGCTCCTGCTGATCGTCCCGTTCGGCCAGACGCTCGCCTGGAAGCGGGGGGACGCGCTCGCGGCCGCGCAGCGCCTGTTCGCGGCCCTCGCCCTGGCCCTCGCCGTCGGCCTCGCCACGCTGGCGCTGACATGGGGCGGCCCGGTGCTCGCGCCGGTCGGGATCGGCCTCGGCGCCTACCTCGTGGTGGGCTCGGCGCTCGAGATCATCACCCGCGCCCGCGGCTACGGCTCGAACCGCACCTCGGCGCCGGGCCTGATCTGGCGGCGGGCGATCGGCCTGCCGCGCTCGGCCTGGGGCACGGCGCTGGCCCATGGCGGCGTCGGCATCGTGGTGCTCGGCATCGCGGCGCAGGGCTGGGCGACGGAGGGGCTCGCCACCCTCAAGCCCGGCGAGACGCTGGCGACCGGCCCCTACGTCGCGACGCTGGAGCGGGTCTCGCCGCGCTCCGGCCCGAACTACGAGGAGACGGCCGCCATCCTCACCGTCCGCGACCGGAACGGCAACGCGGTCGGGGCCGTCGACACCGGCAAGCGCTTCTACCCGAGCCGGCGCATGACCGTGACGGAATCCGGCCTGCTGACGGTCGGCGCCAGCCAGGTCTATGCCAGCCTCGGCGAGGTGCACCCGGACGGCACGATCGGCCTGCGGCTCTACTACAAGCCGCTCGTGCTCCTGATCTGGCTCGGCGCGGTGGTGATGGCGCTCGGCGGCGCCGTCTCGCTCACCGACCGCCGCATGCGCGTCGGCGCGCCGACCCGGGCGCGCACGAAATCCCTGCCGCCGAACGCGGTGCCGGCGGAATGACGATGCGCAGCCTCAGGCGGACCCTGCTCGTCGCGAGCACCCTCACGGCGATACTCCCTCTGGCGGCCGGGCCCGCCCGGGCCGTGCAGCCCGAGGAGGTGATGAAGGACCCCGCGCAGGAGGCCAGAGCCCGCGAGATCTCGGCGGGGCTGCGCTGCCTCGTCTGCCAGAACCAGTCGATCGACGATTCGGACGCGCCGCTCGCCAGGGACCTGCGCCTGATCGTGCGCGACCGCATCCGCGCGGGCGACGACAACCGGCAGGTCGAGGATTACGTGGTGCGCCGCTACGGCGAGTTCGTTCTGCTGCGCCCCGTCCTCGGCTGGCACACCCTGCTCCTGTGGCTGACGCCGCTCGCGGCGCTGCTCCTCGGCGGCTTCGGCCTCTGGCGCCTCGCCCGGCGCAGGGCCCCGCCGCCGGCCGCCGCTCTCTCGGCCTCCGAGGAGGCGGAAGTGGCCGCCCTGCTGCGGCGGAAGTAGCGGGGAGCCAGCCGGGCTCCCCCGCATCGTCCCACCCCGGCAGCGTGGCGCCGAGGCCCAGGTGTCCGCGTGCGATACGCGCTCCGTCACCTCTCCCATGTCGGGAGCGGTCGAGGCCGCCTGACGCGGCTCGGATGCGCGTCCTCGGGTCTCCGGACGACGCCCGGCCCCCTCTCCGCATAGTCCAGGCCTTGCGACGGCTCCTCCAGGAACGCGAGGGGCCCGCGTGCCCTCCCCGATAGCGCACGGCACCCGCAGCGATGGAGGGGCTTGAGAGCCCAAGGCCTGGCCTGGAAAACACGGCCTTCCCGTCAGGACGTCCGACGCCGGGCCTTCGAAAAATTTTGCAACTCGGAGGCCTGCGACTCAAGTTCGAATCACCGAGCCATGCATTCTTATGCATTTATGAGCGAATATTCGCATAAGGTATGATTTCTATGCATTTGTGCACCGCGAAAAACCCCTCTTCGCGGTGCAGCACGCAGACGGCATAGTGCGGTCTCCCGGTGCTACCGGCTTTCCGTACGGGCGCTCCCGGCGGACAGTAACCGCACAGGACCCACACCATGCGCACCCTCTCGCTCGCCCTCGCCGCAGCCGCGCTCTCGTTCGCCACGGCCGGCGCAGCCTCCGCCGTCGAGCTCAAGCCGCTCAAGGCGAATTCCGTCGATCTCGGCTCGTTCCGCGGCTCGATCTACTACACCGCCGAGAAGGACGGTTACCGCGTCGTGGCCACGCTCGCCGCCCTCAACGGGCACAGCGAGCAGCCGCAGGTCGTCCGCCTCGTCACCACGCTGAACGCCGACCAGACCGTCCAGCTCTCGGTGCCGGGCAGCATCGGCGCCGACGGCCGCGATGCCACCATCGCGTTCTCGCGCCGCGGCGACATCGTCGAGGTCGCCTCGGCCGATTGATTCTCCGCGCGCAGAACGACTTTTGAATCGGCGAGGGCATCGTCGCGGTGAGGCCGCGACGGTGCCCTTTGCGCGTGCGCCGGAGGCCGCGCCCGACTTTCGCCCCACTGGGCCGCGAGGAACGCGGAGAGCCGACCCCTTCCGCTTCGGGACGGCGGCGCCTAGTCTCGTCAACCCTGTCACGCGAGCGTCCCGCGACCATGCCGATCGCCTCGCCCCGCCTCCGCACCGCCCTCCTCTCCCTGATCCTGCCGGCCGCGAGCCTCCTCGCCGGCCCGGCGGCGGCGCACCCGCATGTCTGGGTCGTCGCCAAGGCCGAGATCGACTACGCCGAGGGCGGCAAGGTCACGGGCATCCGCCACGCCTGGACCTTCGATGCGGCCTATTCCGCCTTCATCACGCAGGGGCTCGACAAGAATGGCGACGGCAAGCTGGCGCCGGACGAGCTCGCGGGGCTCGCCGCCGAGAACACCGCCAACCTCGCCGAGTTCGGCTATTTCACGAAGCTGAAGGTGGCGGGGCGGGAGCAGGCCTTCGCCGAGCCGGCCGAACCGCGCATGGCCCTCGAGGGCGGCGCCCTGACCCTGAGCTTCCTGCTGCCCCTGAAGAACCCGGCCGCGCAGGGCCGCGGCGTCGTGGCGCTCGAGGTCTACGACCCGACCTATTTCGTCGCGTTCAGCCTCGCCGAGGGCGCGGACGCCGCGCGCCTCGCCGGCGCCCCGGGCGGCTGCGCCGCCACCGTGACGCGCCCGAAGCCGGACGAGGCCAAGACCGCGGACGCGGCCAAGCCCGGCATGACGGAAGCCTTCTTCGAGGCGCTGACCGCCGCCTCGAATTTCGGCGTGCAATTCGCCAATCGCGTCATCGTGGCCTGCCCGTGAGCCCGCCCGCCCTCGCCGCGGAGCTGCGCCCGAGCTCCGCCGACCGCCGGCTCGGGTTTCGCCTCGCGCTCGCGGCCGGCGCCGTGGCCCTGGCGGCCCTGCTGCTGACGGGCCTGATGTGGCTCGTGGCGCCCGGCCTCGCGGCGCCTCCGCCCCGCTCCCCCTTCGGCATGGGCCTGCGCGAGGCGGCCCCCGCCGCCACCGGACTCGGCGGCTGGCTGCTCGCGGTGCAGGCAAGCTTCTCGCGCAGCCTCCAGGGGGCGGTCGCCGCCCTCAGGAGCGAGGGCGGGCTCTGGCCGATCGCCGCCCTCGGCTTCGCCTACGGCGTCTTCCACGCCGCCGGGCCGGGCCACGGCAAGGCGGTGATCGCCGGCTACATCGTGGCGGGCGAGCGGGCGCTCCTGCGGGGCTTCGCCCTGAGCTTCGCCGCCGCGCTCCTCCAGGCCATGGTGGCGATCCTCATCGTCGCGGTCGGCATCTTCCTCCTCAACACCACGGCCGCGGGCATGAGCCGGGCGGGCAGCGTGATCGAGACGGTGAGCTTCGCCCTCGTCGCCCTGGTCGGCCTCGCCCTCACGTGGCGCAAGGCCGGCCGCCTCGCCGGCCTCGGCACGCCGGCCGCCGCCTGCGGCCCGGATTGCGGGCACGTCCACATCACCGACGCCGAGACCGTGAGCCGGCTGCGCACCTGGCGGGAGCGGGCGGGCATCGTGCTGGCGGCGGGCTCGCGCCCCTGCGCGGGGGCGATCCTCATCCTCGTCTTCGCCGCCTCGCAGGGCATGTTCGGAGCCGGCATCCTCGCCACCCTCGCCATGGCGCTCGGCACCGCGCTCACGACGGGGGCGCTGGCGAGCCTCGCCGTCTTCGCCAAGGCGCTGGCGCTCAGGCTCGCGGGCGGGCGGGGGCAGGCCGGCGCACGCGCGGTGGCGGGCCTCGAACTCCTCGCCGCCGCCTTCGTGCTGGTGCTCGGGGCCGCGATGCTCGTCGGCCTCGCCGCCGGGCCGGGCGCCTGAGAGACGCGGACCTAGCCCCTCGCCAAACGCCGTGCGGCCGTGCCAGTCTCCGCCCGAGGAGACGCGGGCGATGAGCGCAGGCTTCGAGCATATCCTGAACTGGCGGCTGCTGCCGGGCTCCCACGCCTTCCCGGGCCCGGATGGCGGCACCTGCATCAACGAGGCGGCGGTCGTGGCGGCCGGCCTGCCCTACCGGGCGATCACCGCCTCCTCCGACCTTCCGGCCTGCTTCTCGCGGCCGCTCGCGGCCTACGCGCTCGGCCTCAACGACGCGATGCCGGACCCGGAGCGCCCGCGCCTGATGGCCTTCGTGCTGCGCCTGTCGGGCTCGGCCGACACGGAGGCGGTCGAGGCGGAGCGCACCCGCTTCCTCGCCCGCGAGAGCATCCGCCGCATCCTGCCCCCGCTCCTCGACCGGGCCTCCATGCCCGATCTCGCCGCCCGCTGCGAGGGCGCGCGCGACCTCGAGGCGGCGCTCGCCGCGGCGCGCGCCGCCGCGTGGCGGGGCGGGGCGGCGGCCGAGGCGGCCTCGAGGCACCGCGCCTGGATGGCGGGGGCGCTCGCGGCCTCGGTGGGGCGCGCCGCCACGGCCTCCATCGCCGCGGCGGAGGATGCGCGCTGCGCGGCCGAGGTCGCGGAGGGGGCCGCGCCCTTCGCGCCGGGCACCTGGGCGCTCGCCGCCGCGATCCTCGACGAGGCGCTGCGGATCGGCCGCCGGGCGCCGGAGATCGCGGTCGCGCAGGCCCGCGGCCGGCTCGACGCCGCCCGGAGCGGATCGGAGAGGGCGCGGGCCTGAACCGCGGGACGGGCCCGCGGGTTTCCCCTCGCGATCGGGCGGCCCGTGAGCGGTCAGCCCCGCCCCCATCCCGGCAGGACACCATGCCCCTGAAAGCCGCCGCCCTCGCCCTCGTCCTCGCCGCCGCCGGTTCTCCGGGCGCCCTCGCGCAACCGGCCGGCACGACGGATCCGGCTCAGGCCGCTCGCGAGCGGGAATGCGGCGCCAAGGCCGACGAGAACGCCATGCAGGGCAAGCTGCGCGACGCGTTCATGCTCGAATGCATCGCGGGCGAGAAGGTGAGCGAGCCGAAGGCCGGCGACGGGAAGTAGCGGGCCTCAGGAGGCCAGCGCGGGCTCGGCCGCGAGGTCGAGCTCCACGCTCTCGCAGTTGTCGAGCCACTGCCCCGTCAGATGGAAGAAGAAGGTGCCGTGGCCGACGACGGCGATCGTCGCCTCGGGGCGCGCGCTCAGCCAAGCGCGGAACTCCCGGACGCGCCGGTCGAACAGGTGGCGCGGCTCGACATGGATGCCGTGCGCGTTCGGCTCTCCCTCCGCGTGCCACCAGATCTCGGGCAGGTGGTCGACCTGCAGGTGCGGGAACTCGGCCGCGATCTGCGAGGCGGCGCGGCCGACGTCGCAGCTGCTCTCCTGGCACTCCCGGTGCAGCACCTCGACGAGGATCTGGGGCGCTGCCGGATGGTCCCCGAACAGGCCCATCGTCGTCTCGATCGCCCGGGTCAGGGGCGAGGTGACGACGAGATCGAACGGGATGTCGCGCAGGCGTGCGCGCGCCGCCCGCACCTGCCCGTGGCCGCGCTCGGTCAGCCGGGCGTCGGTGTGGAGCGGGTCGCGGCCGGTGGCGCGGTGGGCGGCGTTGAAGGTGGATTCGCCGTGGCGGATGCAGACGATGCGGGTCGGAGCGGTCATGGGTTCCCGGGTCAGGTCCAGTTCGCGAGGACCGTCTCTGTGGTGACGGTCTCGACCTGTTGGCCGTAGCGCGAACGGTACAGGGTGAGGAGGGCGTCGTGCGCCTCGTCGGAGGAGGAGCAGAGCGCATCGGTCACGACCACGACGCGGTAGCCGTGATCGACGGCGCCGAGCACCGTGCTGAGAACGCACACATCGGTCTCGCCGCCCGTGACCACAAGGGTGTCGACGCCGCGCGCCTGCAGGCGCTGGTCCAGATCGCCGCCGATCCAGGGAGAGTAGAGCGTCTTGTCGAAGATCTCGGCCGGCGGCACGTGCCGGGCGAGTTCGGGCACGAGCTCGATCAACCGGGGATCGAGACGCTCGCGGGTCATGCTCGCCCAGCGCTCGTAGTAACGGCTCCAGGTGCCCCGCCCCTCGCCCGGGCGCGCGGCCGGGATGAAGCGGGTGAACAGGGTCCGCGCGGCCTGCGCCTCGACGATCCGGGCGACGTTCGGGCGGACGCGCTCCATCCAGGGCGTGTGCCAGTCCGTCGTCTCGGCGAACATCCCTTGCATGTCGACGCACAGATGCAGGCAGGTTGCGCACAATTTTCCATTGCGCAGGTCTTCGTCTTTTGTCTCTGCCATCGGCTTTTCTTCTTGGAGCGGGACGGCGATAACGATGCGCCGGTGCCGATGTTCCGCATCTCGATCGGTTAAGCTACGCCGATCATCGATCTGCCTAGCTCAATACTTCATGGGTCGGGTATGAAACCGGGCTGCCGGCAGGCTGGAACCGGCCTGTCAATCTGAGTTATGCATGCCCTGGGACGCGGCACGCGTCCGGCTCGGGTGCTCGGCGGCCGGGCGGACGGGATGCCGAGACGCGACGAGTGTGACCGTGAGCGAGCGAGCGAACGCATCCGAGCCGCCCGAGGGGGCCGACGACGCGGCCGCCGAGCGCGCTGCCCCCATGATCGTCGGCATCGGCGCGACGAGCGCGGCCGTCGAGTCGATCGACCGCTTCTTCGCGCATCTCGGCGGCAGCACGGATCTCGCCTACGTGCTCGTGCTGCAGCACCGGGAGACGGCCGAGCCCGAGCGCGTCTCGCGCGAGATCCGGACCTCGAGCTGGGTCACCTTCGCGCCGGTCGTCGACGGGGCGCGGGTCGAGGCGGGGCACGCCTACCTCGCCGATGCCGGCACCCTGCTCGCTGTCCGCGGGGGCTGCTTCAGCGTGGCTGCGGCGGACGCCGACTCCGCCGAGCGGGGCTCGATCGACAGCTTCCTCGTCTCCCTCGCCGAGGACCAGAACGAGCGCGCGGTGGCGGTCATCCTCGACGGGACCGGCAGCGACGGCACCCTCGGAGCGACCGCGGTGAAGGAGCGCGGCGGCCTGACCCTCGCCGAGCAGCGGCCCGACGAGCGCGAGAGCGGCATCGCGACGAGCAGCGCCGCGGCGGCCATCGTCGATTTCGTGATGCTGCCCGAGCAGATGCCGGCGCATATCGCGACCTATGCCGGCCACCTCGAGCGCATCGTGCGCTCCCGCAGCGTCGGCGCCGCCCGCCAGTCGGTCACGCGCCACCTCACCCGCATCGCCGCGGTGCTGCGGAACAAGACGGGGCACGATTTCCACGGCTACAAGCAGAACACCTTCCTGCGCCGGGTGCAGCGCCGGATGCAGGTCGTCCAGACGGACACGATCGAATCCTACATCGAGTTCCTCCGCGCGGACCCGGCCGAGGTCCAGCATCTCTTCAACGACCTGCTGATCGGCGTCACCCAGTTCTTCCGCGACGCGGGCGAGTTCGAGTTCCTCGAGGCCGAGGTGGTGCCGAAGCTGTTCGCCGGCAAAGGGCCGGGCGATCAGGTCCGTGTCTGGGTCCTCGGCTGCGCCACGGGCGAGGAGGCCTACTCGATCGCCATCCTCCTGCGCGAGTACATGGCGCGGCTCGATCTGGTGCCGCAGGTGCAGATCTTCGCCACCGACATCGACGGGCGGGCGCTGGCCGCGGCCCGGGTCGGCCGCTACACCGAGAGCATCACGCAGACCATGAGCCGGGAGCGCCTCGCCCGCTGGTTCGTGCGGGAGGGCAACACCTACTGCGTCGTCAAGGAATTGCGGGAGATGTGCATCTTCTCCCAGCACAGCGTGATCAAGGACGCCCCCTTCTCGCGGCTCGATCTCGTCTCCTGCCGCAACCTGCTGATCTACCTCAACAACGACCTGCAGAACCGGGTCATCCCGCTGTTCCACTTCGCGCTGCGCCCGGGCGGCTACCTGTTCCTGGGCAATTCCGAGAACGTGACCCGCCACGCCAAGATCTTCGCGCCCGCCGACCGGCGCTACCGGATCTTCCGCCGCCTCGACAGCGTCACCCGCGTCCTGCCCGACTTCCCCCTCGCCGCGTCGGGCGAGCGGAGCGGGCCGGTGGCCGAGAAGGACATGCGGAGCCGCGAAGCGGCCGGCACCCTCACCCGCCGGGCCGAGCAGGTGGCGGAGCGCTACGCCCCGGCCTACGTCATCACCGATTCCGCCTACGAGGTGCTGCACTTCTCCGGCCGCACCGGGCATTACCTCGCCCCCTCGCCGGGCGCGGCGAGCCTCAACCTGTTCAACCTCGCGCATCGCGACCTGCGCCTCGACCTGCGCGCCGCCCTCCACAAGGCGGAGGCCGAGGGCAAGACGGTCAAGGCCGAGCGCATCCAGATGGGCCTGAACGGGCATCGGCGGGTCGTCACCCTGATCGTCGAGCCGATCCGGCTGACCCCGGACGATGCGGCGAGCTACGTCATCCTGTTCCAGGACGGCGAGGTCCTGGAGGGCGACGAGAGCTCCGAGCCGTCACCGAACTTCATCCGCGACGAGCACGTGCAGCGGCTGGAGGCGGAGTTGCGCCTCACCCGCGAGCGCCTGCAGGCGACGATCGAGGAACTGGAGAGCACGAACGAGGAGCTGAAATCCTCCAACGAGGAATACCAGTCGGTCAACGAGGAGCTGCAATCGGCCAACGAGGAGCTGGAGACCTCGAAGGAGGAGCTGCAATCGACGAACGAGGAATTGCAGACCGTCAACAGCGAGCTCGGCCACCGCGTCAACGAGCTCGACCGCGCCAACAGCGACCTGAAGAACCTGCTCGAAAGCACGCAGATCGCGACCGTGTTCCTCGACAACAATTTCTGCGTGAAGAGCTTCACGCCCTCGGTGGTCGAGATCTTCCATCTGATCGAGAGCGACCTCGGCCGGCCGATCACCCACATCGCGCCCCTCATCACCTATCAGGATCTCCAGGACGACATCCGCCGGGTGCTGCGGACGCTCGGCACGATCGAGCGGGAGGTGGAGAACCCGAGCACCGGCGCGCGCTATCTCGTGCGCGTGCTGCCCTACCGGAACATCGACAATTTCATCGCCGGCGTGGTGATGACCTTCCTCGACATCACGGCCACCGCCCGGGCCGAGCGCGCCCTGAAGGAGACGCAGGAGCGGTTCCACCACATGGAGCGGGCGGTCCCCGCCTTCCTGTTCACGATCCTGCCGGACCTCCAGTGCGACTACGTGAATCCCCGCTTCTACGAGTATACCGGCATGGAGGCGGGCCGCGCCCTCGGGCAGGGCTGGCTCGCGGCGGTGCACCCCGACGACCGCGAGACCGTGGACGCGACCTGGGCCCGCGCCCGCGACACCGGCCGCTCCTTCGAGATGGAGATCCGCCTGCGCGACCGCAGGGGACGCTACCGCTGGTTCACCACGCGGGCCGAGGCGGTGGCCGACGCGGACGGGGCGGTGGTCAAGTGGTTCGGCTCCTGTACGGACACGCACGAGCGGCGCCGCGCCGAGGATCGCCAGCGCCTGCTGCTCGCCGAGCTGCAGCACCGGGTGAAGAACATCCTGGCCGTGGTCCGCTCCCTCGCCAAGCGCACCGCCGAGGGCACCGCCTCCCTCGACCGTTTCCTGGCGCATTTCGACGGGCGGCTCGGGGCGCTGGCGCGAACCCAGAACATCCTGACCCGGACCGCGGATTCGAGCATCGACCTCGCCGAGCTGATCGGCGACGAGGTGATCAACCATGCGGCCCGCGACGGCTCCCAGGTCTCGCTCTCGGGTCCCGGCGTCCGGCTCCGCCAGAAGGCGGCGGAGACGCTGGGGCTCGCCCTCCACGAACTCGTCACCAACGCGATCAAGTACGGCGCCCTGACCGTTCCCGACGGGCACGTCGCGATCTCCTGGCGCGCCTTCGGGGAGGACGGCGACCAGCGCCTGCTCCTCGAATGGCGCGAGAGCGGCGTTCGGATGGTGGATACCGACCCGAACCGGCGCGGGTTCGGGCGCGAGCTGATCGAGGACGGCCTGACCTACGAGCTCGGGGCGACGACGGCCCTCGAATTCTCTCCCGGCGGGGTCCGCTGCGTCATCGAGATCCCGCTCGGCGACCACAGCGCCGGGGCGGTGCTGTTCGAGGTCGACGCGCATCGGTCGGATGACGGACAGGGGTGAACGATGGCGGCTTCCTCCGGATCGCCCGTCCTGAAGGATTGCCGCATCCTCGTCGTCGAGGATCGCTACATCCTGGCCAACGACATCGCCCAGGCCCTCGGCGCCGAGGGCGCGGAGGTGGTCGGCCCCGTGCCGAACCTCGCGCACGGCCTCGCCCTGAGCCGGAGCCGCCCCCTCGACGCGGCGATCCTCGACATCGATCTCCGGGGCGAGGAGGATATCTTCGGACTCGCCGAGGAACTCATGCGCAAGGCCGTGCCCATCGTGTTCGCGACCGGGGTCGACCGGGCGATCGTTCCCTCCGCCTTCGAGGGGGTGCCTCGGCTGGACAAGCCGGTCGAGCTCGCCGAACTCGTCAGCACCGTGGCGGCGCTCGTCGCGAATGCGCGGACCGACGCGTCATGATGGCGGCCTGGGAGAGATCGGTCCTGACGCCGGTCGAGGTGCTCGTCCGCCGCATCGAGGCACTCGCCGCCCCGGCGCCGGACGAGATCGAGCCCCTGCGGACGCTCGCCCTGCGGGTGCGGACCGTCGACGCGCGTGCGGAACTCGCGATCGCGGACGGACGGGCGGCGACCCCCCTCCTCGTCGGATCGGGCTGGGGCGCGCGCCAGCGCATCCTGGCCGACGGGCGCAGGCAGATCCTCAGCTTCGTCCTGCCCGGAGACCTCATCGGGTTCGACCTCCACCGCGATCCGCTGCACTACGCCGCCACGGTGAGCCTGACCGCGATGATCGTCGCGGACGCCTCGCCCCTGCGGACGATCGGCCTCGCCGACCAGACGGAGACGCGCGACGCCCCGATCGCGCGCGCGCTCCGCACGCTGGCCACCGCGGAGGAGGCGCTGCTCCACCACCACGTGACGCGCCTCGGCCGGCAGACGGCCTACGAGCGGGTCGGCCACCTCTTCCTGGAACTGCACGAGCGGCTGTGCACGGCCGGCATCGAGCAGGGCGACAGCTTCACCCTGCCCGTGACGCAGGAGATCCTGGCCGACATCCTCGGGCTCAGCATCGTCCACACCAACCGGACCATCCAGCAACTGCGCCGCGACGGGCACGTCCGGATCAGCGGCACGCGGGTCACCCTCGCCGATCCGGATAGCCTCGTCGGGCTGACGGATTACGTGCCGCTGCGGCGGCTGCTGGGCCGGCCCTGAGGAGGTGGCCTCCCCAGGGAGCGATCAGGAGAAGGGGCGATCAGGAGAAGCGGCCGCCGCGCTGGATCACCTCGATCTTGTAGCCGTCCGGATCGGTCGCGAAGAAGAACCTGGCGAGCGGCACCTCGCCGTGCTTCAGCTCCTTCACCGGCGTCGCCGGCAGGCCCTCCCGCGCGAAGCGGGCGTGCTCGGCCTCCACGTCGTCCACGACCACCGCGATGTGGCCGTACCCGTCGCCGAGATTGTAGGGCTCGGCGCGGCCCTTGTTGACCGTCAGTTCGAGCTCGAAGGGCGAGGCGGGATCGCGCAGGTAGATCAGGGTGAAATCCGGGAAATCGAACCGTTCGGCCGGTTCGAGGCCGAAGGCGCGGGCGTAGTAATCGCGCGAGCGGGCCTCGTCGAGGACGCGGATCATGCTGTGGACGGGCTTGGACATCGGGGAGCCTTCTGGCTGAAGGGAGCCACCGCTATCTGGCGGAGGCGGCGGCTCTGACGAGTCCCCCGGGCCGGCAACCCCGCGTCAACCGGACCGATCTATGGGAATCGTGAACCGTCCCGAGGCCGCGCCCGATGCCGACACGCCCCGCCCCCGACCCGACGCCGCCGGGAGACGCGGACCTGCAGGCGGCCGTGCGCGCCTGGAGCGACGGCCTCGCGCGCGAGCGGCGGATGGCCGGCAACACGGTCGAGGCCTACGAGCGCGACCTGCGCCAGTTCCTGCTCCATCTGGAGGGGCGGCGCGGTCCGCCCCGCATCCCGGACCTCATCGCCCTGAAGCCCCGCGACGTGCGCGCCTTTATGGCGGCGCGGCGGGCGGAGGGGATCGGCGGGCGCTCGCTGATGCGGGCGCTGGCGGGCATCCGCTCCTTCGCCCGCTACCTGGAGCGCGAGGGGCACGGCACCGTGGCCGCCCTCGGCGCCGTGCGCTCGCCCAAGGTGGAGCGCCGCCTGCCCCGCCCCCTCGGGGTCGCGGCGGCGCGCGCGATGACCCGGACCGAGCTGCGGGCCGGGGAGGACCGCGAGCCCTGGATCCTCGCCCGCGACGCGGCGGTGCTGGCGCTGCTGTATGGGGCGGGCCTGCGCATCTCGGAGGCGCTCGGGATCACGCGCCGGGACGCGCCCCTGCCCGGAACCGACTCCGTCAGGGTGACGGGCAAGGGCGGCAAGGTGCGGATGGTCCCGGTCCTGCCCGTGGTCGCGGAGGCGGTGGCGGCCTATCTCGACGCCTGCCCCTATGGCCTCGACCCGGACGACCCGCTCTTCGTCGGCGCGCGCGGCGGCCCGCTCTCGCCGCGGATCATCCAGTACGCCGTCGCCTCCCTGCGCGGGGCCCTCGGCCTGCCCGACAGCGCGACGCCGCACGCCCTGCGCCACTCCTTCGCCACGCATCTCCTCGCCCGCCAGGGAGAGCTGCGCGCGATCCAGGAACTGCTCGGCCACGCGTCCCTCTCGACGACGCAGCTCTACACGAAGCTCGACGCCGCCCGGCTGATGAGCGCCTTCGACGCGGCGCATCCCCGCGCCGCCCAGCGGCCTTGACCGAAAATTGCGCTGTGGTGATCGCCCATCGCGGGAAACTGAACTGCTATTCCTCACCCACATCGAATTTTTGATGTGGCGAAGGCGGTCCGGCACAACGAAAATTCAAGTTAAGAGCCCGCTCACCTTTGCCGGGCTACAATCCGCCGGTCACGATCCTGCAACCGACGGATAGCCATGCCGGATTCCCTGCCCGCCTTCCGGACCCCGGAGCCCGGCACCGCGACCGTCCTCATCGCCGATGCCGATGCGGGCCGCCGGACGAGCCTCGCCGCCATCGTGCGCCGGTTCGACCCGACGGCGCAGATCGCGGAGGCGAGCGACGGCGAGGGCCTCATCGAGGCCATCCTGACCCATCGGCCGGCGCTCGGCTTCGTCGGCCTGCAGCTCGACGGCCTCAGCGGCCCCGAGGCGGTCGCCCTCGCGCGCAAGCGCGGCGGCAGCCTTCCCTGCCTGGTCCTCGTCGCCGCCCGCGTCTTCCCGCAATGGCAGGAGCTCGCCCAGAGCCTGAACGCCTACGAGGTGCTGAAGACGCCCCTCGACCCGGAGCATATCGAGAACCTGCTGGGGGCCAATGCCCGGCGCCGGCAGCCGACCTCGGTGCTGCTGGCCTCCTCCTCCGAGGCCGGGCGCGGCATGATCGGGCGGGTTCTGACCCGCAGCGGCTTCAACCTCGCCGTCGACGAGACCGACAGCGGGCGCCACGCCCTGAAGCTCCTGCGGATGGGCTCCTACGCGCTCGCCTTCATCGACGCGAACATCGCGGGCCTCGACGGGCTCGAACTCGCCTGCCAGGTCCAGCCCCTCAACCTGCCGACGCAGCTGACCCTGATGACGAGCGGCGACCCCGAGCCGATTGCCCATGCGGCGCGCTATTTCGGCGTCTCCTTCGTCCTGAGGATGCCGTTCTACGCGCGCGACATCGACCTCGCGCTGCACCACGCGCTCGGCCTGCGCCGCCCCTATCTCCTCAACGCGCAGACCGCCGCCCCCGCGCCGACCGCGCTCCTGCGGGTCGCCGACTTCGTGCCGGCCCGGCGCAGCGCCTGAGGGCCGCGCTCAGATATGGATCGCGCGCTTGCCGACGGCGAGCGCCGCCTCCTTGATCGCCTCGGTGAGCGTCGGGTGGGCGTGGCAGGTGCGGGCGACGTCCTCCGCGCTCGCTCCGAACTCCATCGCGACCGCCACCTCGGCGATGAGGTTGCCGGCATCCGCGCCGACGATGTGGACGCCGAGCACCCGGTCGGTGTCGGCATCGGCCAGGATCTTCACGAAGCCGTCCGTGGTGTGGTTGACCTTGGCGCGGCCGTTCGCCGTGAACGGGAACTTGCCCGCGTTGTAGCGGATGCCGTCCTTCTTCAGCTCCTCCTCGGTCTTGCCGACCGAGGCCACCTCCGGGAAGGTGTAGACCACGTTCGGGATCACCCCGTAATTCACGTGGCCCGACTGGCCGGCCAGGATCTCGGCCACCGCGACGCCCTCGTCCTCGGCCTTGTGGGCGAGCATGGGCCCCGCGATCACGTCGCCGATGGCGTAGATGCCGGTGACGTTCGTCGCGTACTGGCTGTCCGTCTGGATGCGGCCCTTGTTGTCGGTCTGGACGCCGACCGTCTCCAGCCCGAGCCCCTCCGTGTAGGGCACGCGGCCGATGGCGACGAGCACCGCGTCGGCCTGGATCTTCTCGGCCTCGCCGCCCGCGGCCGGCTCGACGGTGACGGTGGCGCCGCCCTTCTTGCCCACCTCGACGCCGGTGACCTTCGCGGACAGCTTGAAGGTGATGCCCTGCTTCCCGAGGATGCGCTGGAACTGCTTGCCGACCTCGCCGTCCATGCCCGGCAGCACGCGGTCGAGATACTCGATCACCACGACCTCGGAGCCGAGGCGGCGCCAGACCGAGCCGAGTTCGAGCCCGATCACGCCCGCGCCGATGACGACGAGCGTCTTCGGCACGCTGCCGAGTTCGAGCGCGCCGGTGGAGGAGACGACGACCGTCTCGTCGATCGTGACGCCGGGAAGCTTCGCCACGTCCGAGCCCGTGGCGATGACGACGTTCCGGGTCTCGAGGAGCTGGTTGCCGCCGTCCTCGGCGATCACCTCGACGCGGCCGGCGCCGGCGAGCCGGCCGGTGCCGCGGTAGCTGTCGACGCCGTTCTTCTTGAGCAGGAACTCGACGCCCTTGGTGTTGCCCGCGACCCCCTCGTCCTTGAAGGCCATCATCTTTTTGAGATCGAGCTTCGGCTCGCTCACGATCACGCCGAGGTCGGCGAAGTGCTTGCCCGCCTCCTCGAACGCCTCGGAGGCGTGGAGCAGCGCCTTCGAGGGGATGCAGCCGACATTGAGGCAGGTGCCGCCGTGGGTCGCCCGCTTCTCCACGACCGCCGTCTTCAGCCCGAGCTGGGCCGCCCGGATGGCGCAGACATAGCCCCCGGGGCCGGTGCCGATGACGACGAGATCGTAGCTGCTCATGATGTGCGGTCTTCCTTCCGGTATCCTCGGCTCGACGCCGGGCCGCAGCGCTCCCTGCGGCCCAGCGATGCCGGATACCTCGTGTTCCGGATCGGCGCGCCTGCCCCGGGATCCCGGGAAACGCGCGCCGAAGGGATGGATGGGCTCGCGGGATGGCGCGATTACAGGTCGAGCACCAGCCGCGCCGGATCCTCCAGGGCCTCCTTGACCCGCACGAGGAAGGTCACGGCCTCTTTCCCGTCCACGATGCGGTGGTCGTAGGAAAGGGCCAGATACATCATCGGACGCGCCTCGATCTTGCCGGCGCGGACCACCGGGCGCTCCTCGATGCGGTGCATGCCGAGGATGCCCGATTGCGGCGCGTTGAGGATCGGGGTCGACATCAGCGAGCCGTAGATGCCGCCGTTGGTGATCGTGAAGGTGCCGCCCTGCATCTCGTCGATGGAGAGCTTGCCCTCGCGGGCCTTCTTGCCGAAGCCGGCGATCTTCTTCTCGATACCGGCGATCGAGAGGTCGTCCGCGTCGCGCACCACCGGCACGACGAGGCCCTTGTCGGTGCCGACCGCGATGCCGACGTGGTAGTAGTTCTTGTAGACGATGTCCTGCCCGTCGATCTCGGCATTGACGGCCGGCACGTCCTTCAGCGCGCCGATCACCGCCTTGGTGAAGAAGCCCATGAAGCCGAGCTTCGTGCCGTGCTTCTTCTCGAAGATGTCCTTGTACTGGGCGCGCATCGCCATCACGGCCGACATGTCGACGTCGTTGAACGTCGTCAGCATCGCGGCCGTGTCCTGCGCGTCCTTGAGGCGGCGCGCGATGGTCTGGCGCAGCTTCGTCATGCGCACGCGCTCCTCGCGCGCCGCGTCGTCCGGCACCGAGGGCGCCCGCGGCAGGGTGGGCCGCGCCTCCTTCGCGGGGGCCGGCTGGGCGGGGCCCTTGGCCACCGCCGCCAGCATGTCGCCCTTCGTCACGCGGCCGTCCTTGCCGCTGCCGTTGATGCTCGACGGGTCGACGCCGGACTCGCGGGCGAGCTTCGCCACGGCCGGACCGTGGTCGCCGGAAGGCCGCGCCCCCGCCGGTGCGGCCTCGCCGTGATTGCCGTAGGCCGCGGCCGATTCCCTGGCAGGCGCCTCCTCGGCGGTCTGCTTGGGTGTTTCGCTGCGGCTCTGGGCCTTGGCCTCCGCCTTCGGGGCGGGCTTCGCAGGCGCCTTGGCGCCGCCCGCCCCCGCCTCGACGATCGAGCCGAGGAGCGCGCCCGGCTCCACCGTCTCGCCGTCCTGGACCAGGATCTCGCCGAGTTCGCCCGCGGCCGGGGCGTTGACCTCGAGCGTGACCTTGTCGGTCTCCAGCTCGACGAGGGGCTCGTCGGCCGCCACCGTGTCGCCGGGCTTCTTGAACCAGCGGCCGATCGTGGCCTCGCTCACGGATTCGCCGAGCGTCGGGACGAGGATGTCGGTTGCCATGCTCTCTATGCCCCCGCTGCGGGGACCTCCTCTGACTGGTGCGCGGCCGGGCTCAGTGGGGCCGCAGGATCAACGATGGAACGGCCGAGACGGCGTAGGAGAACCCGGCCGCCGCCCGGATGACGGGATCTCCCTCCCCGAGGGCGTGCGCGGCGGCCTCGTCCTCGGCCTCGACGAGGGCGAGGCCCCAGGCGCCCGCCGCCTCGAAGACGGGCCCGACCGCGATGGCCGCGCCGGCGGCCGCGCGCTCCATCCAGTAGGCCGCGTGCTCGCCGAAGAGCGCCTTCTCGGTCTCCGTCGCGTCGAACGGGAAGGTCGGCCGGGGCGGCGTCAGGCGGAGCAGGAAGTAGGCCATCGTCGTCGGCTCAGACCGCCAGTGCCTCGTTGAGGAAGGCCTGGAGCTGCGCCTGATGCTTCGACATCTGGCCCACGGCCGTCGAGGCCGAGGCCGGACGTCCGACGTAGCGGACCCGCTTCACCGAGGCGCCGGCCTGGCCGAGAACCCATTCGAGATAGGGCTCGACGAAGCTCCAGGAGCCCATGTTCTTGGGCTCCTCCTGGCACCAGACCACCTCCGCGTTGCGGAAGCGGCTCATCTCGGTGGCGAGGGCCTTGAGCGGGAACGGGTAGAGCTGCTCGACGCGCATCAGGTAGACGTCGGTGATGCCCCGCTTCTCGCGCTCCTCGTAGAGGTCGTAATAGACCTTGCCGGAGCAGAGCACGACGCGGCGCACCTTGTCGTCCTTGACGAGCTTGATGCCCCCCTCCTCGTGCTCCGCATCGTCCCAGAGGATGCGGTGGAAGGTCGAGCCCTCCGCGATCGCGTCGAGGCTCGAGACCGCCCGCTTGTGGCGCAGGAGCGACTTCGGGGTCATCAGCACGAGCGGCTTGCGGAAGTCGCGCTTCAGCTGACGGCGCAGGATGTGGAAGTAGTTCGAGGGCGTCGTGACGTTGGCGACCTGCATGTTGTCCTCGGCGCACATCTGCAGGTAGCGCTCGAGGCGCGCGGAGGAGTGTTCCGGCCCCTGCCCCTCGTAGCCGTGCGGAAGCAGCATCACGAGGCCTGACATGCGCAGCCACTTGCGCTCGCCGGACGAGATGAACTGGTCGACGACGACCTGGGCGCCGTTGGCGAAGTCGCCGAACTGCGCCTCCCACAGGACGAGGGCGTTCGGCTCGGCCAGCGAGTAGCCGTACTCGAAGCCGAGCACCGCCTCTTCCGAGAGCATCGAGTTGATGACCTCGAGATGCGCCTGCCCCTCGCGCACCGAGTTCAGCGGCGTGAAGCGCTGCTCGTTCTCCTGGTCGATCACGACGGCGTGGCGCTGCGAGAAGGTGCCGCGCTCGACATCCTGGCCGGAGAGGCGGACGCGGTGGCCTTCGAGGAGCAGCGAGCCGAAGGCCAGAGCCTCGGCGGTCGCCCAGTCGATGCCCTGCCCCGTCTCCACCGCCTTGGCGCGGTTGTCGAGGAAGCGCTGGATGGTCCGGTGGAGGTGGAAGCCGGGGGGCGCCTGGGTGATCTTCTGGCCGATCTCGCGCAGGGCCTCGGCCGGCACGCCGGTGCGCCCGCGGCGCGGGTCGTCCACGTCCTCGCGCACCGCCTTGAAGCCCGACCAGCGGCCGTCGAGCCAATCCGCCTTGTTGGCCTTGTAGTTGCCGGCGACGTCGAGCTCGCTGTCGAGCATACCCCGGAACTCGGCCTTGCGGGCGTCGAGGGCTTCCTGCGTGACGGCGCCCGACTCGACGAGCTTGCGGCCGTAGGTCTCCAGCACGGTCGGATGCTTGCGGATCCGCTGATACATCTTCGGCTGCGTGAAGGCCGGCTCGTCGCCCTCGTTGTGGCCGAAGCGGCGGTAGCAGAGCATGTCGACCACGACGGGCTTGCCGAACTTCTGCCGGTACTCGGTGGCGACCTTGGCGGCGAAGGTCACGGCCTCGGGATCGTCGCCGTTGCAGTGGAAGATCGGCGCCTCGACCATCTTCGCCACGTCCGAGGGGTAGGGCGAGGAGCGCGAGAAGCGCGGATCGGTGGTGAAGCCGATCTGGTTGTTGATGATGAAGTGCACCGAGCCGCCAGTACGGTGGCCCTTCAGGCCGGACAGGCCGAAGCACTCGGCCACCACGCCCTGCCCCGCGAAGGCCGCGTCGCCGTGGATGAGGAGGGGCAGCACCTTCTTGCGGTCGACGTTCGGCTTGGCGAGCTGATCCTGCTTGGCGCGCACCTTGCCCAGCACCACCGGATCGACGATCTCGAGGTGGGAGGGGTTGGCGGTCAGCGACAGGTGGACGTTGTTGCCGTCGAAGGTGCGGTCGGACGAGGCGCCGAGATGGTACTTCACGTCGCCCGAGCCCTCGACCTCGGCCGGCGAGGACGAGCCGCCCTTGAACTCGTTGAAGACAGCCCGGAAGGGCTTGGCCATCACGTTGGTCAGCACGTTCAGGCGGCCGCGATGGGCCATGCCCAGCACGATCTCCTCGACCCCGAGGGCGCCGCCGCGCTTGATGATCTGCTCCAGCGCCGGGACCATCGATTCCGAGCCGTCGAGGCCGAAGCGCTTGGTGCCCGTATATTTGAGGTCGAGGAACTTCTCGAAGCCCTCCGCCTCGATCAGCTTGTTGAGGATCGCCCGCCGGCCTTCCGGCGTGAACGAGATCTCCTTGTCCTTGCCCTCGATGCGCTCCTGGATCCAGGCTTTCTCGGCCGGGTCGGAGATGTGCATGAATTCGACGCCGAGCGTCTGGCAGTAGGTGCGCTCCAGGATCTTGACGATCTCGCGGATCGTCGAGAATTCGAGGCCGAGCACGTTGTCGAGGAAGATCGGGCGGTCCCAATCGCTCTCCTGGAAGCCGTAATGCTGCGGGTGCAGCTCCTCGTGGTCGCCGCGCGGGGCGAGGCCGAGGGGATCGAGCTTGGCGTGGAGATGGCCGCGCATGCGGTAGGCGCGGATCAGCATGATCGCGCGGACCGAATCCTTGGTCGCCTGCTCGACCGAGACGCCGGTCTTGGCGACGATGGCGGCGCCCGCGGTCCCCTTCTCCTTGCCGGCGTCGCGCGCGACGATCTTGTCGCCGATCGCCTTCTCGAGCGCACCCCAATTGCCGTCGAGGGCGGAGACGATCTCGCCGTTCAGCGGCACGGGCCAGTTCGGCTTCTCCCAGGAGGCGCCCGCCGCGTTCTTCTCGACGAGGGTGCCGTCCTCGCCCAGCGAGCGGAAGAAATCCTGCCACTCGGGATCGACCGAGCTCGGGTCGCGCGCGAAGGCCGCCTGCAATTCCTCGATGTAGGCGGCGTTGCCGCCGTAGAGGAACGAGGTTTCGAGGAGCGCTTCGTTGACGTCCTGACGTGCCATCGTCCGTCCATCCTGGAGTTGGGAGGGGATTCTCGGAGCGCCTGGGCGGCCCGGCATCACCCTTCAGAGTTCTTCGAGCTCCGGCCCTCGGGAGCCGGGGAAACGATCTGCCGCCCATATGGGGGCATGGCGGCTGCGATGGTTGCAGGGCAGCCGCGCCCTCCCGGCCTCGAACCGTCCGGGCCTCAGCCTTTGAGGCGTTCGAGGAGTGTTGATCCGAGGCGGGCGGGCGAGGGCGAGACCCGGATGCCGGCCGCCTCCATCGCCGCGATCTTGTCCTCCGCGCCCCCCTTGCCGCCCGAGATGATCGCCCCCGCATGACCCATCCGCCGACCCGGAGGCGCCGTCCGGCCCGCGATGAACCCCACCATCGGCTTGCGACGGCCCCGGCGCGCCTCGTCCACCAGGAACTGCGCCGCCTCCTCCTCCGCCGAGCCCCCGATCTCGCCGATCATCACGATCGACTCCGTCTTCGGATCCGCCAG
>NZ_JAVDVV010000025.1:0-76821 GCF_031457035.1 Methylobacterium sp. BE186
GTCTTCATCTGCAAGCTGCGCAAGAAGCTCGCCAATGCCAGCCAGGGCAAGAACTACATCGAGACGGTCTGGGGCCGCGGCTACGTGCTGCGCGATGGCGTCGCTGAAGTGCAGAAACTCGCCAGCTGAATGCGGCGGCCTCGAGATCGCCTCTTACCGACGACTGACACCAACCTCCGCGATCCGGCCGGCATCATGGGCCGATGAGACTGGTCATGGCTTCTCTCGTGAGGCCTGAAGGTAGGCGCGGCGGCAGAGCAGTGCGTTGAGCGCCCAGGCCGACCGCGCTGCCAGGAGGCTCGCCGCGGCTAGCGCGGCCGTCCCAACCTCGCGTCGGCTCACCACGGCAACAGGGCCCCCGTGTCGATGCCACCGGCCCCTCGGCAAGCCCTTAGGCAGGTGCCGACTGCCGCCGCAGCAGGTTGCGGACGACACGGAAGGGAAGGAGCGGCAGCTTCAGAAGAGCTGTGATGGCCAGCACGGCGCGCACCGTGACGATCGCGATCATGGAATTTATCAACGGACGCCCTCGCATCGCGTGGCAGCTCGCTTGTGCCGCTGGACCGCCATCGGATGGAAGAGGAGCCCCGAACGCGGCGACACCGTGAAAGGAGCGAGCTTTGCCTGCGTGTGAGCCCCGGAGGTCGCTTACGGCCTTCCACGCGGGGCTTGAGGCGGTTCATCGCCGGCAGGAGGTGGCTCTCCTCGCGTGCGTAACGGCACCTCGATCGGGAAATCGCCGGCGAACCAGCCATCAGACGGGACGAGACAGCCTCCCTCCGGAGAGCGACCGTCACTGAAGGATGGATGCTATGACCAACCGCTTTGCTTCCCTTGCTGCCGCCGTTGCCCTGAGCTTCGGTGCGATTGCGGCTCCTGCACTTGCGCAGGCTGCGACGTTCAACGCCTGGGGGCACGAGTTCTCCGTGCCTGGATCGCGGGCAGCGGAGGTTCTGAGCACGCCTCAGAGCACCTACACCGCCGTGCAGTCGGGCTCGGTTGGCGAGCGAGGATACGGCGCCGCTTACCGCTATTCCGGCAGCCATGCGGGTGGCCCGGCCAATGGCCTGCCGCGCTACTGAACCTGCACTCATTTGCGAGAGACCGCCGACCAACCGGCGGTCTTTTGCTCTCCCGAAAGGCCGCTCGGCCATGCGCACGATGGCGCGAAGCCGGGCAAGGCGGTCAATCGCGGAGACCTCCCGGCTGCGTGTGCCTTCAACAACCGGAGGGCGGCAAACCTCCTCAGCAGCTTGTCGTAACCGTGACTCGCGTCTCACCGAACAACCTAGGTGCGTCCTACGCATCGGCTGTTCTCCGGGAGCCTCAATCATGCGGCACGCTGCAGTCTGCCTCTGTCCCCTAATGCTGGCGATCGGGCTCAGCTCTGCCGGAGCGGCGGAGCGGCCTGTCGTCGTCGAACTGTTCACCTCGCAGGGCTGCTCCTCCTGCCCTCCCGCAGAAGCGCTGCTCGGGCGACTCGCCCGCGAGGGTGCGAATGTTCTGCCACTCGCCTTCCACGTCACCTACTGGAACCACTTGAATTGGCGTGACGGCTACTCATTACCCGCGGCGACCGCGCGGCAGAATGCCTATGCCGCCCGCCTCGGTGGCTCGATCTACACACCCCAGGCGGTGATCGACGGCCGCGCTGATGTCGTCGGTTCGAATGAGGTTGCTGTTCGCGCAGCGATCGGCCGAGCGCTGACCTCGGCGCGGTCAGCGGTCGGCCTCAACCTCGGGCGTCAGGGTAGCAATCTGGTAGTGAGCGTGGACGCCGGCAGCGGCTCGGGAACCATCCTGCTGGTCGGGTTCGATCCAAGCCACACGACACGAATCGCGCGCGGCGAGAACGCCGGCCGCACGATTGAGCAAGCCAATATCGTTCGCTCCCTGCACGAGGTCGCTCAATACTCCGGTGCCGCTTTGAGGCTCACGACGCCCGTCCCGGCGGGCGAGAACGCCGCAATCCTTGTGCAGGCGGCCGACGGAACCATTCTCGGCGCGACCCAGCTCGGCACCCGCACTTCCTCGGTGCGGCCTCAGCAGGCTCAATGACACTCGGCCACCTGCCACACCTCTCGGCCGCACCAACTCTTCAAATCCCCGGATGAGGCCGAGGTCGGCTTCGTCGTCTCGGGCGTGCCGCGGCCTGCGCGCATGCGCTTGAGGCAGAAGCGACGGCCTAGGTCGAACCGATAACAAACCCGTGGGGTTAGATTGTCGCTGACGTGCGCGATCTGAGCGGCCTCTTGGCTGAGCTCTGCAAGGAGGTCGATGGCTGAGATGGTCCAGCCCTAGTCGCTGTCTCGATGCCGACGAAGAAGCGTGACCGCTACGTCGGAAATCGTGGTGTCTCGGCTGAACACGGCTCTCTTATGCGACCAGAACCACCGCCCTGAGCAGGTAGGTCGCATCATCAAGGTGCTCGACGATGAAGTCGGCGACGTCCGCGCGCGAGATCAACCCACCCCGCTAGGAGAACGGCTCGTCGAGTACCCGGTAACGGCCGGTCTTGGTGCCGCTCGTGAGCACGCCCGGTCGGACGAGCGTCCAGTCCAGCTCACTTCGGCGGATGCGCATCTCCTGGGCGTCCTTGTCGTCATAGATGCGGCCGAATACCGTTCGAAAGGGACACGCTGAAGGATGCTGATCGCGTCGCGGCTGTCGCCTGCCCCGAAACCGGTGATCGCCAGGAGACGACGGACACCGGCCTTCTCCATCGCGGGCACGAGAACGTTGGTCGCGTCCGAGAACAGGCGCACCGGATCAAACAGCTCTGTGACCGACACGCCGAGCGCCTGCACCACGGCGTCGATGCCGTCCAAGGCCGCCGCTACATCGCCCGAGTTCCGGGCGTCTCCGGCAAACCGCTCCAGTTCCGGTGCGGAAATGCCGAGGCTGGAGGCGGACCGCGCGAAGGCGCGTACGCGGTGCCCGGCCGCGAGAGCCGCCTTGACCGTCTCCAGACCGATGCCTCGGCTCGCACCGATGACGAGGATGTGAGCCATGAACGTTCCCTGCCTTCCGGCGCGAGAAGAGAGCAGGCACGGGCAACGCGCCATGTGGTCGCTTGGCCTATCGCCGACGTACGAGTTGAACGTGTTTGAGGCGTAAGAGGCCGCACAGGTCTTCTCGGGAAGGTGGGCGGCTGCGGCTTCTCCGCGGTGACATCTTGGGTAGTGAGCCTGCTGCTGGGCAGCCCGATGCGGATTGCGCCTGCGGCGGTGAGAGCTTCCGTCGCCGCGACCAAGCCGCACCTGTCACGTTGCCCGGAGCCTTACACAGGAGATCCCATGGCAACGACCTGCAAGCTCGCTCAAGCCCTGGCCGCCAAGGTGGGCGATCACGTCGAGATCGCCGTCGAGGCCGAGGACGGGACCAAGTTCAAGATCGTCGCCACCGCGGAGCAGTTGGAGGCACTCACAGGCGACCTGGAAACCATTCTCGACGCCGATGAGAGCGAGGCGGCTTAGGAGCGGCGCGTCCTAGCCGACGCTACGTGCGGGACGAGCCGCCCAGTTAGAGCTGGGCGGCTCGTCAGCCCGACCGAGGCTCAGCGCCATTCAGCCGATGCAAGCTCCCCATGCCCCTTCGGACATGCGGCCCAGAAACCATGCTTCACCAAAAGCACTGGGCTGCCTTTCTCGAAGCCATCGCGGTGTTTCGTCGTGGCAGAACCGTCATCCTCTGCCACGACGATTTTGCCCGACCTGTCAGCGGCCCGCGTCATCGCCCCGCACGGCACTTCGGTACATCGTTGTCCCGATCGCGCCCCATAATGCTTAGCCAGCGAATGGCCGCTTCAAAGAAGCTGCCTTGATCGGCTAAACGACCGGAATGGGCGCATCACGGTCGTTTGTTAGGTCAAGGCTCCGAGATGATGTGAGGCCGCCCCTGCCAACATCGAACAGGCATGAAACGCACAGGCTGGAGACATTGGCTCAGACCCGCGCATCGCCGAAGCCGAATGCAAAGCGGCCGGCAGAGAGCCCTATCGACATAGCGCAGTCGCCATGCTTGCTGAGGTGACCGGCCAATGACCACGAGCCGGATGGGGGGATCAGCATGCAGGCCGTTCGAGTTCTGGTCGCCGTACTCGGCTGCACGCTGATCCCTGCTTCCGCCAACGCGCGCATCACGGCCATCAACATCACCTCTGTCGAGCCGTTCGCTGGCGGTGCCGAGTGGGGCCACGCCGGAGCCTACGAGCGCGTGATAGGCACCGCTCGCGGCGAACTCGACCCGGCCGACCCTGCGAACGCCGGCATCATCGACATCACGCTGGCCCCTCGGAACGCTCGCGGGATGGTGGAATACAAGACCGACCTGTTCATCCTCCGCCCAAGCGACCCAGCGCGCGGCAGCGGTACTCTGCTGTTCGAAGTGCTGAACCGCGGCCGCAAGTTCCTGTTCAATTGGGTGCTCGACGCCCCAGCTCAGGCGGCGCAGGCCGTCAACGACCCGCGCAGCGCAGCGGACGCGGGAACCGGGCTTGTTCTTCGGCGTGGTGACACCATCGTGTGGTCTGGCTGGGAAGCGGATGCCCTGCGCGAACAGGGGGGCATGGCCATCGACGTGCCGGTTGCGAGCCGCGACGGTAAGCCGATCACGGAACTGGTGCGCGACGAACTGGTCAGCGCGACGCGTGGGCCGCCCGAGGCGCCATTCAACCTCACCTTCAAGCCTGCCAGCGACGCGAAGGCTGAAGCACAACTCAGCGTACGCCGCCGCGAGTCGGATCCGCCTCGCCCCGTACCGGCAGAGGTCTGGCACTACACCAACGCGCGCCAGATCGAACTTCTGCCCAACGGCAGCAAACCGCTTCCCGGTTCGCTCTACGAGTTCACCTACCGAGCCACCGAGCCGAAGGTGCTAGGCATCGGTTTTGCGGCCACACGTGACGTCGTTGCCTACCTTCGCGGTGACGCAGCCGGCGGGATCAATCCGGCAGGTGGCGTGATCCAGCATGCGGTCGCGCTCGGCATCTCCCAGAGCGGACGCTACCTGCGCGACTTCATCCGCCAGGGCTTCAACCGCGACGAGGCTGGCCGGCGCGTGTTCGACGGCATGCTGCTACACATCGCAGGCGTGGGAGGCGTCTTCCTCAATGCTCGCTTTGGACAGCCTTCACGGACGAACACGCAACACGAGGACCACCTCTACCCGGAGAACGCCTTCCCGTTCTCGTCGGCCCATCTGAACGACCCGGTTACGGGGCAAACAGGCGCGCTCCTGCGCGGCGACGGGTACGATCCACTGCTGATTGAGGTCAACACTGGCACCGAGTATTGGCAGAAGGGCGCCTCGATGCTGACGACGGATCCACTCGGGCGAACCAACGTGTCCCTACCCGACACCGCACGGGCCTTCCTGATCTCCAGCGCCTTCCATTACGGTCGCGCCGGGCTGACCTCGACCAAAGGGCCATGCGCCAATCTGCGCAGCACTTTCAACCCAGCACCTGCACTTCGTGCGCTTCTCGTCGCGCTCGAGGAATGGGTCATCGACGGCCGCGCGCCGCCAAACAGCCGTGTGCCGCGCCTGAGTGACGGAACCCTTGTTGAGGCAGCCAAGGTAGGTTTTCCCTACATCCCGAGCGTGCCGGTGCCCACAGCCCCGAATGCGATCGTCCGTTTTTCCACCTACGTCGATCCCCATCCCGAAGCCGGGCAGCAATACCGGCCTCTTGTACCGCGCGTAGACTCGGACGGGCACGACGTGGAGGGCATTCGGCTTCCAGCAGTTGCAGCACCGCGTGCGACGTTTACAGGGTGGAACCTCTATGCCGAGCCGTTTCCGGCAGGCGCCCTCTGCGACCGTGAGGGCAGTCAACTCCCGCTCGCGCGCAGCAAGGCCGAGCGTGACGCGAGCGGGGATCCGCGCCTGTCGCTCGAGGAGCGTTATTCGGATCATGCCGCGTACGTAGCGGCGGTGGCAAAGTCGGTCGACGCGCTCGTCACGGATCGATTGCTGCTGCGCGAGGATGGCGATCGCATTGTTGCCTCAACGCGAGAGACGGAGGGGCCATAGCATCGCAAAAGGCTATCGGCGGCCGATGTGACCTGACCGACTGGCTTTGGACCGGGCTGATTGCGAGGATCAGCCAGGACCAGAGGGGTCGGTGATGAGGAGAGGACAGAGGCCAAGTTCGGAGCAGGTCGTGCTGACGCTGCGCCAGATCGAGGTGCAGACAGCCCAAGTCAAGAGCGTCGCGGTTGCGTGCACAGAGGCGGGCGTCTGCGAGCAGAGCTATGCGACGAGTGCCTACGCCAAGAGATCTTCGACTTGCTCAATGAGGCGCAGGCCGTGATCGGCCGCTGGCAGAACACCCACAACGGCGTCCGGCCGCACTCGTCCTTGGGCTGCCGGCCGCCTTCGCCCGTCAGCCCTCCAGACTGAGCCTTCCGGCTACCCAGGGCCACTACCATGCAGTAGCCCCTTACTCAGCCCAGCCCAAAATACCGGTCAGGTCACCCGCAGCTCCAACAAATTCAAATCTACAACACATGCGTTTAGCGCTCGCGCAGAATGAACAGCTTGCCCATGAGCGCCGCAAGCTCGCTCTGGCGCGACACGCCCGTCTTCTCGAACACGCGCTTGAGCACCGTCCGCGCCGTCGGCAGTGCAATGCCGAGCGTCTCCGCAGCGTCAGCCGGAGCCACTCCCGCACCGACGAGGACTGCCAGCCGCGCCTCGCCGAGCGTCAGCTTGAAGGCGTCGCGTACCACCGCCGGGTCGAAGGGCCGCTCACGGGCTGGGTCCCCGACCAGTACAAGGGCGCTGGCTGTCTGCAGCGCAGGGACGTCGATCGATGAGGGCAGCGGCAGGATCTGCACGATGAGGCCGCGCTCTCCGTTCGGCACGATCAGCGGTTCATTCGCGCCGGAGCCTGTCACCGTGCCGCTCTCCACGGCCGCAAGCCGCGCCTGAAAGGCCTGCTGCGTGGCTCTGTCGTTCATGCGCAAACGGCCGCTCGATACAGCAAGCCCTGAGCCGAGCAGCCGATCGGCCGTGCGGTTTGCAAGCAGCACACGCTGGTCCGCCCCCAGCACCAGGACGCCGCAATCGATCCGGTCGAGCGCCGCCGCCAGCCCCACACGCTCAGCCTCGGCATCCATCAGGCGGATCGAGAGGCCAAGGGAGCGCTCAGCGTGGCGGCTGAGCGCCAGAAGCTGCTCCTGCAACGCATCGCAGAAGGGGGGCTTCTCCTTCACCCGCAGGACAGTGAGAATGACCTGGACAGCGGGCGAGGGTGACACTGGGACTGTCATGCCCCAACAGAGGCCATGCGGCAGCAAAAACTGCTGGTAGATCGGCAAGGTGGCGATCTCCTCTTCGGTGCAGAGCGTCTGATCGGCCTGCACGTCACGGTGCCCAGTTGCGATGGCGCGGAAGACCCGTTCAGCCCGCACGTCGAGGTGCTGCCAGCGTTGTTCGTATTCCTGCGCCATCACGACGAGAGTGGGCGAGACGATTGCGCCAAAACGCCCGTTGTCGTGCCGGTAGAGGAGCAGGGCACCGCGCGCGTCGAGCAGTTCGGCGATCGCCTGGAGAGTGTTCGGCCAGAGGCTGGGGGCCGCTGCGGCGGCGTAGATAGTCTCGACGGTGTCATTCCAGGCAGAGAAGTTCATCGTGCAGGGGCTCCGAGCGTAATCGTAGCACGATAATTTCTCGTATCTCAGGTGGGGTACGGCGCTTTGGCTGCACACAGTTACATTCTTGGCGGTGTGCAAGCATCAGTGCTTGGTCTGAACCTCCGAAATCTCGATCAGCCTCCTCTGCAGCGTCCTCCTCGCCGTTCTGCTTCTCGGGGCGAGCGCCACCGCGACCCTCACGCTCTCGCACGCGCCGGCTCAGGCTGGCTGCGACGGTGGCTGTAACTGAGAGCCGGCGCCATGATTCGCTTCCTGACCGCCTTCGTGCTCACCCTTGCTGTGCTCGGCCTGGGCGCCGCCGTCCTCACCCTGTCGCACACGCCCGCCCAAGCCGATTGCGGCTCCTGCGGCTAACCTGAGAGGATGCCGCAATGACCCGCTCCCTGATCGCGTCCGTCTTTACGCTGGCCCTCCTTCGGGCGGGCATGGCGGTCGTCACCGCTCCGACACCGGCACAAGCTTCCTGCGACGGCGGCTGCAACTAAGGAGAAGTGCGATGACCCGCCTGTTTCTGGCCGCCCCGCCCGCCCGGTGCTGGGCACCGGCACCCTCGCCCTGTCGCACGCCCCGGCCCAGGCCGGTAACGGCAAAGGCCGCAGCAGCGGGTGCTGAGCGCAGGCGCCTCGCATCAGCCGTGAGCTTGAGCCTCCCCTGTCAGGGCGGGGCTTTCGCTGTTTCATAGCCGCGTGGATCCCTGCTCTACGAGCGCCCTGCGGACTGGCGGAGCCCTATCGGAGGGCCACCTGGAAGGTGCCCTTATCGACCAAGTCGCACTCGTCGAGCACCGTCTTGGTGCGCCGGGAGTGTTCCTCGAAGGTCGGACGGATGGCCTGGATCAGGGTCCGCAGGGCGGAAGCCCAGTTCCCCAAACCGGCCTTCTCGGACGGCAGGGTCCAGGCCAGGGCTGGCCAACGAGCACCTGCGGTTTCTGGAAAGCCGACGCACCTGAGAGAGTGAGCCCGGCACGAATAAGAGCGCCCTTGCCCAGCATGGTTCCTGATCTCCGGCGTGCTCCGAGGCATACCGCGCCCGGGTTGAGATCGTGTGGCGTGGCTCTGCAGCGCCAGCCTCAATCCCGGCTATCTTGGACCGTCCGGGGCGGTTCCCGGATGTCAAGCTCAGCGGGGCCGGACGCTGCGTCCGGCGGCCGTGCTGTGAAGGCTACTCCATGGCTGAGGCGATGGATGCGCCTGCCTCGCCGGCGCTCTCCTGCTCCAAGACCTCTGCCGGAATGAGCGCAACCGCAAGGACCAGGAAGAGCACGAACGCGATAGCCGCCAAGACCTGCGTGACCCGTTCCGGATAGCGGCGGAACGTGTGGATCAGGGCACAGCCGAGCGTGAAGGCGGCGGCCTGTGCAACGATGGGGACGGGCGGTAGAGGCATCGGACAAGCAGACCCAAAGGGGCGCCGTTGCTGACGCGCCAAGTTCTTTTGGAGAAATGCCGCTCTCAAGACGTGCAGATGAGGAGATGCAATATGCCAGAGAGGCTGTGCATCATTCATCTGGCGTATGTGGGCGCTCACGGTTTCATGAGCGCCCGCCTCTCAGGTTAGCGCGAACGTGAAGCCGGCCTGAAGCAGAATCAGCAGGCCAACGGAATGAGAATTTTTCCGCCTCCTCAGTCGAGAGAAGCAAGCTGGATAATCTCTGGGTCAGAGATATCAATGAGGTTGGCCAGCTTCATGCCATGGCTCCTCATCTCTGCGTGCCCAAGCAGCATTGCTGCTGCGAATAAGCCCCAAAGAGCGGTGAAGACAATGGGTGGCCGAGCGCGGGGCATGGAATTCGCTCCTGGCTGGAGAGGAGCAAGTAGCCTAGTAGAGCGAAACAGTTCGCATCATCATCCAAATGAGGTACATCGCAAAGTATTTCGCATTCCAGGCTTGCTGTTGCAACAATACTCCTGCCCGACGGACGCAATGAAATCGACCCCAGCTCATCTGCGGTCGGCTAAGGCGCCTGCTCAGGGCCAGTGACGCTGCCCGGCGCGTAACGATCCCTTAACCGCTCGGGTCGACCGTATCGGTGCTCGCCGTGCCATCACCCCTCAACACGGCGATCGCCCCTGCCGGTCATATCTGCTCCGGCCGGCAGGGGATCCTGCTCCCCACAGCGATCCGCGGACACGGGCGCCGCTTACCCGACCTTCAGGTTCGCCGCGCTCTCCTTACCGGAGCGCCGGTCGGCCTCGACCTCGTAGGAGACCTTCTGGCCTTCGGCGAGGGTGCGCAGACCGGCCCGCTCAACGGCCGAGATGTGCACGAACACGTCCTTGCCGCCGTCGTCCGGCTGGATGAAGCCGTACCCCTTCGTTTCGTTGAACCACTTCACGGTGCCAGTGCTCATCGTGGGTACCTTAGCTGTCTCGGGCGAGCATATTTGGATGCCTCGGTAGCTTCGGCAAGCACGTCTCGCCCCTCAAAACGATATCGAGGCCGGTGGCCACGCTCTGCCTGTGATGAACGCCTCAGCGCGTTGGATAATCGGGCGCGTGGACCGGCGCTGTTAAGCTCTGATAAACCCATCGAGCGCCGCCTAGGGAGGCCACACGCGAGGCCCTCCATCATGGCGATTGTCATCCTCGACCCGACCACCGGGAAGCTCGTCACGATCCAGCCGCCGAAGCGCCGCTCCCCTGAGGACTGACTGCGGATCAAGGTTCTCCGGGGCGCCGGCGTGCACGCTTCTCCGCCGGGGCAGGCAGCTTAGCGAAGGCCTCCTCGCACATGCTGCCGAGGCTGCTGCGCATCACGCCCCGCGCCCACTCCCGGCGTCCCTCGTCCATCAGCTTGAGCGCCGCCTCTTGCGGTGTCTGCTCGGCGCAGGCCCGCATGACCTTCATCAACGGGTACTCGGCCTCGCGCCCGCAGGACTGCTTCGCCTGCAGAAACAGGCCGTACTTCTGAAACCGCGTCGGGCACTCGTCCGCCGCCGAGACTGGGGCGGCGGTAAGCAGGCCGGCTACGAGGGCGAGGCTGAGGCGAACGGGCAGCACCGATCGTCGGAGCTAGGTGCAGGTGCGCCGGTAGCGGCGGCAGTTGCCCGCTCCCTCTTCACCCAGCTCCTCTTTGTGCATGCAGGCGCGGCGCAACTCGCGGCACACCTCTCGTGAGGGTCCACGGCGGCGCTCCTCGTAGCCGCGGCGGCCATCGTCCACGCGCACGCCTCCGGGACCGATCGAGATACCTTGAGCGACGCTCGTACCAGGGATGGCGATGAGGGCGGCCAATGCAGCCGCGGCCAATGAAAGCTTACTCATAGAGGTACTCCTCCGGATCGGTGCGCCGGGCCCCTGCGCGTCAAGGCCCTAGGAACACGGAAGCAAACCAAACGGTTCACTGCGCCTGCAGCGTCGTAGCGGGTTCGTCTCGCCCGGTTTGTCTGCCGCGTCCGAGCCCTCGCATTCGTGAGTGATCTGCCTCCTCGGACGTGCTCCATCGATCGCCGGGCCGATCAGCCTCACGAGGATGGGATGCAGACCGCTGCGCTTGCCTACAACGTCTTCTGTCGCAAGCGGCAGCCAGCGCTTCGCTGCGCTGTACCGCTCGATCACCCGGTGCCCTCATTCGTCAGCGGCGAGACGTGGGATTTTGGCGGCACCGTTACGGGCGAGCAGGCACCCCCAGGCTTCAAGCCTGAGGCTGCGGACGAGGCCGTGCGACACACCGGCTACTACCTGTTCCACGCGCTCCAGGCGTAGCCGGCAAGTTCTTTGGGCTGAATGGCACCTTCGGTGTCGGGCACGCAGGGCTCCTGCAGCCCGGCCAGATCACCTTACCTACGGTGGTCTGCAATCTTGGGCCCGTGAAGGGCCACGTAGTTGAAGCGCCGGCGGTCGGTGCCTTGAGCCTCCAGCCGCTCCAGACCGCTGACGGCGTCGCGCGCGCCTGCTGCCCAACGGTCACGGATGGAGGACGGTGAGTAGTCGAAACTCTTGGCGGCGAGTTCGTGCGCGCCCGCTTGGTACACGAGGTGAAGAAGTGTCACGGTCGAACCATCCGGATCGAGCTTCTGCCGCAGATCATATTCGCGGGTGAGACCCGCCACCGAACGGCGTGCCGCGCTGGCGAAGATGAGATCGTTGGCTCGCTCCAGCACAGCATCGAGTGAGCGCGGACGCGGTGCCTGCAGGCTGAAGAGGTCCGTAGCGATGCAGAGAAGATCCCGCTCCGGCTCCGTGGCAAAAATGGCGTCGAGGGGAAGATTGTTCGTGAAGCCGGCGTCACAGAAGACGCGGCCATCCAACTCGACGGGTGGGAAGGCGGGCAGGATGGCCGTACTGGCCAGGATGTGCTCGGGCCGGATCGTCTGTCGAGCGGTGTCGAAGTAGACCTCCTCCCCGGTCTCGACATCGACGCAGCAGACCGTGAGGCGCGTATCACCTCGGTTCAGTCGCTCGAAGTCGACGAGGCGCTTCAGGGTGCCGAGAAGGGGCGCGTTGTCGAACAGAGCCACGTCGTTTGGCACCCACGGCAGGGCTGACCAGAAGCCAGGCAAGCGGTGCCGGTAGATGTTCGGCCGTCCCCAGACGAGCGCGAGGAAGGCGTGCAGACCGTTGTAGATCTGGCGGGGCTTCAGCATTTTGGTCGGGCTTAGGCCGGTGAACTGGGTCGCTTCGTCCCAGAACTGACGGAGCTTGGCGACCCGATCGTCAGGTGCGTTGCCCGCGACGATTGCGGCAGTCACCGCCCCGATGGAGGCGCCGACGACCCAGTGGGGGCGAAGACCTTGGTTGTGCAGAGCCTCGTAGGCTCCCGCATGGTAGGCGCCGAGGGCGTTCCCACCCGCGAAGACCCAGGCGAGGTTGCTCGTATTGGCTGGCATCTCCGATTCCCTGAAACATCGGGTCTGCGCTGCAACAGCGTTCGTCAAAACGCCCAGCCGCATACCCTCATCGCATGGCCCTGAAAACCTCCGCTGGGCTTCCCTGGATAGCAGTCTGCCTAAACCCCAATCGGAACATCGTCTTCGCTGAGACCTACGGAACGCTTGCTGCCGCGCAGAAGCGGATGGCCCAATACGTCGACGTGCTTGTTGAAGGTCCGCGCAACGGCCATGGGTTTGGGCTCTGGCAGGTGCAACCTACGTGCTCAGCTTCCGGAGCGAAACGTGGCGGCCCGGGTCTGGCAGAACAAGGCCCTACCGGAATGGTGGCCCGAGTGCTCTGAGCACCGCCCGTAGGTCCATGTCGGGCAGCTCTGCTTCCCACCGCACCAGCGGAGCGCCACAGACCACCATCGTCGCGCGCAGGTCCTCAACGCACCGCTCGGCCTCGGCAAGCGTCAGGAACCCGCAGCGCCAGTACACGGACCCGGACGCCGAAGCGGCCACGACGGCGAACCGCCCGTCCGCGTGGTCGACGATGCTGTAGGTCACTGTTCGCGCCATTCCCCAACCGAGCCGCCCTGCACAGGATGGGCGGAACGCGCGCACCTCAGGGAACGATCCTCTCGCATTTTTGAGTTATGCATTCACTGTACAGTCAGAGTGTGCAGCGTACCCTGGCGCGGTTCGCTCTGCGAAGGGACACAGGTTGAAGGTCATGCTGGTATCCGACGGGCTCGGAGTGGATCGGGCGGAGGTGCAGGACGCAACTGCGTCGGCCGCCCTACCTGCCGCGATCCTGGATCACCTCGGCTTTGAGCTGCAGGCGGCGTACGGCACGCTGATGCAGGCTCAGCTCCCGCAGCGCCTGCTCGATCTGATCGCGCAGCTCGACAGCGTGCCTGCTGTTAAGGGCGAGGACGCGAAGGCCTTCCGCGATGGTGTGGTCGAGGCGCTGCCCAGCCTGCGGACGTTCGCGCTGTCACTCGTCGCGAACGAGACACGCGCCGATGACCTCGTGCAGGAGACCGTACTGAAGGCGTGGGCGGCGCAGGGCCGCTTCATCCCGGGCACGAACCTGAAGGCGTGGCTGTTCACCATCCTGCGCAACCAGTTCTACAGCGAGTGCCGCAAGCGCAAGCGCGAGGTTGAGGACGCGGACGGCACCATAGCCGCCCAGATGATCGTGCCCGCCTCGCAGGAGCACGGCTCGGATCTGCGCACGATCTGGGGCCAGATCGCCAAGCTGCCGCCGTCCCAGCGCGAGGCGCTGCTGCTCGTGGGCGCGCAGGGCCTGACCTACGAGGCGGCGGCCGAGGTGATGGGATGTCAGACCGGAACCGTGAAGAGCCGGGTGAGCCGTGCGCGTTCGCTTCTGGCGAGCATGTTCGGAATGCCGGCAGTGCGGGCCTCCGCTTAGGGCCTGACTTCAGCCCAGCCTCTGGAGCTTCCTGACGCCCAGATCCTGTGCAGGGGCTGGCTGGCTCAGGTCCGCTCGTGCTCCTCGGAGGAAGCCTGCAGCGTGCTCTGGCCCGGCTATGCGGCGATGCCGAGGGGTTCCGAGGCCGGCACTGGAGCAGGGGCGGGCAAACCACGCTGGTAGATCAACGACACGGCATGCCAGAAGGCGGCTCCATCCCCCTCTGAGCGCTGAAGGCTTTTTTCGATCATGACGCGGGCCAGCTGCGCCAGGGCCTCAACCTCAGTCGGATCGACCTCTAAAGCGGCCATGATGCGCCTCGTGATGTTAATCCCAACAACATCAACGTGCGTCGCAGCATTCTGATCCGGCATGGCGGGCCGGGCGGCGCTCCATAGCGCCTACCCATGGAAGCTATGGAGCGTGCGGCTACTCCTCATCCACGTCATGCGCTTGCAGCCACTTCACAGCAGTGCGAAGCTGGCACGGCATGCGCCGGCCAGGCGGTGGAGGGCAGGTACTCTCGATGACCCGGGCTAGGGCATGAAGCTGCTGCTCATGCTGGGACTGAGCGTGGGCTGACCGAGGTAGCCATGGGTTCGTGAGCGACATGCGGCGAAGCCCTTTCGGTGTGACGATGAGACGGGCGATGCGGGTCATGGGGCACTAGGCCTCGTCGGCGCCTCGCGCGCGAGCCTCATCAGCAGGCGGTGCGCCTGAGAAGGGCCCGAAACGGTCCTGGGCCCTTCAGCGTTCCTGACGGTCGCGCACGACAGGGCAGGAGCGTGTCATGGCCAGTTGGCGGTCCATGGAGCGGGCGCCGCAGGACGGCCGGTGGATCGTCGCCATCAACCGGCACGAGCCCGACACACGCGCTGTGATCCGCTGGGACCCCGCGCGGTTCGGCGATGCCCGCCCTTGGCATGTTGCCTCCTGCCGGCACAGCTATCCGACCGATGCCTTCACGGACTGGCAGCCGTTTCCGGACTGCCCGCCCGTCGCTGAGGCTGACCAGTCAGCCACACAGGAGACGATGATGATGGCGGCGGACAGTGGGGCTCCCCTCGTTCTGCAGGTGGGACCCTGCGAGAACGATCCGGGCCGCTTTCGCTGGGCCATCCGCGACCGCGACCATGTGGTCCGGCAATCTTGCTACTCGCTGACCAGCGAAGACGAGGCGCGTACCGAAGGATTGACCGCTCTCCAAGAGGCAGTGGCCCTGTTGCGCGACACCTGCTGAGAGGTGGAAGCTGGCGGGATGCACGAGGGTGCCTGTCGCGCAGCTCGTATCATGAGGAGGTGACCACGTCATGGCTCCGATCAAGAAGCTGGCCCGTGTTCTCACCGACGAGGTTCATGGCGAGTTCCGCCTCACTCTGGAGGCGGAGGATGGTGCGACCTTCCAAGTCTCTGCAACCGAGCAGCAGATCGCAGATCTGATCGACGAGCTCGATGATCTTCTCGGCGATGATGCCGATGAGGATGAGGTGACGGAGCACAAGGAGATGGGCGACGAGTAGCACTCGCAGCCCATCTCACTTCGGAGCGCGGCAGCGCAGGCGGCGCTTCATAACACCCACTCGGCAGTTGATCGCTTCGAAATTATCATCGGGGGCAACTGGAGGGCTGAAATGGGCGCATAGCTGCCGACCGGGTTTGGCGGAAAGCCGCAGGTCCGTTTCAGAGAAGGTCCGCCAGAAAAGCTGACGGACACTGTACAACTGAATTCGGCAAGCCGACAATTTTCGGCCTTGCAGACGGAAGCGGCATGCACACTTCCGCGACGGTGCGATCTGGGCTGGGATCGCGCACCTCGCCCGGCACTCCGGAATGGCGCCGAATACCGACCCGGCCGCTAACACGCTCCTCAGCCTGTTTTGGCGGGCAGGGCGAAGAGATCAACGAAGGACTGTGCGAGTTCGGCCTCGCCAGCGTAGGCGAGCGTTCCGCCCGCACCGTCTCTGGCCAGAGGCGCCTTGCCATAGATCGTGCGGCGCATCGCCATCGTATCTCCGGTGAAGGCAAGGTCGGGTGCCTCCATGACACCACGGCTCACGCAGATATCACCGCCCGTCACTGTCGCAATAAAGTTCTCGCCGGGGAAATGAAAGGCGACTGAGACGGCCAGTTCCGCGGCGCGCTCTCGGTCTATCAGGGCCTGGAGCGACATCATGGCTGAAGCCGCCGACATGAACAGACTCGGATCATGCCGCGGCGAGCGAGCCGCCCAGCGACCCAGGTCACGCATCAACGGCGCAGCCTCACGGCCCCATTCCGTCAAGTCGTAGACCTGTACGTTGGCCGGCGACGGCAGCCGGAAGCGACGGACGATGCCAGCCTCCTCGAGGCTCTCCAGGCGCTGCGTCAGAACGTTGGCGCTGATGCCTGGAAGGTTTGCCCGAATCTCGCCGAAGCGGCGGGGGCCGAAAACCAGTTCGCGCATGATCAGCAGCGACCATCGCTCGCCGATGAACTCCAGGGCGAGCGCAGTGCCGCAAGCGTCGTCGTATCGACGCTCTCGCGACGCAGATGCCTCTATCGTTATTTTTTCGTACTGCATGGTTGCTTTGTATAACCGAGGCTGCCAGCTTAGGCAAAGCGGGGCCGTAAGGGGTGCTGCGACGCGGCCAACGCGCCTGTTGTCACGGAGGAATGCGCCTGATGCCAATCGTCGAGGGTAAACCCATCTGGTTCGAGTTGAACGCGGCCGACCCGGACGCGGCACAAGCCTTCTACGAGACTGTCGCCGGCTGGCGCATCGCACCTTCACCGATGCCAGAGCTTGGTGGCTACCGAGTCGCGGAGGCGGACGCGAAGGCGGTGGCGGGGATCCGGCGGTCGATACCGGAAGCTCCCGGTTTTCCCGGCTGGGCGGTCTACCTTGCGACCCGCGACGTCGACGCCACCGCCTCCCGGGTGGTGGATCTCGGCGGCCAGATCCGGTTCGGGCCTGTCGACATCCCCCATGTCGGCCGCTTCGCCATGGTCAGCGACCCGCAGGACGTGGTCTTCGCCCTGATGGATGCGACGAGCCCGGGCGAGAGCCGGGCATTTGGGCCGGTGCCCCTTGGGACGGAGCAAACCCTTGGCCACGGCGTATGGATCGAGCTCGCAACCCCCGACCCCGAGGCTGCCTTCGCGTTCTACGGAGCACTCTTCGGCTGGGAGAAGCTCGGGGCCATGCCGATGGGCGGGATGGGCGAGTACGCCTTCATCGGCCGGGGCGACCTGCGCCCTGGCGCGGTGATGTCGAGTGCAGCCACCGGCGCGCCGGCCCGATGGAATTGGTACGTCCATGTGCCCGATATCGATGCCGCGCTCGCGACGGTCTGCGAGAAGGGCGGCACGGTGCTCCAGGGGCCGGATCCAATCCCCGGCGGCAGCTACTCGGCCATCATCGCCGATTCGGCAGGCAACCGGCTGGGCCTTGCCGGCCAGCGCCAAGCGGCGTGAAGGGAGGCTCGCCATGACGAGCGAGAAGCTGATGAACGCAGGTAGGCAGAGTGACGCCACCGCCGGGAAGGCACGCACGACGGTGGAGAGGAGATCGGACAGGGAGCTCGCCGTCACGCAAACCGTCAACGGCCCAGCGCGGATCGTCTTCGACGCATGGTCCAGGCCGGAGCTTTTCCAGCGATGGTGGGCACCCAAATCCTGCGGCGTTTCTTTGATCTCGTTCGAGGCCGACATCCGCACGGGCGGCAGGTACCGTTTGCTGATGGGCCATCCGTCCTCCGAGCAGCCCATGGCGTTCTTCGGCCGGTACATCGAGGTGACGCCCCATGCCCGCCTCGTCTGGACCAACGACGAAGGGGGTGAGGACGGACCCGTCACCACGGTGATCTTCGAGGAAAAGGACGGCGCGACACACGTCGTCGTGCGCGAGTTCTATCCCTCGAAAGAAGCGCTCGACGACGCCCTGGCCTCTGGAAGCACGAGCGGGTGGGGCGAGCAGTTCGCGCAGCTGGACGACCTGATCGTCATGCTGGACGCAGAGGTCTAACGCCCATGGGCAAAGTGCGCGCGAGAGGTTTCGCGGTCTCCATCGACGGCTTCGGGGCCGGCCCGGATCAGAGCCTGGAGCACCCGATGGGCAAGGGCGGCCGGGAGCTGCACAAGTGGCTGTTCCCGACCCGGATCTTTCGATCGATGATCGGGCAAGATGGGGGGACCGACGATCGCTTCGCCAGCGCCGCGGCGGAAGGCTACGGCGCCTTCATCCTCGGCCGCAACATGTTCGGGCCGGCCGGCGACGATTGGGGCGGGCCCGACTGGAAGGGCTGGTGGGGCGACAATCCACCCTATCATGCGCCGACCTTCATCCTCACCCACCACCCCCGGGCGCCCATCGTGATGGAGGGCGGGACGACGTTCCATTTCGTCACTGGGGGAATCGAAGCAGCGCTCGCCCAGGCCAAGGCCGCCGCCGGCGATCTGGACGTCAAGATCGGCGGTGGTGTGTCGACGGTTCGCCAGTATCTGCTTGCGGGCGCGATCGACGAATTGCACTTGGCGGTGTCGCCCATTGTTCTGGGCCGGGGCGAGCACCTGTTTGCGGGTATCGATCTGCTGGGCCTCGGCTATCGGGTGACGGAAACGGTCCCAACGGAGCTTGCGACCCACATCGTGCTGACGCGCTGACTGCCGGAATCGAACCCGGCACGGCCTCAGCGTCCGAAGCCGACCCCGATACGGTATTTAGAAACACACGCTGCCGGCGAAGGCCCGGGTGGGTGTGGGAAGCCGACGTATGCTGGAAGGCGAGGTTCTGGCCGGATCGCGGCCTTATGCGCGTTCAGCCCCGTAAAGACCGGTCAACATACAAGCGAAGGGAATAGCTGAGATGAAGGTAACTGTTTCCATCGACGTCCCGTCGATCGAAGAGGGCCTGAAGTTTTTTGGCGGTGTCTTTGGTTTCGTCGAGACATCCCGGCCTCATGCCGGCTACGCCATGTTGACCTCGGGCGATGTGACGATCGGGCTTCTCGCGAAACCTGCCGGATCATCACCGGCGCCAGGAAGCAACGACCTTCGCCGGTATGAGCGCCATTGGACACCCGTTCACGTCGATTTTCGTGTCGATGACTTCGAGGAGACGCTCGAACGCGCCTTGGCCAACGGCGCAAGGTCAGAACAGGTCCACCGCGTGCCGGGCTTTCCACCCGTTGCGTTCTGCAGCGATCCTTTCGGGCATGGGTTCTGCATTGTTGGCGTGAACAAGCTCTAGAGACCCAGTCGATCAATTCAAAGCACCGATGGCGTTGCGCGAAGCTCGGTCAGGAGGTCTTCGATAGCGCGCAAGGCCCGTTGCAAATCGAATTCTGCCTCCTGCTTGTAGTCCAATCTGTGCCGAAGTCCGCTTCCGAGAGGCTGGCAAAGGCCGCTGAATGGCCGAGATGGGCGCATAGCAGCCGGCTGGGTTCGGCCGTATGCAGTCCGCCCGCTTTCTGCATCAGAACCGCGGAAGCAGACGTTCTTTGCCCATCCGACGCGAGCATTGCTTCTTCTATTCTATCGACTGGGCCCAACTCCCGGCAGCGGTCCGCTTCCGACGTGCCGGAGGCTGCTGCGAGCGCTGCAGGAGGCAGCACGAGCAGCGTGTGCCACATCTCAGCGACATCCTACGATGCTCTGGCTGGCCCAAACAGCTGGCACAGCCTCGCTGGGTTGCGCCTCCCAACGCTGGTCATGGAGAGATCACCCTGCAGAGTTCGCACGAAAATTGCGGGGCGATAATTAGGGGTGCCGTCGCATTGCCAAAGCTACAGCCTCTCTATCCATTCGGTCTAAAATCCCGCTCAGATCAACCGCTCCCAGCAATCATCAGTCATAGGCACGATTGAGATTGAACGGATTGATAGCGGACGCTCGCAAACGATGCTACGCCTCGTGATCAGCCAATCCGCATCCACATTTAGCTGCACAGGATAAGAGTTATTTTTGTGTTATTCAATGGTCTGCGATCAACATACTTTCGATATAACGGCGCACGATATTGACCGTTATGTAAAATTATCCAGAATTGTTATTATATTTATTGAGATCAGCAGAATCTTGCCTCGAGAGATCTGACACGGGCCTCAGAGGAGTTTTTTCTGCGGTTGACCACATGAATATGCGCGAGCCGGACGGACTCGCTGACAATTTCTCGTATGATAACCGTCGGTTGAAAACCATAAGCCGATGGAAACAAGCGGCTTGGAGACGCTGGATGCCTTGGTCGCCGTTCCGAACTGGCTTGTTTTCTGGCAGCCGAGCCAGCGGGCGGAACGAGATAGATTCCCAACAGCCGCATGTGCTGGGGCTGCAGCAGAAGGCAGCACCGATGAGCAGCGCAGACAAAAGGCCTGCTCAAATGAATGCTCCGGCGCCGCGTGATCCGCTCGATGCGATTGGGCAGCGCGGCGAAGTGGTCCGTATGCGAATCGGGGAGATGATCGAACGTCTCGAAGACCTGAAGACGCTTCAGGATGATTTCTCTGCCGTACTGGAACCACTCGTTGCTATCTCGGACGAGCTGCCGCGCGCGACCATGCGATTGGCCGAGGTCGAGGCCCTGTTCGCCAAAGAGCAGCAAAGTGCGCTTTCCGCGCGGCGCGAGGCGAGCGACCTGACCGTAAAAACCTCCGCTTTGACAAGCGATCTTGCAGCGATGACCACAGAGGTCGCTCGCCTAGAGTCCGGCATCCACAGCCGCGACATCGAACTCGAGCAACTGCGCGTTATCGCCCGTGACAAGGGTCTCGCCGCGGAGAATTTCGAGCGCCAGCTCGCTGCCGAGGCGGAACAGACAAAGGCGCTCTCCGGAGAGAACAAGGCTCTTCGGCTCGAAGCCCAGGCCGTTGATCAGGCGCTGTCGCGGTCTGAGCATGATCTCGCCGAGGCCCGCGAGCGTCTTGCAATCGCCGACCAGGACAATCGTCGCCTTCAGCTGCTGTGTGAGGAACAGGAGGCGCGCCTAGCCGACACGGCGGCGCGGTACGGCGCGCTGAGAGGGGAGGCAGACAGTGAGCGGGAGCGGCTGCTTGCTCTGGAAGTGGACCTCGCTTCTGAGCTCGCGGCCCGCCAGAAGGACGATGCGCAGCACGAGGCGGAGATCGGTGCCTCGCGCACGGAGCGCGCTAGCCTGACGATGAAGCTCGAGGCGGCCGCGAACCGGGCCGCGACGACAGAGCAGCTTCTTGCGCAGCTCCGTGGCCAGCTCCGGGAGAAGGATGAGGCGCTCCGAGTTGCGGAGCGGATCGCCAAGGAAGCAGCCATCGAGCGGTCAACCTCGGATCGTCGGGTTGACGCGATGCAAGCTGATCTCACCCGTCAGACCGAGCGGCTTCTCGAAGCACAGCGGCTCCGGTCCGAGTTGGATAATCGTTGCGACATGCTCACCAAGGCGCTGGCGGCCAAGGACGGCGCGATTGAACAGGCAACGTCGCGCGCTGCCATGCTGTCCGAGCGCATCGACCAGCATAGCCGGCGTCGCGAAGCGGAGGTCCATGAGCTTGAGACCGCCAACCGCCGTCTTATGGAGGATCTGCAGTCTGAGCGCTCCGAGCGAGCATTGGCGCAGGGAGCACTCGACATCGCCCGTGAAAGTCGGATCGCGCTGCAGAAGCAATGCGAAGCGCTCAAACGGAATGCTCGAAATGTCCGTGACATCGAAGAGGTTGAGCCGCTGCCGGCTCCGCAATTCACTGCCACCAAGTCCAGCAGTGATTTAGAAGCAGAAAGCAATGTTCGCCCATTTATGGCGTCCGAACGAACAAGCTAGCGCCTGAAGTCAGAAGTTTTCGAAGATGATGCGTATGGAGGGGTGGATGGCAGATCAGGCTCTTAAGGATTCGAACTCATCTGTTGCCTCAACCCTGCTGATGCGAGGCCTCATGGGCGAGGGATTGAAATCCGTGACCCAGGAGGCTGCCGCAAACTCAGCGTCCGCAACGCAACCTCGCAGCGTGCCCGAACCTCAAACGAATCCCGTCCCCGCCCGGGATTGGTCGTCCGCGCTCGATCTGATCCAGGAAGCGACGGAGGCTATCAGCATCAGCGAGGAGCGTGCCGCTGATCTGGAAGCGCAGTTGCAGCAGGTGACCACAAACGCGAACGAGGAGATCCGCCAACTCAATGCTAAGGTTGCAGCAGCTGAGCGGCGTGCGCACAAAGCCGAAGAACGGGCGCGTTCAGCGGAAGCACGAGCGAGCGAGGCGGAGACTTGGCTCGTGCGCATGCACGACGCCGTCCTGAATGGGTTTGGGCGCAAATCGCGCGGGGCGTCGCGGCGACCCGAGACCAACGGTCGAGACCCTTCCGAGAGCGAAAGGCCGCCTGTCTCCTGACGCGCAAAGTCCCGTGCCAAATGAGTTCGCGTACACCGAACCCGCCGATGGTAATTGAAGAGATCTCGGCAACCCCGTTTGGTGCCGGAGAACCTTGCGGAGCCGCTCAACCGCTGGTCGGTCCTGCCGCTACGTTGCAGCTCATTGAGGAGGCCATCGAGAGATGTCGTTTCGTCGAAGATGAAGCTGACCTCATTTCCGAACGCGCTCAGAAGTTGATCTGGCACACGCAGGTTGAGCGAGCCCGCCTTCAAGGTGAAATAAAAAATCTTCGGTCGGCATTGGCTCGAGAGCAGGAGAACGCTTCACTGGCTTGGGACAGGCTTGAAGAGGTGGAACAGCGGGCAAATTTGGCAGTTCATCGAGCAGAAGAGTCGGAACGGAGGGCCGATGATCTAACTCGGTTCTGTGTTCTGCTCATCGATGCCATAGAGCCGCTGCTCGACAAAGAAGCGCTGGGGTCCGACGAAAAGGCCACACTCTTGGCGTTCCTTCACGTCGTGGACCAGAGAGCGTAAGGGTGGTGGAGCCCGCGCGGCGGAGATGACGCCTGAAAGGCGGCCTGAAATTGCGCGGGAGGCTGCGGTGCCTGCGTCTGGAAAAGATGGTGGTGCCGTTTCCGCTCAGGTCGGTCAGATCACCAACTTCTACATCGAAGCCATTGTGACCGGCTTGAGTTCAGTTGAGAGGTGATCCGGATCACTTCCGCAGGCGAGTGGTCTCGGCTGCCGCTCGGGCTTCGGTAACGAGGCCGCGGAGGATTGCCATGGCTTCGCGCGTGATTGCCGGACCAGCTAAGGCTGGACTGCCTGCCTCAAACGGTGGGTGCGGCGCATATTCCGCAACCAGCTGTGCTGTTTGCGCGTAATTTTCGCCTCGCAGTTGAGCCGACAGGGCGAGGGCGAAATCGATGCCCGCTGAGATGCCGGCCGATGTGGCGCGGTTTCGGTCGAACACGACGCGCTGATCGACCGGCGTTGCCCCAAGGAGGGGGAGCACGGTGTCACGCACGCACCAGTGCGAGGTGGCGCGGTAACCCACCAGCAGCCCGGCGGCACCGAGGATCAACGATCCGGTGCAAACGCTCGTGATCCAGCGCGCTCGACTCGCCCGATCTCGCAGGAAGGCCAGTGTCGTAGCATCGCGCATCTGGGTAGGGGAGCCGTCGCCACCGGGCACGAACAGCACATCGAGGTCGGTGGGACAGTCGGCAAAGCTCGTCGTGGCAAGCAGGCTGACGCCCGTATCGCTCGGAACGGGCCCCGGCGTCTGCGCCACAAGGTAGAGGCTATCCGGAGCGAGGCCCGCCAAAAGTGCCTGCGGCCCGATCACATCGAGGGCCGTCATGCCCGGATAGAGCAGCATGGCGATGCGCACCGGCTGGTCTGCCACGGTCTGGCGGGATGCGTTGATCCCCCAAGCTGACCGCGTCGCCAGGAGGCTCGCTGCGGCGAGCCCAGCTGCGCCTATCTCGCGTCGGCTCACCAAGGCGGGTGTGATCCCGGGCTCATGCGTCTGGCCCTTAGTCCGCCCTCAGGCGGGTGCTGACCGTCGCCGCATCAGGTTGCGGACGGCTCGGAAGGGGAGAAGTGGTAGCTTGAGAAGAGCCGTGATCGCGAGCACGGCCAGAACGGTAAAGGCTGCGGCCAGAGAATTTATCAATGGACACTTTCATTTAACGGGGGCAGCCCGCGAAAGGCGCGGGGCTGTCATCGATTGGGATGAGGCGCCCGGAACGCGGCGAGACTGTGAAGATGCGCAAGCTTTGCCTGTGGAAACGCGGCCGTCCAGGTCTCATCGAGGAACACGAGGCGGGCTGCCCCTCGAACCAGGCCTCGCGCGCCGCCTTCATGTACCGCCGGTCCTGCTCCGTGGCGTCAGCTGTCTGTGTCGTAGGTCAGGCCGCGCGCGTCGAGGAAGCTCCACAGCGTGGCCAGTCCGACCGTGAGGCCGCGCTCTGCCAGCAGCCGGGCGCGCATCTCCTCCAGGGTGATGTCGTCCTTCGCGTCGATCAGGGCCCACAGGAACGAAGCGTGCGGCTCGAGCTTGGAGCGGCGTGTCCGCCCCTGCGGACGAGGGCGACCGTTCCGGTGGTCGTGAGCGCGGCCATCAAGAGGATCGCCGTACCGGCAGCGTTGCCGGGGGCCATCGTATGGTGAGACGGTTAGAACCGCGCAGCCTCTGGGTTGCGGGGTTTCTCTTGCAGCGCTCCAACTGCGTGAGGGCGGCAGCCGCCCGACCGGCCGTAGGGACAACAGGCGTGCGCTCCTGAACCAACATCTACGTCTGCAACATGGGCAGCAAATTCAACCACAGTGCGAACACGATTTGCGCCGCTAACTACTCGTTAAGCAAAGGCTCTGACGATGTATTTCGTTCGTCGGCGTCGATCCGGCGAGGGAGATGCTCCGTCAGGCCGAGCGAACGCTTGATCCGCTCATGGACCGGGTGACCCTCGTCGAAGGCTACGATGCGGCGACCTGCCTGCTGACGCTGCACTTCCTCGACGCGGCGGCACGGGAGGACACGGTCCGCGGAATCCATCGGCGCCTCAAGCCGGGCGCTCCATTCGTGGCGGCGCACGGTAGTTTCCCGCAACGGGATAGGATCCGTTCGCGCTGGCTCGCGCGCTACGAGGCATTCGCGGTCGCATCGGGGCCGACCCCGAGCAGGCGACACGGGCTCGGGCGGCCATGGAAGCCAATCTTCCCACGCTCGATCCGGACTAGGATGAAGCCATCCTGCGGGGTGGCGGCTTCCGCGAGGTCGAGCAGTTCTTCGCTGCCTTCACTTGGCGGGCCTGGGTCGGTCGAGCGTAGGCGCCGTCCCCGCTCGGCCGCTGACCAGCGTATCCATCGCGTCATGCCAATGGACGACTTGGCCGCCGGGAGCGGCTGCAAGGCAGCCCTGTGCCGGCTGGAGCGTCTCGACGGCGCACCGAGGACTAGCTTGGACGAACGTCCCGCATCATTGGCCGAGCGTGAGGAACAGTCTCCGAACCGCGGCCGCCATGGGGACGCTACCGGCGCGGGCGCGGGCTCGCGCGAGAACAGGAAGGAGAGACGATGAGCACGCAAGGCCAGGCGATCGCCGACCTTTGGGATCGGACCTTCAACAAGGGCGACACCACCGGATTGGGCAAGCTCTACAGCGAGGACGGACAGGTAATCCCCGCGGGCGGCTCCCCGGTCCGGGGGGCCGAGGGCATCGCGGCCTTCTTTGCCGACCTGCAGGCCAAGGGCTTCAAGGACCACAAGATCACGGTGCAGGATGCCGTCGAGAAGGGCGATATCCTCATCCTCACGGGCCGCTGGTCGCTGAGTGGGCCCGGTGATGGTGGCGCGACGCAGAGCTACGGCGGCAATTGGGTGAACGTCTTGGAGCGGCGGGGCGACGGTTGGAGCACCGTGCTCCACATTTGGAACTGAGGCACTCGCCTCCCGTCGCACCGGTCCCCATGGATCGGTCCGGCGTCCGATGGCGCTGAACGAGAGCCGACCCGGGACGCCAAGCGACCCGGGTCATGACTTGAGACGATGTCCGCTTCCCAGCCATTGGCTGTGGCCGCTGTATGGCGGGAATGGGCGCGAAGCATCCATCCAGAGAGGGCCGCAACCAGCACGCGATGAGATGTGTTCGCTGTCGGTCGGTTCGACCGTGATGGTCTAGACAGTGTAGGACAGGCGGAGCAGGCAGTCCCGAAATAGATGCGCGAGGACGCCATGTTGCAGCGGCTTTTTTCTAAAATCGTGATCGGCATCTTCATTTCCGGCCCTGCAACAGCGCAAACAGCAGTCAAGCTCGGCACACTAGGCGATCAATCTGGCGCTTATTCCTCCATCGGTGTCTATCAGAAGGGATTTGACTACAGACTCTTGATCGAAATGGAAGGCTGGCCGCGTTCTTCCCAGCCTCGGTCGGCGGCCCGAAATCTCCCACGCCAAGCGGCACGCTGCGGGTCGCCCAGACAGTCACCAATCCTGGCGATGCGTACAGCCTGGGGTTTAAGTTCGAAGGGGTGCAGTCACGAGGAAAGTTCAAGATTGGAGCAGGGCCAAACAACCCCGTGGGTCTCGTCTAGGTTGCCCTGAACCGCCGCAGTTGCGGCATACATGGCACTCCGGAGGCGGAAGGGGTGAGCCAAGCCGCCTCGCACGGATGCGCCCGCCTGACGAACTGGGATGGTCTAAGTTTGGTGCCATGATTCGGAGAGGAGTGCCGGTTCACTTCTTAGAATAGCGAGCCCTATTCCTGAAATTACAACCCGTCGCCTTTAGGGATTGCGCCGAGATCGCGGTGGATGAAGCTCTCACGAGGCAAAGCTGGACAACCAGATCCGCGCTTGCTTAAGGTTGATCTTGCCGGCAAGCTTGTGCAAAGACCGGTCGTGATGGAAGAGGCCTCCATTCACATATGCCTCTGTCACGTTCGAGACATTCGAATCAGAAGTCCCGATCAGCTCGTCTGTTGTTCAAGCTACCGCCCTCGTAGAGGATGCGGGGCTGGCGATCGGCGAAGCTTATGCCAAGGTCGAACTTGGCAGAACCTTGCTTCGCCGTACCGTGACGCGAGTTGCTGACTTCAAAGTCGATGGTGGAGCGAGCTGCACACTTCTGGGCAGGCACGTTGCAGGTGATCTGCATCGTGCCTGGCCGATGAACGTACCGCCGCGAGGGCCATTGCTGAATCGCTCTGCGCTTCTCAGCCATGAGCTGCTCTTGGCTGCAGCGCTGCCCGTAGAAGGTGACGGTCGGGCCGTACATGTACGGCACCCCAGCAACAGGGCTGACGTTGCTCGACGACCAGATCTGAAGATACCGCTCGGCGATGAACGCGGTGCGCCGCTTCATTTCCGTGAGCCCAACCGCCTGAGCCGAAGTTGCAGCTGTCACGAGCGCGCCCGGAAGCAGAAGGAAGGGCAGTTTCATTCAACACGCTCCTCACTTACATTAGCAAGCAACCAGGCGAGCGCAGATCTGCCTCCAGCTCACCCGGGCGGTCTAAATCTCTAGTCGTGCCCTCAGGGCTCCATGAGCCATCGCATCACTCCACCGGCATCTGCCGATGTGATCCGCCGGCTCGGCTCTCGCACTACTCGTTCCGGGACTCGGCGGCGCAAACCAGTACTGGACTTAAATGACTCGTCATCAAGCGGTGCTTCTGCATGAAGAGAAACCGGCGGGCTTACGATGCGACGGGCCTGCTTGGAAGCTGCCATGCTCTCGCGTCTGCTCTCGGATGCGGCGACACCATGTATGCTCGACGCAGCTCGGCTGAAACGCTGCTCAACTGTGTCCGGCACCTGCGATCGAGCGACCCTGTCTCGGGCCTCGTTCGTTCGCGATCGTTCGGGCACACCCCTGAACTCCGTCTTTCTTACCTGCCCCAGCTCCGCCGGGTCTGCCCGTTTCCGATCGGCCTTCAGAATCTCAGCCTGAATCTGGGGAGCCCGCGCTCCATCCGTCTTCGCCGGCTCGGATCGAGTCGCGACTGCTCCATCTCGGCCAGATCTGACCGCCTGCCGAGCTATGTCCGCCTTTCCTCCGTCGAGACGATCCGGGCGTGCCTGATCGTCGTTCGATGCTGCGGCTTCAGCCTTCGTGGAATGGTCAGCTGGTCGCTGTTTCTGCGCTCCGTCCACGTGAAAGGTGAGCGGTGAACGCGGTTCCTGACGGCTTGGCGAAGATGCGCCTTCTGTCTTCACCGGATCGGCCCAAGGCTGATCGGCAGGTGACGACGAGGCAACTCTCGACACTGGCTGCACCGGTGGTGCGCTAGGAGCATCGCCGGTGTTCACGGCGACGAAGGCGACGGTCGCTATAACACCGCCAGCGAACGCAGCCCCCGCGGCAAAGAGAGTCGTAGCAGGGGAGCCCATCTGCGCTCTTTCACGACGTTCGGGAGTAGATTTCAGGAAACCTTGGGCCGCAGCATCGGTTCCGTAGATCTCCGCCCGCAGGGGCTTCGCTCCAGCGGCAAGCTGCTGCCTTCGGGCCGGTTGCCAGCCTGTGAGAAAGCTGGAGGACTCCATGAAAGCCCTCTGTGTCGAATCCGTGCCTCTGGGCAGAGGGCGAGATCCGGGAGGAATGACCCGGAGGGGGGTCGATAGCCCAAGGACGAGTGCGGCCTCACGCGGTTGTAGGGGTTCTGCCAGAGGCCAATTACGGCCTGCGGGCACGCCCGAGCAGTGCCTGCGCGGCGAAGTTGATCGGACGGATCATCCTGGCGGATCTGGGCGGCTCATGGGAATGATCCCACCGTGCCGGCCGAATCAGAACGGCTCGGTGGGATTGCAGCTTCGTCAGCCTTGTGGAGATCGGCGAGCGCGGCTTGTCGGTCTGGCTCGTTGCGCCTGTCGACTCCAATGGAGCGGACGGCCACTGGGAGGAAACCGGCCTGGGTCGATGTCGGAAGTAGACAGGCCGCCTCGCGGCGGCCGGTCTGGTTGCTTTGATGCTGGTCGGTTTCAGAAGTCCATGCCACCCATGCCGCCGCCCGGCATCGCGGGCGCCGCGCTCTCCTTCTTCGGGGCGTCCGCGACCATCGCCTCGGTGGTGACGAGGAGGCCGGCGACCGAGGCCGCCCCCTGCAGTGCCGTGCGCACGACCTTGGCCGGGTCGACGATGCCCGCCTGCAGCATGTCCACGTACTCTTCGGTCTGGGCGTTGAAGCCGTAGGTCTCGGAGCCCGTGTTGTCGGTGATCTTGCCGACGACGATCGAGCCCTCGACGCCCGCGTTCTGGGCGATCTGGCGCAGCGGGGCCTCAAGCGCCTTCAGGACGATCTTGATGCCGGCCGAGACGTCCGCGTTGTCGCTCTTGAGGGCGGCGACCGCCTTCTTGGCGCGCAGCAGCGCGGTGCCGCCGCCCGGCACGATGCCCTCTTCCACCGCCGCGCGGGTGGCATGCAGGGCATCCTCCACCCGGTCCTTCTTCTCCTTGACCTCGACCTCGGTCGAGCCGCCAACGCGAATGATCGCAACACCACCGGCAAGCTTGGCCAGACGCTCCTGCAGCTTCTCGCGGTCGTAGTCCGAGGTGGTCTCCTCGATCTGCGCCTTGATCTGCCCGACGCGGGCCTCGATGTCGGCCTTCTCGCCGGCGCCGTCGATGATCGTGGTGTTCTCTTTCTCGATGCGCACGCGCTTGGCCCGGCCGAGCATCGGGAGGGTCACGTTCTCGAGCTTGATGCCGAGGTCTTCCGAGATGGTCTGTCCCTTGGTCAGGACCGCGATGTCCTCGAGCATGGCCTTGCGGCGGTCACCGAAGCCCGGAGCCTTGACGGCCGCGACCTTGAGGCCGCCGCGCAGCTTGTTCACGACGAGGGTGGCGAGCGCCTCGCCCTCGATGTCCTCGGCGATGATGAGGAGCGGCTTGCCCGTCTGAACCACGGCTTCGAGGATGGGGAGGAGTGCTTGGAGTGAGGAGAGCTTCTTCTCGTGGATCAGGATGTAGGGGTCGTCCAGATCCGCGATCATCTTCTCCGCGTTCGTGATGAAGTACGGGGAGAGGTAGCCGCGGTCGAACTGCATGCCCTCGACGACGTCGAGCTCAGTTACCGCGGTCTTGGCTTCTTCCGCCGTGATGACGCCTTCGTTGCCCACCTTCTGCATGGCGTGGGCGATCATCTCTCCGATCTCGGTGTCACCGTTCGACGAGATCGTGCCGACCTGGGCGATCTCTTCCGACGAGGCGACCTTCTTGGCGCGGCTCGTGATGTCCTTCACGGCGGCCTGGGTGGCGAGGTCGATGCCGCGCTTCAGGTCCATCGGGTTCATGCCGGCGGCGACGTACTTGGCGCCCTCGCGGACGATCGAAGCAGCCAGAACGGTGGCTGTAGTTGTGCCGTCACCGGCCAGATCACTCGATTTCGAGGCCACCTCGCGCACCATCTGGGCGCCCATGTTCTCGAACTTGTCGGCGAGCTCGATCTCCTTGGCGACGGTGACGCCGTCCTTGGTGATCCGGGGGGCGCCGAAGCTCTTCTCGATCACGACGTTGCGGCCCTTGGGGCCGAGCGTCACCTTCACGGCATTGGCGAGAAGCTCGACACCATGCAGCATCTTCTCGCGAGCGTCCGACGAAAAACGTACGTCCTTGGCAGCCATAGGGTAGATCCTCTTTGTTGGGTTTCAGCCCCAAGGCGCCCCGGATGGGCGGCTTCAAAGGGCGAAATTCGCGAAGCTGTGGGAAGTCCGCGCCTCAGGCGACGACACCCATGATGTCGGATTCCTTCATGATCAGGAGATCCTGGCCGTCGATCTTGACCTCGGTGCCGGACCACTTGCCGAAAAGGACGCGGTCACCGGCCTTCACGTCGAGCGCGTTGACGCGACCCTGCTCGTCGCGGGCGCCAGGGCCAACAGCAATGATCTCGCCCTCCTGCGGCTTCTCCTTGGCGGTATCCGGGATGATGATGCCGCCCTTGGTCTTCTCTTCGCCCTCGATGCGGCGGACGACGACGCGGTCGTGCAACGGACGGAACTTCATGGGGCCTCCGAATTCCTGCCTGAACGGCGAGCAGCTTGTCAGCGCTGCCGCGAGAGAGGGGCAAACTCCCCTCCTGCGGAAAACTTAGCACTCGTCGCGGACGAGTGCTAACGATTGTGAGCCGATTTCGCCTGCCGAGTCTAAGCTGACCTTTTTCGACGTCCGCTCAGCACGCCTGTGATGTGCTCCAAGCAGGACGCGAGATCTGCTTTCCTGCTGATCTCACGTGCGCCCTGCGGACTTTAATGCCGTGCCCGGGCAGGCGTGCTCGCGTGAGCCAGGAAGAAGCGCATCATCTCCCGGCTCGCGTCGAGGCCGCGCGGGTCGGTGTAAGTCCCGCTCGCACTGCCCCCTGACCAGGCATGCCCGGCACCATCTAGGATCCACTGCTCCAATAGCACCGGCTCGCCGCCCTCGCGCTGAACCATGCAGGTGTAGTTCATCCCGCCCTCGGACGTGTCCCGAGTGACCGTTGTATCCACCGTCCCGCCGGAGGCTGCTTGCGCGATGACCTGGTCACCGTTGACCGGGTTGACCGTGCGGTCAGCGTCGCCGTGAAAGAGAATGGTCGGGACCGTGCGTCGCGTGCCTCTCGGCTGGCCCGTGCCTCACCCGTTCATGACCGCAAAGGCGGTAGGCATATCCTTGGCCGCGCCGGCCGGAAGCTCCGAGTGCACGCCGACCGCCGCGAACAGATCGGGGTAGGTCGCCGTCAAGGTCGCCGCTGCCGCGCCGCCAGCTGAAAGCGCCGCGGCATAGACCCGCGTCGGATCGGCTGAGAACTCGCGGATGACCTCACAGGCGATGCCCGCGATCAGCGAGGGCTCGCCGGTATCGCGCTGCTGATCGGACGCGTTGAACCAGTTCCAGCACTTCTGCACGTTGGCCGACTGCGGTTGGCCTGGGTGCGCGAGAGGAACAATCGGATCCGAGGCGCCGTGCAAGATCAGGGTTGGCGGCAGCCGGGCCTGACGTGCAGCCAAGCCCTCCGCCAGGGGATTAAATTAGTCCACGACCGCTTTGATCCGGGCGTAAGACGCCGCATCCCGCACGAGAGCATGTGCGAACTGATCGCGCGTTTCCCCGGTGTCGGCGCCGCTTTCTGGCGCGACACGCTGGTCGATGCGGCGATCTTCCGCGAGTGGATGGTCGGCATAGGCCGGAAGTCAGCCTCCGGGCGGATCGCGCACCTCTTCTGCGAGATGTACCTCGAGCTTCAAGCCATGGGACTGGCTGGGAGCTATCGCTGTCCCTTGCCGATCACGCAGATCGATCTCGGCGACGCGCTGGGGCTGTCGAACGTGCACGTCAACCGTGAGCTGAAGGACATGCGCGGCCAGGGCCTGATCACGCTGCGCAGCAACACGCTCGTGATCGAGGCTTGGGACGAACTAACTCGCGCTGGGGAGTTTGATGCCACGTACCTGCATCTGGAGAAGCGGGCCGCGGCATGAACCTTCGGCTCCAGCCAGTGCAGGTTGCAACGGGCAGCGACGACACTGAGAGCCAGCTCGTCTTCGCGGACCGCTATCTCGTCGCGGTTCTCGTGCACCTCTCGGACGAGCATGAGGCCGAGGCTGGCATGTGGTTTCTGGAAGTCGGTTTCGGCCCTGTGAACGATCCAGACCCACCCAAGTTCGCGGATCTCGATGAGGCGCGGGACTGGATCAGACGCAAGCTGGCCGCCTTCCCAGCGCAAGGCGTGGCAGGCGACGCCCCATAACGCCCGGTCGGCGAACTGCATCACTCTAAGGGGCCGGTTGGCATCAACCTGACACCATTTGGCGCGGAGAAGCGTTTCCCCTTCTCAACATGGAGGCGACATGACCGCGCGCGTTTATCCCGACGTGAACACCACCGCAGCCAGCAACCAGCCGGCCAACGAGCCGATCCACCGCCAGGGCCAGGATGTGAATACGGTCGATCAGCTCAGCAGCGTCGTCCTGCTCGGCCTTGCGGTCGTGGGCGCTGTCGCGGCCGACCTGTTGCTCGCGCTGGTCCTCTGAGAGGAACGAGGCGGTTCGGGCGGCTCTCAAAGCGACCAACCGCACAAGCTACTGCTGGGCACCCCAACGTGACCGAAGGTTTGCAATCAGAGGGAAGCAGCATCATGCGTTCGTTTGCACTCGGCATTGTTACTGCAACTTGTCTTTTTCTCTCGCCACTCTCCGCACTCGCTGAAAGCTCATCCAGGGATGATGACAGAGGCGGATCATACGATCGGAGCTATAACAAGAAAGATGACGGCAGATATCGCCGCGATGAAGATCGAGATTACGATTACAGGCGAGATTATTCAGATGGCGCTCCGCGGCGGGGCTCGTCATTTCACATGAAGATCGGGGATGCGAAGATCCATGTCCGGTGCGGTCCCCGGGAAACGTTAAAGGACTGCATCGACGCCGCCATCACGCTCCTCGATAAAGCCCGTTCGCTGCCAGTTACAGGCGGCGCAAGTTCTGGATCAGGAAGTTCATCATCGAGGCCGTAAACGCGCTCACGCGGCCGCCCGCCCTGCAGCACGGCGCTACTCATCACTTTCCTGCTCGACATCAGCGAGCTGGGCCCGCAACGCCTTGATCTCGGCCTGCAGATCCCCAGCATCGACCGCCATCTCGATGCACTGCTCCTGCGCCTCGGCAAGCTGGAGGCGCAGCGCGCTCTTCTCGGAATTTTCGAGAGGGGGAGGTTGAAAGGCACGTGAAGACATGAAGCCCGAGCTATTTTTTCGAGCGGAGAGCCGAGTAACCGGCTTTTGGCTCGTTCGGCAATGCCGACGATCCGATTCTACGACCTGTAGCGTTTGTCTCGTCTGAGTTTGGCCGAAGGGGTTCAGCATGCCTGGTGCGCCTATCGTTCCTGTTCCCAGCGAGGCGCCTGACCTTCCGTTGGAGTGGATAGAAGCTGCAGAGCTTGCCGCTCACAACCTCGGCCTGGGCAAGAGCCTCGCTGCCCTAAGCCCAGAGCACTGGCAGCTTGTGCTAGCCAGCGTTACGGATCGGATGCGGCTGCGCGGTGAGTTGCTGCCGGTTGGCTGGCGGCGCACGCTCGCGCGGCAGGTTGGTCGCGAAACGGAAGCTCGGGCAGCGGCGCATATCGTGGCTCTGCGAGCGAAGCGGGAGGAGATCGCCGCTCACGTCGCGCAGGAACTCGGGCTCGGGGATCTCGGTGAGCTCAGCCGTGAGGATCGCGCAGCGGTTGATCGACAGACCAACGAGACGATCGAGGCGTGCACGGCCGACAGCCCGGAGCCGGCTGACTGCTCAGACGCCGACAGAACCATGCGGCGGCTACTCGCCGAACACCGCGCTTTGCAGGAACAGCAGGCCAACGAAGACAACGCGCGTTAGGCGGGGAAGGGCGAGCTGTTCGCCCCTGAGAACGATGTCTGAAGCATTGTCCCTGATCGAGGCGAGCGCCGCTGAGCTGCCTGCTGAAACGGTGGCCCACGTCCAGACGTACCAGCGCGTGAGCAAGGCTGAGGCGACCGTGCGAGCTTATGAGTCAGACGCCGCGACGTTCGAGGCGTGATGCCAGGGGTTCGGCTTTCGGCCGCTATCCGCACGCCCCGAAGCCGCAGCGGCCTTCCTCGTTCAGGAGGGGGAGCAGGGGAGGGCAGCCTCGACCATCGGGCGTCGCCTCGCCGCGATCCGGTACGCGCATAGCGGGTTCCTGTGGCCGGTCCGACTCCTCTGTGGTCCAGCCTTGTGCGCTGCGCACAATATCGTTGCGTCGCGCTGAAGGCCGGTCGGATCTGTGTTATAGCGCCAGCATGCAAAAACCTCTCGCGCACCCGTTCACGATAACCGTCGCGGCGGACAAGCCTCTCCGCAGCACCTTCTCGTGGACCGTCCGGCAGCGTGGGGGGATGGGGAGAAAGCAGTCGCTGATTGCCTACGCCACCTTCGAGGAGGCTCGCTTAGCCGGTAAGACTGCGCTCGATGAGATGGTTGCAGCCTGGAAGCGGGAAACAGTCCACTTCACAGCCGCCTGAACGCTACTGCCCCCGACGAAGGTGACGGGGCTTCGCGTAGGGCCTCGATCTCTCCGGCACGGTGAGCGCCTCCTCACTGATCTGCGTCGGCGCATCATCTGAGAAGGGAGGTGCCGGGAGCGGCATCCAATGGGTCGGGTCCTTGTACCGCGTCAGCATATACCCACTGTCTGCCAGAGAGACGATCCATTCCTCGCTCCTGCGACAGGCCACAACGACGGGTGGACAGGCGATCCCGAAGGCGTATTCGGCCCAATCCACTGTGCCGCCACTGAGCAGGATCCACGTATCATCACGCGGGGCCGTCTCGATTGACTGCCATTCCGACATGCCCTGTCTCCCGGCCCGTGGACCGCATCACCGGCGGCTGAATGGGATCATGGCAGGCAGAGCGCCCTCAAGATACCTGCTGCGGCTGCGCAGCAAGCATCATGTCGGAGCCTAGAGTGATGGTTCCGCAGGCGCGTCCGAGAAGGATGCGCTCTCGATAAGCGTCTCGATCAGGCGGAGAAGCTCCTGCTGCTCTGGACCACCACCTGCGACGAGGAAGGAGCCAAGCTCAATCTCGGTCGGTAGACCACCGGACGGCTGGTTCGGCACGTGCAAGACCACGGGGCGTACTGTCGTGGCACTCCGGGCCAGGAACCAGCGATCCCCGTTGGGGCTGGCGTACAGTTCTCTCCTGTCGGACGTCATCGGGGGATCCTCCGTGACATTCCTAGCTGGGATGTCCCCGTTTAGGAGACGAGGGTAAGTTCGCCTTCCAGCACAGCGCGCTCGCCCAAAGCCGATCTTACTCGGTACGCTGGCTCGCCCGAGCGCTCCTCTGGCATGAGCCGAACGATCTCGTAGATGCTGCTAGCAGCACTGCCGCGATCAGCTGATCCGTGCCGCTGGGCCTGCCGCACCTGCTGGCCGATCTTGAACTTGTGTGACATCTGCAATTCTCCTGGACCTTACAACTTCGCAGTCCGTGGTCACCTCACCGCCACGCTCTGGCCTTGCGGGCAACAAAGCGCGCATCACGGGCCGCCTTCTGCTCAGCGACCAGCGCGGCTTGTCGCTCCACCTTCTCGGCAGCCTGACGGGCAGCTTCTGCCGCCTCGCACTCCCGCGCAGCAAGCGCCTCAGTCTCGCGCTGAGCCTCGGCAGCAAGACGAGCCATCTCCCGCTCGTTGACCCGAACCTCACGCGCCTGGACGACAGTTCGGCGCGCAGCCTGCCTGGCGAGGACAATGGGGTCATCGGCTGAAGGGCGTGCCCGGAACCGAGCTAGCCGTTCGGTCCCGGCATGTGGTGTGACGGATCGAGCCTGAAGCGTTCAGGCTCTTTCGTCCAAGTCTGGCAGATGAACTCGAAGGGCGTGAGGCCGCGCAGCGTCTTGAGCCGGCGGCCGTAGTTGTAGGCGTCGACGAACAGCTGCAGGTGCTGCCGCAGCTCGTCATGGCCGGTGTAATGGTAGCGCTTGACCGTGGCGTCCTTGATGGTGCGGTTCATCCGCTCAACTTGACCGTTCGTCCACGGGCAGCGCGGCCTGGTCAGGCGATGCTCGATCTTGGTCTGCTCGCAGGCCCACGCGAACGAATGCCAGCGGTAGATGCGCGGCTCGTCACGCTCGGCCCAATAGGCTGCCGCTTTCGCCTCGGCCTCCTCGTCCACCGGGTGGTTGTCGGTGAACTGAATGCCGTTATCAGTCAGCACCGTGTGGATCGTGTACGGCACGGCGGCAACGAGATCGTGCAGAAAGGCTGCCGCGATCCGCTGAGTTGCCTTCTCGTGCAGCTGGACGAAAGCGAACTTGCTTGTCCGGTCGATGGCCACGAACAGGTGCAGCTTGCCCTGTTCCGTGCTGACCCGTGCGATGTCGATGTGGAAGTAGCCGATCGGGTAGGCCTTGAAGCGCGACCGCTTGGGCTTGTCGCCGTCTACGTCCGCCAGGCGGCTGATGCCGTGACGCTGCAGGCAGCGATGCAGCGACGAGCGAGTTAGATGCGGGATCGCGGGCTGCAGTGCGTAGAGGCAGTCGTCCAGCTGCAGCAGGGTATGCCGCCGGAAGGCGACGACGACTGCCTCATCCTCAACGCTCAGCACGCTGGAGCGGGGCTCCTTCGGTCCCATCCGCGCATCCGTGCTGGTCTGGCGTGAGCGCCACTTCTGCACCGTCGTGGGGCTGATGCCGTAGCGCTTGGCCGCCGCTCTCACGCTCTCTTGACGAGCTTGGATTGTCCGACGGACTGCCTCAGTCGTTGTGGCGCTGCCGTGGAGAACCTGGCCCATAGTGCGTCCCTCCATGCGGCATCAGTTGTACCACCACACAGCGGGACCAAACAGCAGCGGCCGCGGCGTCGGCGCAAGCCCTTGGTTGAGCGAAGTGTTACTTGGATTGGTGGGAGCGGGCTCGCAGCGATAGGAGCGCTTGGCGTCGCCAGTGATGTACGTGAAGCGGCCACCGGCCATCTTGCAGTCTGCCCCGAACCGTTGAACAGCCCAGTGCTCGCAGGCGCAGAGGCGAACGTCTGTTGCGGCTCTGGCAGCCATCTCGCGGTGACCTGAAGCGGCCGTTCTCTGCGCAAAGGAAATTCCGGCTGCGAGCCTTCCTCAGGCAGCCAGCAACGCGACGGCAGGTCCGAAGAACTCGTCGTGGATGCGGTCCGAGCGGACGGGCTCTGGGGTGTTTCGCAGCCCGTATGGCCGACCCCGAGAAAACCCAGTAGACTGAAGCCATGCGCGCAAAGCGAAATCCCCATTTGTGGAGGATTGCCGCATGAGTGGATTGCTGGACGAAAAAATCGCCAATGGGGCCAGTGCCCCCGGGACGCTCGGTTCAGGGTCACGCACGAGTTCGGAAGGCGCGCGAGCACCAGAAGACCTCACTCGCAATCCCATATTCCAGGCCCTCGTCCACGAGCGCACGCGCTTCGGCTGGATCCTGACCGGGCTGATGCTGGTGGTCTATTTCGGCTTCATCGGTCTCATCGCCTTCGACAAGGCGCTGCTCGCCACCAAGGTCGGCGGCGGCACCGCGTCGCTCGGCCTGTTCCTCGGCGTCGGCGTCATCGTCTTCGCCTTCATCCTCACCGGCATCTACGTCGTGCGCGCCAACGGCCGCTACGACGCCCTGACCGCCGAGCTCACGCGGAGCCTCGGCCGATGACCCACTTTGTCGAGGCTCTCCTCGCGCTTCTCACAACCGCCGCGCCCATGCAGAGGCACGCATTCGCCCTCCGCGCAGGGATTTAACAGAATAGTCACGGCTTCTACCAGCAATATGTCCTCAGATTTACCGGCTTTAGAAAATTAGTATCTCGTGGGTGCTTTACTACTCCCAAATCGCCCCATTTAGTTTGGTGGCGGGCCCCTTAGCCACTGGCTTGCAATTCCTCGATTATTTGAGGGTGTATTTCAGCCGTCAAGCTCTGGCTTTTCGCGATTAGGCGCCAATCCGGAGATCGGCGATAGCGCCAGCGCGCATGCGTGGGATCCGAACGCCTCGCTTCAGCATGTCACGCAGTTGTAGATAGATCATTGCAGTCATCAACGCATCGTTGCTCGCGTCATGCTGAGGAATGGCAGGAATACTCAGGTCTTTTAATATTGAATCAAAACTTAGGTCAATCAACAAATGGTCAGGAGCATCTCTGTACTTGCATTTATAATACATCGATGAAACATCAATTCGCTTGTTAGGGAGATGAATTCTCAGAAAGCGCAAGAGATAGCGGTCGATCATCCCCACATCGAAGTCCGTGTAGTAGCCGACGATGGGGCGACTGCCTACGAAATGCAATAATTCTGGCATGATCTCGCGCATTGGGCGCCCGTGCTGCAGGTCGTGGTCAAGGATGCGATGAACCTTGATCGCCTCCGGGGCGGACTTTCGATTGGTTTTCGCCAATGCTTCGAAACGCTCGCTCGTCAAGATTCGATCGCCACGGATGCGGATCGCGGCAATCGTGATGATCTCGTCCTTGCGCAGGTTGAGCCCTGTCGTTTCGCAATCGACGGCTACGACCTCGTCGGGGGGAGCGTCGCCGAACAGGAAGGCGTAGCGAGGATCGGAGATCCGTGCTCGGTCGATCGTGCGCCGCACGCTTCGGAGCATGTCAGGGTCCCGTGAGGCTGTAGCGCACGTGGATCAACTCGCGAAAGCGACGCACGATGCGGAGCGCGTCGCGTAGCATGTCCCGCTCCACGGTCGGCATAGCGCCGACATTGACGGCGGACGTGGCGTCGGTCCGGCCGCGATGCCTCGCATCAATCTGCGCTGAGAGCCTGAGATTCATGAAGATGGTCAGCGCGCTGAGGATCTCTCCGGCGAAGTGGGCATCCAGCGCCCCGCGTGCAACGAGTGCCTCAGCGCGCTGTCTCGTCGACCCGGCCAAGGTATCATGCTCAAGAGACAAAACGCGCACACCGTGGATGATAGGGAAGGTACCGTCGCGCTTCAGGTCAATGTCTTTCCGCCGGAAGCCAATCGTGGCGAATACGGTGCCGAGCACGCCCAGATCGTCTGTCGAGAATAGGTCGATCAACTTGGCGACCTCGGCGAGAAGCCGCGTCTCTCCTCGGACCATTTCAATCAGGCTCGCCTTGGCGCCCGCCAGCACGTGGGCATCGCCCGCTACTGCAACGGCGTCGGCGAAGATCGACAGGTTCATGGCGGCCTCGCTGTCGGCCGCATGGACCCAGGTTCGCAGTTGCGCCAGAAACTTATCGATGGGCTGCGACCAGAGCGGGTTGCGCACCATGATGTTGCCGGGGCAGGGCGGGAAGCCGAAGCTCTCCAGAGCCAGAGTGAAGTCGGCCTGGAATGTCGCGAGATCGGCCTCATGAACTGGCCGCGCGAGAAGTAGGCCATTGTCTTGGTCTGTGCGCACGCTTTGCTCACCGCGCCCCTCGGACCCCATCAGGAAAAGACAACCAGCTTCACGGATCGCAGGCGGAGCGACGATCTCAAAGAGCTTGCCATGCAGCCGGCTGTTGAGATCGGCTGTGATGTTATTGATGGCCTCAACGCGCACGCCCTGGCGATAAAGGCGTTCGACCTGCTCCTGGATATCATGGGCTGCACCGGACAGGTCGGCGACCGAGGTCGCTCGCGCGATCCGACCGGGAATCAGCTGGGAGTTGCCGGCGAAAAGCCCGAGAATGTCGAGGTCGCGCAATAGGCCAACATAGCGTCCATCCTCGGTCACCGCGATCCGCCGCTTATTGGACCGCGTCATGATCAGCAAGGCGTCGACGAGGAGCTGGTCGGCGTTGATTGATACCACTTCAAACTGCGCAATCTCTCTTACCGGAGTCTCGGCGGGTAGGCGCCGGATCATACAGGCGCGGGTGAGCTTCAGGCCGGTAACCACTCCGGTCCGTTCGCCATCGTCGACGAACACGGCGTCGGTGTCGGCTTCCAGCATGGCGTGTGCCGCGGCCTCCAAAGAGGCGCAGCCCCTGATGAATACGGCCTCACTGTAGCGTGCATCGCGGATGCGGGTACCGAGTACCGAGTCTATGCCTCTCAGGTCGCGCTGTGTCGGTAGCGCGTCGAGTTTGCGCGAGAGCTCAGCGTAGAAGAAGGCGGCAAACCCGTCGTTGCGATGAACGAGGTCGAGAATGTTGCTCCGTGGAAGTAGGAAACACAGCGTCTCCTCCGCGGCGACGAAATCTTCGCCCGCTTCGTTATGCACGACGGCGCGCGCGTCGAAAATGTCGCCTGCGCCGAGGACATCGTGAAGGGTTGCGCCGTGGCGAGCTTCGACAGCACCCTTGATGATGACATGCAGGAAATCAGATGCCTGCCCCTGACGCACGATCACGGCACCCGGGCGAAAATAGGCGATGTCAATTCGTTGTTTGAGTATCTCCGCCTCGTCGTGGGTCAGGCGATCAAACGGCGGGCTCAGGGTATCGAGGCTCTGCATCGTCTAAGCCTGTCCCGATCAGTCTCGCGGCCGAGAGAGCGTACCTCGCCTATCGCAAACGTTAAATGCTACCTCGGCGGGCGGCCCGTCCGTACGGGTTGAGTACCACCCACAAGGACCTGCGGCCGCCTCGACGAGCTGTGGCTTAAGCCGTCTGGTGGCGAAACGTTGTTGGGACCGGGTGCGTCGGGCGATTGAGGAATTCGCCTCGCGCTTTGACGACTCGCGCCGGCGCCGCTCTGCTGGCGCCGCTGCAGCGCACGCTTGCCGACGGCCAGAAACACCGGAAGCTCATCCTGCAGGCCCTGGCCACCTTCCCGCGATCTTGAGGCACCGGACGGGCGATTACTTCAAAACGCCCAGCTGGGGAATGACCGCTAGGGAGGAGGCGATCGGTTCGGCCAAATGACCGAGATGAGCGCTTAACCGACCTCGTGCGCCGCGGCCGCCGCGTTGCCACGGATCAGTTCGCGCCCCGCGTAGATGCCGCCGGCTGTCTCCAGCGCAAGGCGCTCACCGTCGCGCCGGCGAACCTCGGTCATCACTTCGCTCGCCGCCTCCGGCTCATCCCCAATCGTCAGGAGCGCCTGTTCGCCAAAGGCGAGCGCCGACTCGACCGTCTCGCGGATCTGATAGGTGACGCCCGCTTGGATGAGCTCTACCGCATGCGCCCGGTCCCGCGCACGGGCAAGGACCGGCACGAGCGGGAACTCCGATCTCGCGATTTTAGCGATGCACTTGGCGGTCTCAGGATCGTCGACGCAGATCAGGACTGCGCGTGCCACAGCGGCGCCCGCCGCATGCAGGATGTCGAGCCGGGTGCCGTCTCCGTAATAGACCTTGAAGCCGAACCCCTCCGCGAGGCGGATGTTCTCGGCGTTGGTGTCGATGATCGAGACCGAGCACCCGCGTGAGATCAGCGGCTGACTGACGATCTGCCCGAAGCGGCCAAACCCGATGATCAGCGCGCTGCCGACCAGGTTCTCCGGGACCTCGAGGCCCTCCGTCGAGACGGACGGTCTCGGCCCGAACCGGTCAAGGGCGATCACCATCAGGGGCGTCATGGCCATCGACAGGATGACGGTCGCCGTCAGGATCGCGTTGGTCGTGCCGTCGATGATCCCGGCGCTCGTCGCGGCGGCGTAGAGCACGAAGGCGAACTCGCCGCCCTGAGCCATCAGGGCCGCCCGCTCCATCGCCTCGGGATGCGAGGCCCTCAGGGCTCGGGCCACACCGTAGATGACGAGGCTCTTCGCGACCATGCAGGCGGCGACGCTCGCCAGGATCAGGGCCCAGTTCGCGCCGATCACCGCGAGATCGAGGGACATCCCGACGCCGAGGAAGAACAGGCCGAGCAGGATGCCGCGGAAGGGCTCGACGTCGGCCTCTAGCTGATGGCGGAAGCTCGATTCCGAGAGCAGGACGCCCGCCAGGAAGGCGCCCATGGCCATGGACAGGCCACCGAGTTGCATGGCGAGCGCGGAGCCGAGCACCACCAGCAGCGCCGCTGCGGTCATCACCTCGCGCGCCTTCGCGGTGGCGAGCAGCCGGAACAGGGGATTGAGCAGCCAGCGGCCGGCCGCCACCAGCGCCGCGAGGGATCCGATCGCGATCGCGATGGCGACGGCGCGCTCGCTGCCGCTCGTCTCCGGGCCGCCGGGCGTCAGCACCGCGACGATGGCGAGGAGCGGGACGATGGCGAGATCCTCCAGGAGCAGGATCGCGACAATGCGCTGCCCCTTCGGGGTCGAGAGCGACCCGCGCTCGTCCAGGAGTTGCATGACGATCGCGGTCGAGGTCAGCACGAAGCCGGTGCCGGCCACGAAGGCGACGGTTGCGGAGGAGCCGAGCGCGATGCCCACCAGCGTCAGGGCACCGATGCAGGTACCGACCTGGGCGAGGCCGAGCCCGAAGATCTCGCGCCGCATTCCCCAGAGCCGGGACGGCTCCATCTCCAGCCCGATGATGAAGAGGAACATCACGACGCCGAGTTCGGCGACATGCAGGATCGCGTGGGGATCCGTGAACAGGCCGAGGCCGAACGGTCCGATCGCGAGCCCGGCCACGAGATAGCCGAGAACCGAACCGAGACCGAGCCGCTTGAACAACGGCACCGCCACGACGCCCGCGGCGAGGAGAGCGACGACTTGGACGAGTTCGCTCGCCGCTCCGGACGCTTCGACGGCCATGTGATGCTGAAACCTCGCTGGAGGGGGACCCTGCCGATCAGGCGCGGGGAGAGGGCTTGGCCGACGGCGCGGTCCGGCTTGCCAACCGTCGCGGATCGCGTTCAGGGATAGCGGACGGACGGCGGGGCTTCGGGCAGGGGTATGAACTCGGCATCACCCGGCACGCTGTCGAAGCGGGCCTGACGCCAATCCTCCTTCGCCTGCTCGATCCGCTCGGGTCGCGAGGAGACGAAATTCCACCAGAGATGGCGCGGCCCGTCCATGGGCTCGCCGCCCAGCACCATGAAGCGCGCGTCCCGCGTCGCGCGCACGCTGATGCGGTCGCCCGGGCGGAAGACCAGCAACTGCCCAGGCCCGAAGCCGTCGCCCGCGATCTCGATCGCGCCGGCGACCGTGTAGATCGCGCGCTCGTCGTAGGTCGGATCGAGGGGCAGGACCGCGCCAACCTTGAGCATCACGTCGGCGTAGACCATCGGGCTCGAGGTGCGCACGGGCGAGCGTGCTCCGAAGGCTTCACCCGCGATCAGGCGCACGGACTTGCCCTCGCCCGTGAGGAGCGGCAGCGCAGAGGTCTCGTAATGCTCGAAGGCCGGGTGGGTCTCCTCGTCCCGCGCGCTGAGGGCGACCCAGCTCTGGATCCCGAACAGCTTCGAGCCGGTCTGCCGGAGATCGGCGCCTGTCCTCTCCGAATGCGTGATGCCACGGCCGGCCGTCATCCAGTTCAACTCGCCCGGGCGAATCGGTAGCTCTGTGCCGAGGCTGTCGCGGTGCATGATCTCGCCGTCGAACAGGTAGGTGACGGTGGACAGGCCGATATGCGGGTGCGGGCGGACATCCATGCCCTGGCCGAGCAGGAACTCGGACGGGCCCATCTGGTCGAAGAACACGAACGGTCCGACCATCCGGCACTCGGTCGAGGGTAGTGCCCGCCGCACGGCGAACGAGCCGAGATCGCGCGAGCGCGGGACGATCAGGGTCCGGATGGCGTCGCAGGAGAAGCGGTCGCCCGGTACCGGGTCATCCGCGCTGTGCCAGCTCATGTCTGTTCCTCCCTGTACTTCGGTCGCGGCCATCGCGAGCGAGCTACCTGCCTCGCAAGCGACGCACCGAGCGGGAGCACTCTGTCACCACGCAGATGGCGTGAGAATGGAAACAAAAGAAAGACATCGTTTCCGATCCTGAGGATTCCTCGCACTGCCACCCGAATTTGTGAAGAGCAAAGGTCAGTGACGCACAGGCGAGCGCCCGAAATCCACCTCATGGCTCTTGGCAGGCACGCCTCTCTCCGTGTCTGGCCTTAAGCGGCCGGTCCGCCTCCCGCAGCTGAATCGCGGAAGTGGACGTTCGCTGCGGGCTGGGCGAACGCCTCGAGGTGACCCCAAGCAATCTCTCGCTACGACCCTGTAGCTTGTCGATGGCTTGATCGTCCGACCAGCACCCGTGGAGTGCTGGGGCTCGCCCGTACGCTGGGTGCTGTCTCCTTCACAGTCGGTGAGTTCCGAACGGCAGTTCACTACGTGTCGGTCCTGCCCCATGATTGAGACGTGGGCAGACGGAGGAGCCCGCACGAGCGCTGACGTTCATGTCCAGAGGCACTATCCGGATGCGCTTCTATCAGTAGAGTTGAGCGGGTGCGGCATCTCGACCGCCGGCATCTAGCCTGTGGCCGTTGCTTTAACTTGCACAGAATCACTGTTTGACTTTTGTGCTGACCTTCTCGCGCATGCTCGTGAAGCTTTTGCCTCCAGGCCGGCTGACGACAGCTGTGACCGTCTTGCAGGCGAGCGAGACTGTCTTGACTGACCAACCCTCTGTTTGACGGAAGGACTTCTTCCGCACGCGCTCACAGACAGGTGCCGGCGCGACCTTGGTTGCTGCTGTAGCCACCTTCGGAGCCTGAGCAGGACGTGCAGCGACCGCTCCTGGCACAGCAAGGAGCGCGAGAAGCAGAACAAGGCGGAGCATGGCTGAGACCTCAGGATAGGCCCACTAAGACAACGCTCCAACCTTGACCATTGTTCAGGCTGGAAGGCTGCTTCCTGCACGATCTATCGACGTGTGCGCCCATCCGAGGAGCGCACGTTCCAACCAGTGGCGGGCAGACTGTAGGCGATGCAACTGGCCTCACCTCCCGCTGTCCTGCTTTCCCTGTACGCCCGCTACGTCATCTACCAAGCCCGGTATCGGCAACAGCGTGCCTGCGTCCCAAGCAGAAGAAACCCCGGCCTTCTTTCCTTGTTGGGCACCCAGTGTCCGGCGACGTGCCCGAGCTGCGCCGGGCGGACTGAGCCCCGCTCAAAGCAGGCCGCAATCAGCTCATGCGGCTGAGAACGTAGCAGTCCTCAATGGCCCAGCGGGGCTCGGGCCGGATCCCTGTGTCAGCACGTGGGATACGGCGATACACGTCGCTGTCGCGCAGATAGACCTCGTGCGCGGTGACGTGTTCAGGGCAGGTCCAATGACCGCCGTAGCGGCTGTCAGGTTGCGTGTCCTCACCCAGGCCGACCATGGCAGCCGTATGGCGGCGCTCAAGAACGTCGCTCAGACGATCCCAAAAGTGCTCCGCGGTCTCGCCCGCTTGTGGATGCGCGCCTTCCCACGTCCAAGCACACCAGCCGCGTGCGCGCGTCCACGCCTGAGCCGCCACGAGCATGAGTTCGATCTCACGCCGGTCTGTCCCTTGCTCGTACAAGGTGTGCGCCAAATCGGCCGCCGTCTCAGCCGGAAGCGCCTGCGCAAGGGCCGATAGGAACGGACCCGCGGTCTCTTCATCGATGAAGTGACAGACCGAGTCCACGACGGCGACAATCGCGCAGAGGCCGCATTCGCCGGAGCCATATGCCTGTCGATATGGGCTGCACCTCTCCAAAGTGACGAGCGGACAGCCGTAGAAGCTGGCGTCCACCGCCATCTCCGGGCGAACCGCGGCCGCATGGTTGCCGACGACCGGCGTGCCCTGGGCCATGCTCTGCGCCCAAGCAGAGGGCCGACCCGGGCCGATGAACGGGATCGCGGCGGTGGCTGCGGCGAAGATCCGTCTGGTGACCTCCATGACCGCCTCCTGAGAAGCGCCCGCTCAGGCGGGCCGCTTCAGGGAAATCCCGCCCCAAAGATCCGCGCTGGATGTAACACCCCGTCGCCGGCCCGGCTTCGCAAACACCGAGCTCGTTCCTTTCCCCCCGCCCCGGGCAACTCCGCGCAACTTCACTCGGCTGGAGTGGCCGGCGCGATGCCGGTGACCTGTGCCGACGGCTCCGCGCTGATCCAGTGGTACAGGATCCCGCCCAGCACGCCGCCGAGCAGCGGCGCGATCCAGAACAGCCAGAGCTGCGCCAGAGCCCAACCGCCCGCGAACAAGGCTGGCCCGGTGCTGCGGGCCGGGTTGACCGACAGGTTCGTGATCGGGATGCCGACGAGGTGCACGAGTGTCAGGCAGAGTCCGATCGCCAGCGGTGCGAACCCGGCCGGCGCCTTGCCGTGCGTTGCTCCCATGATGACGAACAGGAACATCATCGTGAGCACCACCTCGGCGACGAGGCATGAGACGAGGCCATAATGGCCCGGCGAGTGCGCGCCGTAGCCATTGGCCGCAAAGCCGTTGGCGGGATCGAAGTTCGGCGATCCGCTCGCGATCGCGTAGAGCAGCGCCGCGGCGATGATGCCGCCGATGACCTGTGAGATCACGTAGGGCGCGATATCCTTCGTCGGGAAGCGCCCGCCGGCCGCGAGGCCGCAAGTCACGGCCGGGTTGAGGTGACAGCCCGAGATGTGACCGACCGCGTAGGCCATGGTGACCACGGTGAGGCCGAAGGCGAGCGAGACGCCGAGCAAGCCGATACCGATCTGCGGGAAGGCGGCCGCGACCACGGCGCTGCCGCAGCCCGCGAAAGTGAGCCAGAAGGTGCCGATCGCCTCGGCGGAGCATTTGCGGATGTCCATGGACGCTGCCTGAGTTCGGCGAGGTAACAGTTCCGGTCTCCGATCACGACGCGAGAGAGAACTCAGTTAAGCCGTCAGTTTAGGAAAGATCGGCTCAACTGCTTCGCGGTTTGCTGGCCTCGGCCGACCTTCGGAATTTGCGAGGTCTGAGGTCACCATCGCCACACTTACAGTGGCAATACCGGCGGCCACTCATGGGCGCCCTTCCGCAGCCCGGAAGCCAGCAGCCTCATCCTAACGGCGTCTCACTGTGGTGCTTGATCGGCAGGGACACCGTCCGTCTGAAGAGTTGCAGCTCAGCCTAAGGGGCTCGTCGATCGGGCGCCGGTTCCCCGCACAGCCGGGCATTCTGGTTCACCAGCCGCAGCCGTAATACCCATAGGGGAATCGTAGTTGGAATAGGCGGTCGGGCGTACCCCTAGCCGTACCTGTAGCCGTGTATGGATCTAAGCCAGAAGGACGGACGAGATGGCGAAGTGGCCCAGGCCTTAGGAGAAAGTTGCGAAGCCACGGCAGGCCGACGTGCTGATCTCGCAGGGCCACAGCGTGGCAAAGGTAGTCCGTGGTATCGGCGTCAGCGAGGTGAGCTACCTCCTCCATACCCACGCGAGTCTTCGCAAATGTTTCAGAACTCTCGCTTCAACTCTCTGTGCTCACTGCTAAGCTGGTTTCGGCGTCGCGAGGGAGAGACGATCCATGGGCGTGAGGACCTTCTTTGCCTACTTGGGGCTTTCCGCGCTCGCAGCCTCGACCTCCGCGTTTGGCCAGGGAACGCCGGAGCAGCGACAGGCTTGCACGCCGGACGCCATGAGTTTGTGCGGTGACTACATCCCCGACGCTGGCCGAGTGAAAGCTTGCCTCTTAAGCCAGGGACAGAGGTTAAGCCCAGCCTGCCGGGCCGCAATAGGAGTGCAGGAGATCAAGCCGCGGAAGCGGCGCCGCAAGCATGCCTGAGCGTTCGCTATGCTGCACCTCATTCGGTGATCTCGAAGACAGCGTGCATCGATCCCACGTAGCGGGTTACTGCTCCGCTTCCAAAAGGTTGGCACGTTCAGCCATGCCTTCCGGCGTTGGCTGGACGAGGGCCTCGCGCGCTGTTGCCGCGGCGAGCCGGGGACCGCGTCGTGATGACACCTGCGCTTAATGATCAGAATGAATTCAGAGCGGCTATCGCAGCATGAGTTTGCGCGCGAGCATCACCTCTGCGCCGCGGAGACTATCTCCTTGCGCTTCTGACATGGCCTTTCCGGCTTTAATCAGGAACTCGGTCATGACCTCCAGGATCTGCTCGTCGCTTTGGGCGACACCGGCAGCATCGAAGTCCTTGCGGATTTTGCTCAATACGTCGCTCCCCTCAGGATTGAAAACCGTCTGAGCCAGGGCATCTGAATACTCATCGGCTTCCCGACCTAGGATTCCTATTTTATCAGCGGCCCATTTGCCGAGGAGCTTGTTGCGGACGAACATCCGCACTGGATCGTCGAAGCTGGTCATTCGACTTTCTCCAATCACTGAATGTTGAGCACGCTTTGAGTTGCCTATGCCGCCAGGGTGACTTCTCTCGTTGCGATGGGTGTTGGGCGGAAAAGCTTATCTCAAACGAAGTGACGCCGACAGCTGGAAGTAACGATCGCCTCCCACCGACTTTGAGGAAGGCATCTCGTGGAAGCGCAGGCGCCTGCGTCGCTCGCTCCTTGTCGTACCAATGTGCTTCATGCAGAAAAGTAAGACACCGTACGGTCTAGACATGGCATTGCTCTGCTTGATTTATCTGGATTAGGGGTGCCAGACCGCCCGAACCAGGGGAGGATTCGCGCATGTCCTCGTCTAGCGAATTGCTCGTGCTGGAGCGCCCGATGCCATCTGACACAGCCCCAGATCCCAGGCCGGCGCAGCCATTGCCTTCCGGCTTCATCCACCGGAAGGTTGCGCAGGGATTTCGCACCGTTCGCTGCGCTAAGCCACCTGATGGCTCTCGGAGCCGAGCACACGCATGGCCCAAATCCCGGGATGCTGGTGCTGTGCGCGTATATGCCGGAAACTCGGCCTGCACGATCCAGGCTGGAAACGTCTGGCTGTAGCTCGAGAGGTCGGTGAGCACGGCCGCGGAGCCAGCCGGCGCGCCGCCGATGAATGGATGCGCGGGGTTGCCGGCGAGATCAGCCAGGGGCCGCGGAGAGTGTTCGACGTGGCGCGCTCGATCCAGAAGGCGCCGCGTACCGAACCAACGCCGCCAACGGGTTCCGATCGGGTCTGCTGCAATGGGAAATCCTGTCCGATGCGTCGGAGCACTTGCTGGACTCTCGGCATCGCTGTTGGCGCTCTCGTCTCCGGACAGAGCCGCAGCTCGCGAGATGGAACTTTCGGGCAGACGACGCACCGACGTCCGGTATGAGGTCCCGAAGGAACAGGCTCACCGAGAGATCTACGATACGATGCGGGCGCGGCGCGTCCTGGAGCGGGTTGCGGCCACCCTCGATCTCGTGCGCCTTCCAGAGCGCCTGAGCTACCGCCTGAAGGAATGTTCGGGCGAGCCGAACGCTTGGTATAACCCGCGCACGAGGACCATCGCCGTCTGCTACGAACTCGTCGCCAGCATCTTGCGGCTGGCGCCGGCGACGACTTCGCCGGCCGGCGTTTCTCGCCAGGATGCGATCCGCGGACCCGTCCTTCAGATCCTCTTCCACGAGAGCAGCCACGCTCTGTTTCATCTCCTGCTCATCCCGATCCTCGGCCGCGAGGAAGACGCGGCCGATCAGGTGGCCGCACTGGTGTTGCTGCACCTCGCCCCAGCCGATGCGCGCATTGTGGTGAATGGCAGCGGCTACTTCTTCGCAACGCTGGGACAGCGGGAGCCGACCGACAAGGAGAGCTTCGCCGGAGCGCACGGCTTGTCCTGGCAGCGCTTCTATAATCTGGCCTGCCTAGCTTATGGTTCGGACAAGCAACGCTACGCCTACATCGTCGACAAAGGATACCTCCCGGCCGACCGGGCCAAGGAATGCGAGGAAGAATACAACCAGATTCGTTTTGCATTTGCGGCACTGATCTCGCCACATCTGCGGGCACGACCGCGGAATGGAGAAGCTCTGCGCCGGGCATTTGCAAATACGACGGGCGCGCGTAAGCGCGAATAGGACGATGCTGTGGAATTCGCTTTGGCTTGGCTGTCCGAGTCAGGAATTGCTCGGGCTGAGGCACACGCGCCTACCTGCGAGCAACGCATCTGCGGATAAGCGACTGCATGTCCGGCTCAAGACCGCACCGACCAACCGGTGCAGCGCCCCCCTGAGCGGGATCGTGCGCCGTCTCCCGATCATCCTCCTCCTCGCCGTCCTGTCTGCGCAAAGTGCGACTGCGAAGACGATCTTCGTGACGCCGAATGGAGGAGGGCCCGGCTACGCCGCCGACGGCAGTCTGGCTGCCGCGCAGACCGAGGCATTTTCGTCAGCAACGATGCGAGCCGTCCTGCCCGGCGACATCGTGCAATTGCTGCTGGACACTCCGGATGCCGCCGCCACGCTCTATCGCGAACGCGTGGTCCTATCCCAGAAGCGGAGCGGAGAACGAGCACCTGTTGTGATCAGAGGGCTCGGAGCACGGACCCGGATCGTCGGCAAGAGCGTCGATCAGGTCCGCGACTGCCCGATGCCGGAGGACGACGCCGAGCGATCATGCGGTGACCTGTACGCCTTCCTGTCTTCGCCGCGGAAGCCCGACCTGCTCACGGCCTTGGTGGCCTCGCCCGACTCCGAGATAGAAGAGGGACCGCGATCGGCGCGATCACGTCTCGCGATCCCCATCGGAAGGGCGGGCCGCCTCGCCGACGCAGCCTGCCTCGATCTCGACCGGGTCGACAGCGTAGTGGTCGAGGATCTGACATTCGAGGATTGCTGGATGACGGCAATTCGCGCCATCGGCAGCCGGCGCATCGCGTTTCGCCGCTCGCTCATCATTGGCGGCAGTTACGGATTGGCGGCGCGGGGGCAGGCCGACCATCCCTCCGATCAAGTCATCGTGGAGGACGTGACCTGGGTGCAGGACGCGAGTGGCTTCGATCGGGCGAAGCTGACCCGTGATGGACCATTCCGGTGCCGAGATGGCCGCGCAACGGAGCGTGGCTGCCCGGGCGTGATGTGGCGGAGCATACCCTGGGGCGCCAGCCACCATGGCGCTTACGAGCACTTCAACGGAGCGCTTCTCGGTGGCACCGATCTCAAGGGCGGGATCATCTTCCGCCGCAACACGATCCTCGCGGCCTTCAACGGCATCCGCCTGAAGGCGGCCAGCTGCGATGCTCTGCCGGCATCCGAGCTTTCTCCGACCACTTGTCCATACAACGCGAATCTGTGGATCTACGAGAACCTGTTCTCCTACGTGCGCGACAATCCCGTGGAGCTGGAGATTTGGTCGACGAAGGTGCACATCTTCGGGAACCGCATTCACAACGCCCATGCGTGGTTCTCGTTCGACAACATGGGGGGCGGCCCAGTTTTCGTCTATGGCAACCGCGGCTGGTTCGACGACATCCCGGCCGTCGCCCGTTCGCCGTCGGCGCCCGGTGACGCGCCCTGTCTGCGGAGACCGGTGCCACGGAATGGAACCGAGGAAGGGTTCGATCCCAGGCTCGACCGGCGCTTCGACTATCTCAAGGCTCGCTGGCTCCCGGTCGGTGTCGAACAGGTGGAAGCCTCGGGGCGCGTCGTGTGGATGGACCCGCTGGAGCTAGCCTGCGACGCGAGCATTGCAGGGCGTGTGATCAAGCTGGCCCTGTCGCCGAGAGGAGCGCCCCCGGATACGTTCCGCTACGCGACGCATGCGCCGATCTACGTCTTCAACAACAGCTGGTACCTGCGCTCGCCGGTGACCGGCATCGGCGCCGCCGCCAACCTGCGCCATTGGAACAATGCCATCCTGTTTTGCGAACCGGATACGCCGGGCTATCAGCCAAGCCTCTGCAAGGCCACGCCGGAGGTGTTCAACGCGGCGCGTTGCGGCCGAGAGTTCGTCAGGTCCGACGATCTCGGTCGGTACTTTGGCGCCGAGGGGAATATCCCGTTCTTCGACTGCTTTCGCTGGCTGCCCATGGACGAAAACGGGCAGGATATCCCGTCTCTTCGCAGTGCGTTCGATCACGACGTCAGCAACAACGGGTTCCCGCAGGCATTCGCGCAGATTGCCGATTTCGAGCGCCATGGGCGCATGGCCGATCCGGGCTTCCGAGCGCCCGAACGTGGTGACTTCACCCTTGTGCGGGGGGCTGCGGCCGCGACGTCCGCCTGTCTCGTGAGCGAGGCAGCGGACGGACGCCTTGCCTGCGTCGACGCGCCTGCCGGCAGAGCGTTCGCGGGAGCCGTCGCTCCGGATGGCCAGCTCTACGGAGGTCCGAGCTCTTCAGGCTTCCGGCCACCAAATTAGGGATCGACGTCGAGTGGAGACCTCCGGCGATGTTTGCCTGGTCGCCAAGACCCCTTGCCGGCGGAGAGGTGCACGACCGCGAGCAGTGCGTTTGACGATTTCAGAGAGTTGGTCACTCTGGGTCAGTTCGCGGGACCGGTACATCCGGCCACCGACCATGGGCTGCTCGTCGGATGGCTGAAGCAGAACCCGGTCGCCAGCGGGCAGGGGCTTGATGGTCTTACTCCGTGATTGTGCTTCCTGCACTGGATTTGCTCCGGTGCGTGGGCGAGCCCCGCGACATTGCGGTGCCTCGGCATTCCACGGCGGAATTTCCAGACGCGCGGTGAGTCCGCCTTCGGGTCTGAGGCTTCCCTAACGCCCAGCCGGCGAACGGCCACTTTGGAAAAGTAGTCTGGAGCGGCTGAAGGGCGGCGATGGGCGGGAAGCGGTCGTCCAAAGCTGGCCGAAAACCGAACGGCGACTTGTGGGCGGGCAACTAGGCGAAGCAGACGTCGTGGTCCGCCTTAGGATTGGTCCCGGGACGCTCGTTGAAGCTTGGGAGAAACGTCCAGCAGTAAGCGTCTACCGGTCGCGTTGGGCTTGAGACGCCTGAGGCGCAAGATGAAGGCACATGCAGCATCCCTGTGCCTCGGTCTCGATGGTGTAGACTGTTCAGTGCCTAGGGCACTGACGCCGACACAACGTACAGTGGGCAGAAAAATTCTTCCCGCAATCGCAGAAGGTTAGCCGACTGGCGCGTGGCGCGTTCGTCCGCGTCGGTGCACTAGGCTCTGAGCCTTGTGAGCTGGTAGACTGGATTGTCCCTAGTGACACCCGCCAGAGCAATGTGCATCGTCACGTCGGGCGACGGCGCTGCGTCGGGGTGTACCGGCAGTGGATAGCGACGATGAGCAATCCACGAATGCAATCGCCCCCGTCTTCGTCCATCGCGACTTCGGCAACGACGACTGAAGTCGACAGCCGGATGCGGCGGATCGGACATCGGCTCCTTGAGGAGGCCAAGCGCATCCTCGGCATCTTCGCCTATCTCTGGGTCGTCTTCGGACTCCTGATTCTGCACGAGCACATCGTTCTGTCGCGCCATGGCGTGACATATAGCTTCTACGGTCTGGCCTTCATCAATGCCTGGATCCTCGCGAAGATCATGCTTGTCGCCGAGAGCCTGGACGTTCGCCCGCATTTTCAGGGCCGCCCTCTCATCTACCCGATCCTCGCCAGATCCTGTGCCTTCGCAGCCCTTCTCGTGGGCGCCTACACCGTAGAAGAGGTGGCGCTCGGGCTCTGGCGGGGCGAGACCTTGGCCAACAGCGTACCGGCTATCGGCGGGGGCGGGATCAGCGGGCTCGCGTCGGCGAGCGTCATCATGGCCGTGGCCTTGATCCCCTATTTCGCGTTCCGGGAACTCGGCCGGGTGCTCGGCCGAGGCCGCCTGCGCACGCTTCTTCTCAGCGGGGAAGGGGCCATCAGGGAAGTTCGCGAGGGGTGAATCCGGACTATAGCGGACGTCGTGGTAGGACAAGGGTCTGACGCAGTGGGCATTCTCCACGCTCACCGTGGTATGGTCGTCCCCTCTACCCAGGCCGGTTGCGGAGTAACGCACATGACGGGCCTCGGATCGACGGTGCAGGCCCTCCGGCACGGCGCGCCGTCAGAGCTACGCTTCGACGTCGTGGCGGGCCTCACCGCCGCCGCCGTCGTCCTGCCCAAGGCGATGGCCTTCGCCACCGTAGCCGGATTGCCGGTGGCGGTCGGCCTCTACACCGCCTTCGTTCCGGCGGTCATCTACGGGCTTCTGGGCTCGTCGCGCGTCCTCAGCGTCAGCTCGACGACGACCTTGGCCATCCTGACGGGGGCTGAACTCGGCAGCGTGGCATCCGACGGCGACCCGGCGAAGCTCGCTGCCGCGACGGCAACCCTGACGGCCCTCGTCGGCGCTCTGCTCCTCGCGGCGAGGCTGATGAAGCTCGGCTTCGTGGCGAGCTTCATCTCCGTGCCCGTAATGACGGGCTTCAAGGCCGGGATCGGGGTCGTCATCCTGCTGGACCAAGCTCCCAAGCTGCTCGGCCTGCACGTCACGAAGCAATCCTTCTTCGCGGACTTGGCGAGCCTCGTGCAGCACCTGCCCGAAACTTCCCTGTCGACGCTGACCGTCGCGGGGACCACGCTAGTCCTGCTCGTCGGCATGGAGTGGCTCAAGCCGCACTCGCCGGCCCCTCTCGTCACGGTGGCGGCCGCCATCGCCGCCTCGTGGCTGCTGGGCCTTGGCGCCGTCGGCGTATCGACCGTCGGGACGATCCCGCAGGGCCTTCCCTCCCTGACCCTGCCGGATCTCGCCCTGATCCAGGCGCTCCTGCCAGGCGCCATGGGCATCGCGCTGATGAGCTTTACCGAGAGCATCGCCGCGGGGCGGGCTTTCGTGAAACCCGGTGATCCACCGGTCGACGCCAACCGCGAGTTGATCGCGACCGGAGCGGCGAACCTAGGCGGCGCCCTCCTCGGGGCCATGCCGGCGGGCGGCGGGACATCGCAGACCGGCGTTGTACGGGCAGCCGGCGGCCGGACGCAGGCAGCCTCGCTCGTGACGGCAGCGGCATCGCTTGCCACGATGCTGCTCCTGGCCCCCCTCTTGAGCCTCCTGCCGCAGGCGACCCTCGCGGCGGTGGTCATCGTCTACTCGGCGGGCCTCATCCGGCCGGCGGAATTCCAGGCCATCTACCGGGTGCGCCGCATGGAGTTCCACTGGGCGGCCGTGGCAGCCGTCGGGGTTCTGGTCTTCGGGACGCTCCAGGGCATCGTCGTCGCCATCGTTCTCTCCCTGGTCGGCCTCGCCCTTCAGACCGCTCACCCGCCGGTCTCCGTCGTCGCGCGCAAGCGCGGGGCCGACGTCCTGCGCCCCCTGTCGCCCGAGCACCCCGACGACGAGACGTTCGAGGGTCTCCTGATCCTCCGGCCCGAGGGACGGCTGTACTTCGCCAACGCCCAGAACGTCGGCGAGCGGATCCGGGCTCTGATCGCCGAGCACAAGCCGCGCGTCGTCGTCCTCGACCTCAGCCGCGTGCCCGACATCGAGTATTCGGCGCTGCAGATGCTGCAGGAGGGCGCACGGCGGACCAGCGTGACCCTCTGGCTCGTGGACTGCAATCCCGGCGTGCTCGACATGGTGCGACGCGCAGGCCTCGATCGGGAACTCGGTCCCGACCGACTGTTGTTCAATGCCCGAACGGCGATCGAGCGCTACAGGAAGCTTCAGGCACTCTCGGCCCCCGGCTAGGAAGGCGCCGTGCACCGATGCGTCAGCGGCCGCACCACCGCCCCCTCGGCGACACGGGATGTACGCCTCTCACGAGCAGCGCTGGTAGGCGACGCCGGTCGGATCCTGGTCGCTGTAGTAGCGTCGCAGCGCTCCGTTCGAAGGTGCCATCAGGATCCTGACTTCGTTGCCGGCCACGCTGTTCGCGCAGTCGAGGAGGAGGATCTGGCGGTCCTTGGCCGGCCGAACCGACATGATCTGGCAGGAGGCCATCGGAGTTCTCAGGCGCTTGCCGGAGACCATGAAGGCGGGCGCGAAGATATCGACGGGCTTCTTGAACGCCGTCGCCTTCCCTTTCGATGAGAAGACCTCAGCACAGTCGCGGCCCTCCAAGAGCCAGGCGCCCTGGTAGCCCGATAGGCCGGCATCGACTGCCCGCGCGGCCGGCACTCCGGCCGAGCTGGCAATGCCGAGCCCGAGTAAGGCGGCCCCGACGAAACGCGCAACTCCCATCGCGACTTCCTCCAGCGAGGCGAGCCTCATCGAGGGAACCGGGCGCGTGCTGCTGGCGCAAGCCTACCGACGCGAAGCCCCGAGATGAAGGTACAAGAAAAACGTAGACCTGACGCAACGGCGGCTGTTACTCTCGCGGACTGACGTCTTTTCATTCGTACGGCTGTGTAAGTTCGAAGCAATGAACTTGAGGCGGTTGTCCATTTCCGTACAGGCATTCTTTTGACGCAGTGAGGTCGCCGCATCGTCGTCATGACAAGTGAGCCGCGCATTTTCGAAATCCGTGTCAGGACTGGCGAGACCGAGAACATCCTGCGGGCTCCGACCGAGCGAGAGGTGGCCACGAAGGCGGAGACCCTGATCCGCCGGGTTCACGCACGCGGCGAGTTGATCGGGTTCAGTATCTTGGGACCGAGCGCGGCCGGCATAGGTCGCCTCAGGACCTATCTTGAGGATGTTCTGGTCGAGATCACACGGCTCAGCATCTGACCGCAGGCGCGAGCGCTCAAGAAGCGACGCGTCCGGAGTGCCCCTGTCCTGTCGGATCAAGCGGGGCGCTCGGCGTGATGTTAGCGTGGCTGACGTGGAGGGTTTGATCCCGCGGGGGATGGATGTTCGGGCCTACGCCCGGGCGCGACGTGACTCGCAGCCGGGGCGTGCGGCGACGACGGGAGCTACGGAGGTTGTGGAGCCTGCTCCACCTACCGCGCCTGCGCCGGAATCTACCTCTCCTTTTGAGAGGCCGGGCAGCCGGGCGTCAGTACAGCCGAGAGTTCCAGCGGCTGGAAGCATGCGGCTCGCCGAGGCCGAATCCGTCCGCACGACATGGCGCATCCGCTTCGCGCCGGAACAGCCTCAGCATCATGCCTAGGCAGTCAGATGGACGCGATCGTCAAAAATCGGCGGCAGCCCAAGCGAGCGGCACACACGCCAGAGTTCGCCCTGATTGACGCCTATTGGCGGGCGGCGAACTACCTGTCGGTCGGCCAGATCTATCTGTACGACAATCCTCTGTTGAAGGAACGGCTGACCAAGGAGCACATCAAGCCTCGCCTGCTCGGCCACTGGGGTACGACCCCGGGCCTGAACTTCGTCTATGCTCACCTGAACCGCCTGATCCGCAAGCACGATCTTGATATGATCTACATCACCGGGCCGGGGCATGGCGGCCCAGGTCTGATCGCGAACGCGTACCTGGAGGGGACCTACAGCGAAGTCTACCCGCACATCTCCGCAGACGCGGACGGCATGAGGCGGCTGTTCAAGCAGTTCTCCTTCCCCGGCGGGATCCCGAGCCACGTTGCCCCCGAAACGCCGGGCTCGATGCACGAGGGCGGCGAACTCGGCTACTCCCTCTCGCATGCCTACGGGGCAGCCTTCGACAACCCCGATCTCATCGTCGCCTGCGTCGTCGGCGACGGCGAGGCCGAGACTGGGCCGCTGGCGACCAGCTGGCACGCGAACAAGTTCCTCAGCCCGGTGACCGACGGGACGGTTCTGCCGATCCTGCATCTGAACGGGTACAAGATCGCGAACCCGACCGTCCTGGCCCGGATCAGCCACGCGGAGCTCGAACATCTCTTCCGCGGCTACGGCTACACGCCCTACTTCGTCGAAGGCCGTGAGCCGGCGGAGATGCACTCGCTCATGGCCTCCACGCTGGATACGGTTCTGAGGCAGATCCGGCGGATCAAGTCCGATGCGCGCGACAGAGGTTTCACGCGCCGACCGCTCTGGCCGATGATCGTTCTACGCACGCCCAAGGGCTGGACCTGCCCGAGCGAGATCGACGGCAGACGCACCGAGGATTACTGGCGCTCGCATCAGGTGCCGATGGGCGAGATGCATGACAATCCGGCCCATGTGCAGATGCTCGAAGACTGGATGAAGTCCTACCGGCCCGGCGAACTCTTCGACGAGGCCGGCCGGCTGCGTCCCGAGATCGCCGAGATCGCCCCGAAGGGCGAGCGCCGGATGAGCGCCAACCCGCACGCCAACGGCGGCGCGCTGCTGCGCGACCTCCGGCTGCCGGATTTCCGCGATTACGCCGTCACCGTGACCACTCCCGGCGTGGCCGTGGCGGAATCCACGCGCGTGATGGGACGCTTTCTGCGCGACGTGATGGCGCTGAACGCCGAGGCAAGAAACTTCCGGCTGTTCAGCCCGGACGAGAACAACTCAAACCGCTGGCAGGACGCGCTCGAGGTCACGAACCGCGCCTGGGTGGCCGAGACCCTGCCGTGGGACGATCATCTCGCGCCCGACGGCCGCGTGATGGAGATGCTGAGCGAACATCAGTGCCAGGGCTGGCTCGAGGGCTACCTGCTGACGGGCCGGCACGGCTTCTTCTCCTGCTACGAAGCCTTCATCCACATCATCGACTCGATGTTCAATCAGCACGCCAAGTGGCTGAAGGTCTGCAACCACATTCCGTGGCGTCGGCCGATCGGTTCGCTGAACTACCTGCTGTCGAGCCACGTCTGGCGCCAGGACCACAACGGGTTCAGCCATCAGGACCCCGGATTTATCGATCATGTCGTGAACAAGAAGGCTGAGATCGTCCGCGTCTACTTGCCGCCCGATGCCAACTGCCTGCTCTCGGTGACCGACCACTGCCTGCGGAGCCGGAACTACATCAACGTCATCGTCGCGGGCAAGCAGCCGGCGCCCCAATGGCTCACGATGGATCAGGCCGTCAAGCACTGCTCGGCCGGGCTCGGGATCTGGGAATGGGCGAGCAGCGATTTCGGCAGCGAGCCGGACGTCGTGATGGCCTGCTGCGGGGATGTGCCGACCCTGGAGACGCTCGCGGCCGTCGACCTCCTGCGCCGCCACGCTCCGGATCTCAAGGTGCGCGTCATCAACGTCGTGAACCTGATGAAGCTGCAGCCGAGCACGGAGCACCCGCACGGCCTGTCGGACCAAGACTTCGACGCCCTGTTCACGACGGACAAGCCGGTCGTCTTCGCGTTCCACGGGTACCCGTGGCTCATCCACCGGCTGATCTACCGCCGTCACGGACACCAGAACTTCCATGTGCGCGGCTACAAGGAGGAAGGCACGACGAGCACGCCGTTCGACATGTGCGTGATGAACGACATCGACCGGTTCCATCTGGTCAGCGACGTCATCGACCGCGTGCCAGGGCTGGCCGCTCGGGCGGCCTACGCCAAGCAGGCGATCCGGGACAAGCTGATCGACCACCGCGAGTACATCTGCCGACACGGCGACGACATGCCCGAGGTGTCCGGCTGGTCGTGGAGTCCGATGGCGCCGGCGCGCGCGCCCCACTCGACGGAGAGCGACAATGTGTGAGGAGGGGCGCCACGATCGGCGTCGGGTGCGGTGAGACCGGCACTCCTCGCGGCGATCTTCGACGTGGACGGCGTGCTCGTGGATTCGCCGCACGAGCGCGCGTGGCGCGAGGCACTGACAGGATTCGTCGATCCGGCAGGCTTCACCACCGCCTTCTATCAGGCCAACGTTGCCGGAAAGCGGCGCCTCGAGGGTGCTCGGGCGGCTCTGGAGCGGCTCGGCGGGGTGGAGGCCGCTGCCCGAGCCGCGGAATACGCGGACAGGAAGCAGGCCCTCATCGACCGGTTCATCGCGGAGGGCAGCTTCGAGGTGTTTCCGGACGCCTTGCGCTTCTCCGCCGCGCTGAAGGCGGCTGGGCTGCGGCTGGCGCTGGCCTCTTCGTCGAAGAACGCCGCCGCGATGCTGAGCCGCCTGAAGCTTCCGGACGGGCGGACGCTCCTCCAGCTGTTCGACGCCGACCTCAGCGGCCGGGAGGTGCTGAAGGGCAAGCCGGATCCGGCGCTCTTCCTGCTCGCGGCCGAAGCCGTGGAAACGCCGCCGGCGCGGTGCGTCGTGGTGGAGGACGCGCCTGCCGGGATCCGGGCGGCGCGCGCAGGTGGGATGACCGGACTCGGAATCGCCCGGCTCAACGACGAGGCACTGCTGCGCGAGGCCGGTGCCGACCTCGTCGTCACAAGCCTCGACCACGTCGAGATCGCCGCCCTGGCCACGGGCACTCTGCGCGCCCGGACCGTCGAGGAGCCTGTCGCAAATGCTTGAGGCGCTTCAACCGACAGAGGAGCCCGGCTGGGTTCTGGCCCACGAAGGCTACAGCGTGCTCACGGAAAGCGCCGTCGAGTCGCGCTTCGCTCTCGGCAACGGGTTCCTCGGCATGCGCGCGTCGCGGTCGACGGGCCGAGGACCGACCTGGGCGAGTTGGCTCAGCTACATCCGATGGGCCTCGTGGCCGCGCTGCTACGTGGCCGGGCTATTCGACATGCCGAACACCGAGCCGCCCGTGCCGGCGCTCGTGCCTGTCGCCGACTGGTCGCGGGTCCGCCTCATCCTCGATGGAGAGCCGCTGGTGGCACGCGAGGGCGAGATGCTTCACGGCCTGCGTCGGCTCGACATGCGGCGCGGCGTGCTGCTCTCCGAATGGACGCACCGGACACCGGCAGGCATCACCGCGACGGGCCACGAGCTTCGCCTTCTGTCACTGGCTGACCGAGCGATGGGGCTGCAGCTGCAGCGGATCGTGCTGGACCGTGACGGCGTCGAAGTGCGCTTCGAAGCGAGCTTCGGGCTTGCCGGCCTCGGCATGGAGCCGGTGCGTCTCGAGGCCGACCTCGGCGCGTGGCGAACCGAGGGGACCGGCAAGGTCGTCGCGATGGCCGGCGCCGCGTCGCTGCGCCTGGACGATGCCTCGCTCGAGCCTGAGCGCCCGTTCCCGCTGCGTTGGATTTTCCGATGGCGCTCGAAGGCCGGTGAAGTTGCTGAATTCTCCCGCCTCGTCGCCGTCGCGCGGGCCGACCGGTCGGCGGAAGATCCGGTGCCGCGAGCCGCGGCCGCGCTGGAGCGCAGCACCTCCGCGGGTTGGCGCGCCATCCTTGAGGGGCACGAGGCCGCCTGGGACGCGCATTGGAGCGCCAGCGGCATCTGCATCGAGGGTGACGACGACCTGCAGCGTGCCCTGCGGTTCGCCGTGTATCATCTGACGAGCGCGGCGAACCCGAACGACGACCGGGTGTCGATCGGCGCGCGCGGCCTGACCGGCGATGCCTATTTCGGCCACGTCTTCTGGGACACCGAGACCTATCTCCTGCCGTTCTACACCGCGGTCTGGCCGGACGCGGCGCGCGCGCTGCTGATGTACCGGTACCACACCCTGCCCGGGGCGCGCGCGAAAGCTGAGCTCTGCGGGTACCGAGGTGCGCTCTACCCCTGGGAATCGGCCGACACAGGCATCGAGACCACACCGGAATCGGTGCTGGGGCCCGACGGGAAGCCGATCGAGATCCTGACCGGCAAGATGGAGCACCACATCAGCGCCGACGTCGCCTACGCGGTCTGGCAGTACTGGCGCGCCACCGGCGACGACGGGTTCTTTCGCGATGCGGGTGCCGAGATCCTCCTCGAAACAGCCCGCTTCTGGGCCTCCCGAGCCGTCGTTGAGGCGGATGGCTGGCGCCACATCCGCCAAGTGATCGGGCCGGATGAGTACCACGAGGATGTGGACGACAATGCCTTCACCAACGTGATGGCGCGCTGGAACATCGCGTGTGCCCTGGAATCGCTGGACCTGCTGCGGCACCGCTGGCCCGATCACGCCTGCGCGCTTCAGGACAAGCTCGCCCTCGACGACCGCGAGCTCGACGACTGGCGGGACGCGATCGCCCGGATCGTCACTGGCCTCGACCCCAGGACCGGACTCTACGAGCAGTTCGCCGGCTTCCACGCATTGAAGCAGCTGAACGTTGCGGATTACGCCGATCACGCGCTCCCGATCGACGTGGTGATAGGTCGTGAGCAGACGCAAGGCTCGCAGGTCATCAAGCAGGCCGACGTGGTGGCCCTGATAGCCTTATTGCCCGAGGCGTTCCCCGACCGTCGGGCAATGATCAACTTCCGCCACTACGAGCCGCGCTGTGCCCATGGCAGCTCGTTGAGCGCGGCGATGCATGCACGCGTGGCCGCTCGGCTCGGAGACGCCGACATGGCGCTCCGGTACATGCGGGAGACGGCCTCCCTCGACCTCGATACCGATCCGAACAGCGCCGGCGGCATCCGAATCGCCGGGCTTGGCGGGCTGTGGCAGGCCGCGATCCTGGGCATTGCGGGCCTGAACCTCGTGGGCGAGACCTTGGAGCTCGACCCCAAGCTGCCGCCCTCTTGGAACCGCCTCTCCTTCAAGGTGCGGTGGAGAGGCCGATCCGTCGGGCTTAGCGTGACCGCCAATGCAGTGGAAGCGACGCTGATTGAAGGCGACGCGTTGGACGTCACCGTCGCGGGCCTCACGCGGAACCTGGAAGCTCGGTCGCCACTGCGTGTCGACCTGTCGTCGGAAGCCGCGCGTGGCCTCGCGGATGTCGATGCATAGCTGAACGCGCTGACCATCCGTTTCGAGGCGTATCGCCGAGGGTCAGCCAGCGAGAGAGAGCAGGCCGAGCACCTGCACGCTGAAGACCTTCACGATGGTCATCGAGGGAAAGATCATCGCGTAGCACACGTCCGGCCGGTCGGTTGGGGCCGTGCGCGCGGAATAGGCCAGAATCGCGGGATTGCCCGTGGCGCCAGAGGCGACGCCGAGCAGATCGTCGAACGGGATTTTGAGCAGGTAGAAGCCTGCGAGCAGCACGATCGCCACCGTGGTCAGCAACATCGCCACACCGATCAGCAGCATCAACGGTCCGGTCTGTGCGACGGTCGTGACGAAGGCCTGGCCCGAGTTGATCCCGACCGTAGCCAGGAATAGCGTCAGGCCGAGATTGCGCAGCACGATGTTGGCGGGCAACGGCATCACCCAGCTGAGCGGCCCGGTGCGCCGAAGCCTGCCGAGGATCAGCGCGACGATGAGCGGGCCGCCGCCGATGCCGAGGGTGACGGTGCCCACACCCGGTACCGGGATCGGGATCAGGCCGAGAAGCACGCCGAGCACCATGCCGAGCCCGACCGAGACGTAGCTGAAGTCCGCGGCCGCCTTCACCGTATCGCCGAAATGCGCCCGCGCCTCGGCCACGTGGTCGGGTGCCACGAGGACTCCGACCCGGTCTCCCAGCTCCAGCATCAGGTCCGGCGTGGGCATCACGTCCATGTCATAGCGGCGGACGTGCAGAACGCGGATCGGGATGCCAGGTGGGAGGGGTAGCTCCGCGAGCTTCACGCCGGTCAGCGCCGGCTTCGAGACGAAGAAGCGCTGATAGGTGATGTCGCCGCGATCCCTTGCGAGCCGGCCCCGGTCGATGTGGCCGAGGACCGAGGCGACCTCGTCCACGGCCACCGCCCGATCGGCCGCGATCAGGAGAGCGTCGCCGGGATGCAGTTCGAGATCCGGATCGGGCAGCCGGTTGTGGTGCTCCTGTCGCACGCCCGCGATCTGCACGCCCTCGGGCAGAGTGGCCATGACCGCGCCGAGCGTGGCGCCGGCGGCCGGCAAGCGCTCGACCGTAACCTCGCCGATATGGAAGCGGATGGGCTGGGGCGGAAAGACCGGCTTCACGCGCCGCGTCATGAAGTACAGGCAGAGGATGGGGCCGATCACGCCGAACGGATAGGTGACCGAGTAGCCGATGGAGGGATCCCGGTTTCCGATGGTGTCGATCGCGGCCTGCAAGGCCGCCGTGCTGACCATTGATCCGGCGAAAATGCCGAGCGTGTGGCTGAGACTGACCTGAAAGACGGCGCCGAGGCCGAGCGCCACCAGCAGTCCGGCGATGACAGCAATGGCCGCGAGTAGGTTGTAGATGCGCCCGGGTCCCGACAGGCCCTCGAAGAACTGGCGGCCGTAGAGAATGCCGATCGCGTAGAGGAACATGATCAGCCCGACCAGCCCGAGCGGCCCCGCGATCTGCACCTTGGGTGCGATGGCACCGATGAACAGGCCGACGAAGAGCACCGCGCCCACGCCGAGCGAGAAGTCCAGGAACCGGATCTGTCCCACCGCGTAACCGAGGCCGATGGCGAGGAAGAGCGCGAGAATCGGCTGTGTGCCGATGAGTTCGCTGATTGAGGCCATCATGGAAGAACGCTCCGCTTCCGTGCGCCGGGCCCGGCCTGTCCTCTTGCCGGACCTTGGCCCTCCGCTGGCGCCCCGCCGCCCGCAGGTCAATTCGCCTCGCCGAAGCCGCGAGGGTCCGACCGCACCGGCCCGACCGGGCGGGTCAGAACCGGCTCGGCGGAGGTTAGGACGCAATCGTCCCCCACGTGCGAGAAATCCAAACGCTCGCCATTCAGAAGCCGATAGGTCGCCGAGGCGTGGTCGATCTCGACCCGAAACGTCTGTCCTCTCACGGTCAGGACGAGCTTCAGGGCCGACCACGCCTTCGGCAAGATGGGATTGAACGAGATGCGGCCCTCGCTGTCGCGCAGTCCGGCGAAGCCGTAGGCGAGGGCGAGCCACGTACCGCCGATCGCGGCGACGTGAGCGCCGTGCATCATGTTGCCGCCGATATCGGACATGTCCATCGCCGCAGCGAAGTCGAAATACGCGATCGCTTTCTGTTCGAGCCCGATCTCGTTCGCGATGATGCTCTGAATGCAGACCGACAGGGACGAGTCGTGCGTCGTCAGAGGATCATAATACGCGAAATTCCGCCTCTTCTCGTCCCGCGTGAAATGGCCATTCAGCAGGAACATGGCCATCACGGTGTCTGCCTGCTTGATCACCTGAGATCTGTAGAGATTTAGAGGATGGTAGTGCAGCAGGAGGGGATAATCATCCTCCGATGTCGACGCGAAATCCCAACGTTCCAGGTCGAGGAAGTCGTCATCCTGAGGATGGATTCCGAGGCGCTCATCGTAGGGCAGATACATCCGCTCGGCCGCCTCTTCCCAGTGGCCGAGTTCGGGACGTTCCAGACCCGTGCGAGCGACCAGCGCAGCGAACCGGTCAGGGTGCAGTCGTTCGAGAGTGCGCAGCGTCTGGACGGCGTAGCGCAGGTTTTCCCGCGCCATCAGGTTGGTGAAGCAGTTGTTGTTGACGATCGCCGTATATTCGTCCGGTCCGGTGACGCCGTTGATGCAGAAGCGGCCACCTTTGGCGTCAGAGAAGAAGCCGAGATCGAACCAGAGGCGCGCGGTCTCGATCAGGATCTCTGCGCCGTAGCTCCAGAGAAACTCCTCATCGCCGGCGACCTCGACGTATTTCCGCAGCGCGTAGGCGATGTCGGCATTGATGTGGTACTGCGCGGTTCCCGCCGCGTAGTAGGCTGACGCCTCCTCACCGTTGATCGTCCGCCAGGGGAAGGTGGCTCCGCGGTGTCCCAGTTCGCGCGCCCGCGCCCGCGCCTTGTCCAGCATATCGTAGCGAAATTTAAGGACGCTGCGCGCGATCGGAGGATTCGTATAGATCAGGAACGGAAGGACATAGATTTCCGTGTCCCAGAAGTAATGTCCCTCGTAGGTCCGTCCGGTCAGACCCCTTGCGCCGATCCCATGCCCTTCCGCTCGCTCTGAGGCTTGCAGAAGCTGAAAGAGGTTCCACCGGATCGTCTGCTGCGTCCTCGGATTGTCGCTCTCCACCGTGACATCGGCCCGCGCCCAGAAGCGCTCGACATCGCTCCTCTGGCGCTCAAGGATCGCCTGAAATCCATGCGTCGTCGCGCGGTTGAGGGTGGAGGTGGTCTGGAACAGGATCTGCGCAGGGTCTGGATCGTCCGAATAGTGATAGCTCAAGTACTTGCAGATGCGCAGGGGCTTGTTCCGCGAGAGTTTGCAGCGGAAGACGGCGGCAGCAAAATCATCGTCGCAGCTCAACTCGGCGAGCATCGAGCATTCGGTGAAGACGCTGTGGTCCATGCCGCAGCCGAGGCTCAAGCCGGAGCTTCCGGTTTGGTAACTCAGTATCGCCCGCAGGCCCTCGGATCGCGTCCCGGCGGGGTGCAGAACCCGGCCGACAAACCCCTCCGCGAGACGAGGATCCGTGGTGTCGGCGCTCAACGGCTGATCGTTCTCGAGCTCGGACGACACCGCGACCTCGACATCCGCGTCCTCCGCAATGAGCTCGAACTCGATCGCGGCGAGATGCCGATGCGCGAGCGAGACCAGCCGGACCGTCCGCATGTGCAAGCGCTTGCCCGTGGGGGACACCCAGCGGACCTCCCGGTTCAGGGTGCCGGCTCTCAGATCGAGGGAGCGCCGGTAATCCAGAACTTCGGCCTGCGGCACGACGAACGGCTCGTCCTCGACGAAGAGCTTCAGAGCCGTGCCGTTCGGGCAGTTCAGGATGCTCTGGCCGACGGTCGGGAAGCCGTAGGCATGCTCACCGTAGGAGATCGGCCGGTGTTCATAGAAGCCGTTGAGATATGTGCCCGCCTCCCGGACAGGTGTGCCTTCCTCCACCGCGCCGCGGATGCCCAGATACCCGTTCGACAGGGCAAACATCGTCTCGGCCTGTCCGGCCAGTTCGCGCGCAAGTCTCGCGTCGTAGCGGACGGCCTCGAACGCCCACGGGTTCGGCGGGAAGATGTTTTCGGGCGGAATATAGCGCGGGCGCAGCATAGATCATTCTCGGGCGCGGCCAGGCGGGGCGATCTCAAAGGTGAGGGGACGCCCCGCTTCGAATTCCGAGATGCTCGCGAGCGTCGTGCCGAGGATCGTCTCCAAGGCCTCGCGGGTGAAGAAGGCTTGGTGGCCCGTCACGATCACGTTCGGAAACGAGACGAGGCGCTGGATCACGTCGTCCGGGATCACGGCGCTCGACAGATCTCTGTAGAACAGATCCGCTTCCTGCTCGTAGACATCGATGGCCATCCCGCCCAGCCGGCCGGACTTCAAGGCATCGATCGCCGCGTCGGTGTCGATCAATCCGCCTCGGCTCGTATTGATCAGGAGGGCGCCCGTTTTCACGCGCCCGAGCGTCCGCGCGTCGACGATGTGATAGGTCTCGGGCGTCAGCGGGCAATGCATGGAGATGACGTCCGCCTCTTCGACGCCTTTCGCATCGACGTAGCGGCCTCCGATCGCCTCGAACTCGGGCGAGCGATGCACGTCGAACCCGATCACCGTGCAGCCGAAGCCGGCCATGATGCGGGCGAAGATAGTCCCGATCCGCCCCGTGCCGATCACCGCCACGGTACGGCCGACGAGATCGAACCCCATGAGCCCGTCGAGCTTGAAGTTGCCCTCGCGCGTTCGATTGTAGGCCCGATGGATTTTGCGGTTGAGCGCAAGGAGCAAGCCCACCGCGAACTCTGCCACGGAGTTCGGCGAGTAGTTGGCGACTCGCACGACGCGAATGCCAAATTCCTCTGCGGCCTCCAAGTCGATGTGATTGAATCCGGTGCAGCGCGTCGCAACGAGCTTCGTCTCGCCCTGGGCGAGGCTTCTCAGGACGTCGCGATTGACGGTATCGTTGACGAAGACACTGACCGCCGGAAAGCCGGCAGCGAGAGGGGCGGTCTCGGGTTCGAGCAGCGCATCGAAATAGACGAGGTCATGCCCGTGACCTGCATTGAGTTCATTGAGAAGCGCGCGCTCGTAGTTCTTCGCGCTGAACATCGCAATTCGCATGCTCACGCCTCCCTGCGCAGGCGCCATGGGCCGGTGCGCGAGCGCGCCATGAAGCGAAGTGGACGCCGATCCGCGGGAAGAGAATGCGCTTCGCGCGAAGACGAGGTGCCTCCTCCGATCAGGATTGCTGCAGCGTCCGCTGTCCCCTACGCAACAAGATAAACCCGCCCCCGTTCTGAGCCTCACTCTACAGCGAGGACGATAGTGCGCTTGATCATCGGGGACACTTGGTCGACGGGGACATCAGATGTGGCCGATGTGACAATCGACTCGGGACGAGCTCTACCCAGTCTTCGGCGGATGGACAGCCAGTTGGCCAGGGCTTCCGAGCCCTCCTCCATCAGTGGCTCATCAGGCAGCACATAGGCGAAGTCTGCAGGACGTCCCGCGTCACGCCGCCGAACAGCCATTCCCGCAACCGAGAATGGCCGTACCCGCCCATGACCAGAAGGTCCGCATCTTCTCGTGTCGTGAACCGCAAGATCTCATCGGCGACCTCACGGTTCGTCGCGGTCAGCAGATGCGTGGTCGCCTGCGCGCCGTGAAGGCCGAGGAACTCGCAGACCTGCTCGGCACCGGTGCCGCGCGCCTCCTCACCCGCGCTCACGACGAAGACCTGCTTCGCGCGGCGGATTAGCGGCAGAGCGGCCGAAACCGCGCGCCGCGCCTCGGGCGCGTCCTTCCATGCGACGACGATCCGTTCGGCCCTGAGGTGATCGGTGCCCGGCGTAATCAGAACCGGCCGGCCGACTTCCATCAGCAGGGCACCGGGCTGGACGGCCAAGGATCCGGCATCGTTGTCCGTCTCGCGTCCGACAATCACGAGATCGGCGGCGAGCGCTCGGCGGACTAGGAAGCTTGTGGCGTCGGCCTCTGCCTGATGCCAAGCCGTCCGGATCTCCGTGCCGCAACTCCGCTCGAAGACCTCCCGGCACCGTTTCAGATCCTCGTCGAGCTTGGCCTGCTCCTCCTTGTAGGCGGCCTGTATCGTCTTGAGGTCCTCGCCTGGGCCGGGTGTGGGAATTTTACGCGCGGCGATACCCGTGAGGGTCGCGCCGAAACGGCTTGCGAGACCGGCGGCGAGGCGAACGCGTTCGGCAGCCTTCGTTCCGAGGTCCAGAGAGACCAGGATACTGGCGATACTCATTTGGTCACCTCCGATCATCGACGCGCCAAATTTTCCTGGGTGGCTGTCCAAGCTTTAGACTTCTCAGCCACAACGGTCTCATGCCGGTGCCTCACGGCCTGAGGAGCGGGATCTGCCGGATGGTCTCGCGTGTGCCGCTCACGGTGAGGTCGTTGTCCGCCTGCCGCAGAAGAGGAACCGGCATGCCGATCTCCCCACCGCCGAGCCAGCGTCGGCGGGCCACCACGGCGACGAGCGTGGTGCCGTCGGCCGAGACCCGCACATCCTGCACGCGACCGACGACAAGCTTATGATCGGCATAGAGCCAGCGGCCGCGGAGCGTCGGCACCAGCGAGGCGGCGCCGATCTGCATGCGCGCATCCGCCCGATCCAGCAGAGGCGTGCGGGCGCCCTGCGCGCTCGCCTCCCCAGTGAGCATCAGGAGGGCGCAGGCCCAGGCAGGAACGTGCTGCTGCATCCTGTGTCCCTCTTCCGGCGCACGCGAGCTTCCTCGTGGGTCTCGTCGCGCTTCATCTCCGGCCGGTTCGCGTGCCGCCAGGCGCTGGGCGTCGTACCCGACCAGCGGCGGAAAGCATGCGTGAACGCGGGAGGCTCGGAGAAGTCGAGAGCCGCCGAGATCTGCCCGATGGCCATGCCGGTGTCGGCGAGAAGATGCTTGGCCACGCGGAACTGCGCCTCGTTGGCCAGTCGCCGGAAGCTCGTGCCCTCTTCTCTCAGCCGGCGGCTCAAGGTGCGGCGGTTCACCAGTCTCAGGCGCGCCACGCGCTCGGCTTTGCAGCGCTGCCGGGTGACGGCGGTCTGGAGGTATTCGCGAAGCTTGTCCGTCAGCGTGGAGGGGAGATCTGCCTCGAGCCGGCGGATGGGATCCTCCACCCTTTGGCGCGTTGCCGGGTCCGCGCCTGCGATCCGCTGCTCCAGAAGTCCCGCCGCAAACACCAAGGCGGCCGTTTCCTGGTCGAACCGGACGGGCGCGCGGAAGAAGGCTCCGTAAGGAGCCGTGTCGCGCGGCGCGGAGCGCGGCAGCAGAACCTCCAGCGGCGCCCAATCGGGACCGCACAGCCCCCGCAGAATGTTGGTCACCGTGGCGAGCGCCCGCTCCAGATGCAGGGCCGCGCCCTCGGCCTCGGGCTCGTGCGGGGCATAGCTGAGGACGGCGACATCGTCGTGGACACCGAGGCCAACCATGGCCCCGCGGTCTCGCACGCACGCATGAGCTTCCAGGGCCCGCAGGGCGTCCCCCACCGAGGCGCAGTTGCGCAGCATCACGCCGAGGAGGCCGAAGGAGGCCAGGGTGGTTCGCTGCCCGACCAGCAATCCGAGATGGGGGCAGCGCGAGCGGTCGGCCGCAAGCGCGATCAGGCGCCCGATGGCCGTGAACGGAACGGGCTTGCTGCTCCTGTCGAAGAGGCAAGTATCGAGGCCCGCCTCACCGATGAGGCCGTCGCGGTCGGCGCCGAGTTCGGTCAGGACGGCGTGGATCGCCCGCACGACATCGGGATGGATGAAGCCGACGGACGGCGCCTTCTCAGCCCAGACGGAACTCTCGTCCGCGGCCAACTCGTTCGGGCCGCAGTTTGTGCATGATCCGGCAGAGGCGAGCATGGCAACGTACTCCCTGCGCCAGATGATCTGATGCATGAATTCGTGCTTGATCGGATGGGACATCGGACGAAACAGGGGAGTTCATTCTTTGCGCGCGACCCGTTTCCCAATTGTACGTCGTGACATCTTGCAACCAGGGCGCCGAGGCCACTTGCACTCGGACGATCCGCCTTGTTGCTGCTGCGTCAGGATTGTGCATCCATCAGGCCGCCATTGATGAGGGTAAGGTCTGCGCGCGGGGCGGTGGGCGCCTCACCGTCGAAGAGGGTCTTGATGACCTGGGCGACGCTGGCCCCGACATCCGGCGGTTGGATCGACCGAGCGCGCTGGACTGCCTCCGCCATCACGGCGTCGTGGTCGACGAGGCCGAGACGCTCCAGCTCGTGCAAGAGAAGCGCGTTCATCACCAATCCGGCGATGGCCTGATGCGCCGTCGCGGCCAGCGCCTTTCCGGTCTGCGCCGCATTCTCCGCCTGCATCAGAGCCAGTTCGGTCAACTGCTCGTTGGTGAAGGGGTCGTCGTTGTCGCTCATGCCCTGCCGGCGCCGCGCGCTTGAACCTCGAAGGTGCCGACCGGCGCTGGATCAGCGATGGGCCGGCTGAGAAACGCAACGACCCTCCCATTCCAACAGTTCCTGCGTGCCCTCCTTGATGGAACAAGACGTGGTCGTCGTTCGGACGCCGAACTAGGCTTAAGCATAGGACATGAACGGCCGCCGAGGGTCCCGTTTGAGCTCTGCCAAGCTTTGCAGTGGCTGGCGTCTCACCCGCGTGGTGGCTTGTGAAAGCCGAGGCCGCTTGGTTCGCTAATGCCTAGTCCGCGAAGGGCCGCTTCAGAGAAGCGGCCGAGGCTGGCTAAACGACCGGAATGGGCGCAAAGCTGCCGGCCGGGGTTGGCTGGAAGCAGTTGGTCGGCTTTAGAACTTAATCTGCCGATAGGCGGACATACGATGTGGCTTCTGCCAAGGCCGCAGCGTGGCTCACATCGGACATCCGACGTGAGCCACAGCGTCAGACTTCGCCTCCTAGGTGGCCAGTAGCCAGCCGTGCTCGATCAGGTTGGCGAGATGCTGGTGCGCCTCCGGGCTCTGGACGATCCCGACCGCTACCTCGGCGCGCGATACGCTATGCGCGAGCGCGTCGGTCCACGCCTGCAGCCCAGCCGGCTCCGCCTCCCGTCCCAGCGCGCCTCGACGAAGCTCCTGTCATCTGCCTGCGCGAGGTGGCTCTGACCCTCCTCAGATTTGAGTCGGGCCTCGGCAAGGTCGTGCAGAGGCAGGCCCTCACCGCGCGCCTGCGTCCAGGACAGCTGGCCGTCCGCTTCCGGAGTGCGCTGCAGGACTGCATCGTAGAGGGCGTAGACCTCGCCAGCCGGGCTGTGCACGTCGTGGCTGAGGCTGCCGAAGTACGCGCGGTTCTGCGGGGCCGGGGCGGGGTCGTCGTCGAGGACGTGACCGATCGCTCGGGCTGGATCGACTGTGCCGATGCTGCTGGCAAGCAGCTTCACGGTCACGTCCGGATCGGGGCCGTGGACCCGGTCGTCTAGGGTCTGCACCTCGAGCGTCCCGGAGACATTGCCGGCCAGGATCGTGATGACACCGTGGTCGGTCGTAACGGTCACACTCAGGGTTCAGGAAGCCCGAAAAACTTGCGCTCAGCACGGACCAGATTGGTGGGTCAGCGTCAGCATCACTGCAGCACGAAGCTCTCCGGCAGGACGGCGGGCGGCGCGGGCTCGCCGAGGGCGTCGAGGATGATCCCGTCCACGGTCCGCAGGAGCGCGTTCAGGGGCAGGTCGTTGGCCTCGAGGCCGAACGGCTCCTCGAGCTCGTCGCCCAGCGCGTCGAGACCGAAGAACGTGTAGGCGACGAGCGCGGTGATCAGCGGCGTCGCCCATCCGAGCGAGGTCGCGAGGCCGAAGGGCAGGAGGGCGCAGTAGAGCCATGAGGTCCGGTAGATCAGGAGCGTGTAGGCGAAGGGCAGGGGGGTGCCCTTGATCCGCTCGCAGGCGGCCTGGATCCGGGAGAGTGCGTCGAGCTTGGCCTCGAAGACGCCGTAGAGCACGTCGCTGATCTCGCCCGCCCGCAGGGCCTCGCCGAGATCGGCGGCGAGGTGGCGGAGGGCGGCGTCCGCCGGGTCGGGATGCGCCGCCGCGGCGCGGGCCTCGTCCGCGGGCAGCCACGGTGCCGCCGCCGCGCCGGGATCCTGCGCGCGCAGCGAGGCGTGCAGGGCGTGCGCGAAGCCCGACAGGCGGCGCAGCAGGCGGCGGCGGCGCGCCTCCTGCGCCTCGCCGGGGAGGAGAGCCGGAATCGTGCGCGCGAGGCCGCGCATGGCGACGATCAGGAGGCCCCATTGCTTGCGGGCCTCCCACCAGCGCTCGTAGCAGGCGTTGTTGCGGAAGCTCAGGAAGATCGAGAGCGCCAAGCCCACGAGGGTGAAGGGCGCGACGCCGGCATGGAGGGCCAGGAGGTCCGGCCAGTGGCGCTCGGCCGCGACCACGAGGCACGCGATGCCGGTGACGAACAGGATCTTCAGCGCCACCTGCGGCAGGATCGAGCCGTGCAGGGTGACGAGGATGGCGAGGAGACCGGGGCGGGGACGGACGATCATCGGGACTCTGGGTCGGGGGCGGCTGCGCGACGCTGGCTCCCGACAGGGGAGCCGTGCGGCAGCAAGTCAACTCCCGAAGGTGTCCCGGAGCCGCGCGGCCCGGGCGCCACGGATCGAGGCGGGATGGCGCCGACCCGCGCAGCCGTGCCATGAGGCGGACCAGGGCCGGGCCCCGTGGCGACCGGCGCAGAGGTAGGAGCCTTGATGTCAGCCCTGGTGTTCTCCGTGCGCGCCGCCGACGGTACCGCCGTGCATCGAATGGAGGCGACGCGGACGCATCGCGGCGTGCGGTTCACCTGCACCTGCGCGGACGGCACCGAGGGCCGCCATTGCGAGCACCGGGTCGCCCTGCTCCTCGGGGACCCGTCCGCGCTGATCGAGGTTGACCAGGAGGCCGTCGATGCGCTGGCCGGGATGACGAAGGGCTCGCACCTGCTCCACGCCGTCCACCGTCTCGCGCAGGCCGAGGCTGCCGTGGCGGAGGCCGAGCTCGACCTCGAACGGGCCAAGCAGGTCATCGCCACGATTCTGAAGGGTTGAACGCATGCCCCGCTGGCTTCCCCTCGTGGCCACCGCCCTCGTCGCCATCGTGGCCGTGGTCGGCATCGGCCTCTGGGTCTCCGACGCGCAGGACAAGCGGCGGGCCGAGAACGGCGGGAAGCCTGCGATCCCGGCCTGCGATCCGCAGAACACCGTGGGCAAGCTCATTCTGCCCGATTGCCCGAGCCCAGCCTTTCCCACGCCGAGGACGCCGTGATGAGCCGCCTGCTTCCCCGGATCGCGATCACGCTGTTCGTGGCGGTCGCCGTCGGCGTCGCCGTCTTCTGGGGATTCGGCCTCCTGCGGAGCGCCCGGGACGATGCAGCCGGGAAGCCGCCCGTGGCGGCCTGCGATCCGCCGGGCCAGGCGACGGGGCCGCGCCCTCCGGAATGCCCGCAATCCACCCCGCCGACGCAGCGCGCGCCCTGACGAAGCCCCGCCGCTACGCCTGGACCGCGTGGAACAGGTAATAGCCGGTGTGGCGCACGGCCTCGTCCGCAGCCTCCGGCTTGAAGCCGGGCGGCGGCTGCTCGCCCGTGACGGTGCCGCCGAAATCCCAGGTCTCGCCGCTCACGAACGAGGGCACGGGCTGATCCAGGGGAACGGCGCAGCGAAGAGCCGGCTGCCGCTTGCGACGGAAGACGTTGTAGGCAGGCGCGGAGGTCTGCATGCCATCCCCGTGGGATCAATGGGCCCGGCGACCGATGGAGCACGCCCGCGGCGCGCGCGCATCCACGAATGCTAAGGTTCCGTTGCGGCGGAGGGCGCGCTGTCGTGGAGCCCTGCGGGCGGCCCACCCCGACCGAACCGGCCGGCGACGGGCCTCGGCACCTACCAGATCTGGGAGGCGGCGAGGGAGAGCACGCTGATCAGCGCCGCGCAGGCGCCGAACAGCACCGTGCGGGGAATCCGGTAGGGGAGGCGGCTGTTGTCGTTGGCGGCGCGGCGGCGCGAGCGCAGCAGGTAGCGATCGAGCGCGGGCTCCGGCAGCACGAGCCATGGCTCGGCAACTTCGCGGCTCCTGGCGCTATACATGCAACGATTCCCTACATCTTGCCGGCGCAAGCAGACGAGGCCGAAAGCTCAAGCTTAAGCTGAGCTATTCGAGCAGGTCCGCGGGAAGGCCTTAACCGGAATACCCGTCGTCTGTCCATGCAGAATATCGCGCGGCGGACAGATGAGGCGGCACCATACTGCAAATTTGCCGGGTCTCGGCCCGCAAACGCCCCCTCTCATGCGCTGGGTGAATGACTGGTGTGTGGCATCTGGCATGCCAAAACGCTGTGTGCGGTGCCATAAATGCTGCAACGCAAACACAACACGGGACGTCCACCATGATCACCCTGCTCCTCACCGCCGTCGTCGCCGCCGGCGCCGCCAACGTCGCCCTCGTCGCCTTCGTGGCCGACCGCCTGACCCCGAGCAACGGCGCCTCCGCCGGCGAGCTCACCGCCGTCTCCGGCGGCGCCTCGGCCGGAACCCGCACCGCCGTGCGTCCCGGGAACGAGAACGCCTCGGTCGCCGCGGGTCGCCGCGCCGCCTGAGACCGCGCCCGCTTGAGACCTGGGCCCGCCCGAGACCTGGGCCCGCGCATTGAGGAGCCCTGCCAGGATCTGGCAGGGCTTTCTCGTTTCCGCATCCCGGCGCCGCGTCCCGAGCGTGCCCTCACGGACGGAGTTCGCGCATCGCGACTTGCCGGAGCGGCGAAGGGATCCAGATAAGGCCGCCTGGAACGGCTAGGATATCCATCATGAGCACTGGCACTGTGAAGTGGTTCAACGAGACGAAGGGGTACGGCTTCATCCAGCCCGACAACGGCGGCAAGGACGTGTTCGTCCACATCTCGGCCGTCGAGCGGGCCGGTCTGCGCACCCTCGCCGAAGGCCAGAAGGTCTCCTACGAGGTGGAGGCCGACCGGCGCTCCGGTAAGGAGAGCGCGGCGAACCTGAAGGTCGAGTAGGGCGCGCCTGGCGCGGGATCACCGCCACGGCGGAGCCGCGCGGCCCGTGCCGGCCTACGGGTCCGGCACGGGCCGCGCGCGCGTCCGCTCATCCGGATGTCGGTCCGGGGATTTCTGATCGGCGGGATTTCGGGCGGCGGGCGGCGCGCACCGCGTCGCGAAGAGCTCCGTCCCGCTCCGGCGGGCGAAGCAGGTAACCCGGATCGCGACCGCGCTGCGGATCGCCTCGTCCGAGGACGATCATGTCGTGAGGATGCCGCCGCGCGCGCATCGAGCGGCGCAGGGGCCATCAGAGGGCCGGCGGCCCGAGGCGACACGGCGAAAGAGGGGCCGGCGGATTTCCGCCGACCCTCCCGCGCCGGGATGTCGCCCGGCGCGGGGATGCGGAGATCGCGACGACTAGCGGTCGCCTGCGCCCGAGAGCAGCCTCTCGATCTGCGCCATTCCGTTCTCGCGCGCCTTCGCTTCGCTCGCGAGCGCGCGGTCCGAGCGCTGGATCAGCTTGCCGCTCCGGCGGATCGCCCATTGATAGGAAGCACCCTCGGCCTTCGGCGGAAGGATCTCGAGCGTGTAGGGATGGGTGTTGGTCGTCATGTCGGTCATGGGGACCGTGTGCCACAGGCGCGCGCGGCCACCAAGCCCCTTGGGGGCAGAGGTTGGATCCGGCACCCCTCGGCGGTGCAGGATCGCACCATCCGCTTGAAGGCAGAGACGGAGGCCGTCCGAAACAGGGGCCGCCCTGCCGAAGGGCGAGCCCGACCTGCCGAACCCTTCATCGCCTTCGCTCAGGTCGAGGAGGCGAGGGCGAGGGGGGCGGGCGCGGATCGATCCTCGTCGGTGACGATCCGCGGGCGGGCACCGGCCAGCTTGTGCCAGGACCGGCGGGGGAGGGCCCCGAGAATGAGGCCGGCCGCGCCGAGGAGACCGGTCGCGGCGACGAAGAGGGTTTCAGGATCGAGCATCCACGGCCTGTAGGCGCTGGCAGGGCCCGCAGCGATGCGACCGGCCGCCCCGCGGCACGGCGCCACCCATCCGGTTCCGGTCGAAGGTCCGGTCACGGGGGCCGACCCGACGAGCGGCTCTCCCTCTTGCGGCGCGCGGGGCGTGCCACCAGATAGAGGAAGCGACGCGACGGGTCCTCACGGCAGGATCGGCGCGGCCGCTTCCCCGCTTCGCGAGAGGATGATCCGGCCCGGAGCCGGGACCCTGTCGCGACCCGGAAATACCGAGTTGACACCCGGTTTGAGGCACCCTATACGACGCCTCCCGACGCGGTGCCTGAGCAAAGGCGGGCCGCCCGGACAGACTTCCCGAGACGGTTGAAAGCAACCCACCAGCATTCGCTGAGGCGCTTTTCCGTCTTGATCTATGAAGACACTGGCTTTAAGCGGGTGTCGCTCTTTGACAAGTTCATCTGAGGAAGAGAAGCGTGGACGGCGCGTGTCCTTGCGGATCTGGCTTTGTGCTGGATCGTGAGTGGATACAAGCTGTTT